>CAZTHE010000009.1:11496-58525 GCA_964613495.1 uncultured Acidobacteriota bacterium | reverse complement strand
ACGGATTGCACGGATGCGACGGAACGGCCGCCGGCCGGGAACGTTCGTGCAATTCGTGGCTATTGTTTTATACTGAAGGACGGGACTCACGCTCGTGGCAGAAGAACACTTGGATCCGCTCTGGATCGAACACGGTTACGGGACGCGTTTTCAGGGATTCCAGAACCTGATGCGCCACAGGATACGGGACGTCCTCCTCGTCTCCAGCCTGTACGATCTTTACCTGTTCGAGGAAGAAGGCCGCTTCGACGAGCTGATCAGCAACGAATACCAGAGCCTCAACCTGAGCCACACCCCGGAACTGACTCGCGTGTCGAGCGGGAAGGAGGCGATCGCGCTGGCCAAGGACGAGCGGCGCTTCGACCTCATCCTCACGACGCTGCATGTCGAAGACATGACGGCCGTGCGGCTGGCCACGCTCGCGCGGGAGGCGGGCGTCAGGATCCCCATCATCCTCCTGGCGTACGACAGCCGCGAACTCAAGGACCTCCGGGCGCAGAACTGCACGGAGGCGTTCGACCGCGTCTTCGTCTGGCAGGGCGACTTCCGGCTGATCGTCGGCATCATCAAGCACCTCGAAGACCGGATGAACGTCGACCACGACACGCGCCTCGTCGGGGTCCAGTCGATCATCTTCATCGAGGACAACATCCACTATTATTCGACGCTCCTCCCCATCCTGTACACGGAGCTGCTCAGCCAGTCCCAGCGGCTGGTCTCCGAAGGCATCAACCTGTCGCACAAGTTCCTCCGGACCGTCGCGCGGCCCAAGATCCTCTTCTGCCGCACCTACGAAGAGGCCTGGAATTACTTCGAGAAGTACCGGGAGCACATCCTGGGCATTATCTCCGACATCGACTTCCCCCGCGAGGGGAAGCCGGACCACGGCGCGGGCATCCGGTTCGCCAAGGCGGCCCGGCAGGAGAATCCGGAGCTGCCCATCATGCTGCAGTCCCTGACCTCGGATTACGAGGCCGAGGCCCGCGACCTGCGCCTGTCGTTCATGCCGAAGGATTCGCCGAACCCGGCGCTCCTGTTGCGCCGCTTCATGACCGAATATTTCAGCTTCGGCGATTTCGTTTTCCGCACGCCCGAAGGGATCGAGGTGGGCCGGGCGTCCGACCTGAAGAGCCTGCGCGAGCAGCTGCAGCAGGTGCCCGAGGCCAGCGTCCGGTATCACGCCGAGCGCAACCATTTTTCCAACTGGCTCAAGGCCCGGACCGAGTTCTGGCTCGCCCACAAGCTCCGGCCGCGCAAGGTGTCCGATTTCCCCACGGTTGACGGGCTGCGCGAGGACCTGATCTCCTCGCTCGGCGCCTACACCCGGCTGCAGCAGCGGGGCCTGATCACGGAATTCAACAAGGACACGTTCGACCCGGAGACGAGTTTCGCCCGCATCGGCGGCGGGTCGCTCGGCGGCAAGGCGCGCGGCCTCGGCTTCCTGAATACGCTGATCAACAACTACGAGGTGCGCCACCGGTTCCAGGGCGTGCAGATCGCCGTCCCGCCCGCCGTCGTGCTGGGGGCGGAGCTCTTCGACCGGTTCCTCGACGCGAACAACCTGCGCCGGTTCGCCCTGGAATCCACCGACGACGCCGAGATCACGCGGCGTTTTCTCCAGGCGGTCTTCCCCGAGGGCCTGCTCGGAGACCTGGCGGCCTTCCTGCACCTGGTCCGCGAGCCGCTCGCCGTGCGCTCCTCGAGCATGCTGGAAGACTCGCAGTACCACCCGTTCGCCGGCGTGTACCAGACCTACATGATCCCGAACAACCACCCGGACCCGTTCGTGCGGCTCGGTCAGCTCGTGACCACGATCAAGCGCGTCTATGCCTCGACCTACTACCAGCCGGCCAAGGACTACTTCAAGGTCACCGACTACCGCCTCGAAGAGGAGAAGATGTCGGTCATCGTCCAGAAGATGGTCGGCAAAAGGCACGGGCCGCGGTTCTATCCGGATTTTGCGGGCGTGGCGAAGTCCTACAATTTTTACCCCGTCCCGCCGCAGAAGCCGCTGGACGGCGTCGTCAGCGTCGCCCTCGGCCTCGGCAAGACGATCGTGGACGGGGGCGTAACCGTCCGGTTCTGCCCCAAATATCCCGATCACCTGCTCCAGTTTTTCACGTCTTCCGAGCCGCTGGCCAACAACCAGAACGAATTTTTCGCGCTCGACCTGAACGCGCCGCCGACGCAGACGCTGGAGACGCGCGACACGCTCGTCAAGAGCTTCGGCCTGGAAGAGGCGGATACGGACGGTACGCTTTCCGGCCTGGCGTCCACCTATTCCCCCGAGAACGACGCGCTGTACGACGGCACGTCGCGGCCCGGCATCCGGATCGTGAGCTTCGCACCCATCCTCCGGAACAAGATCTTCCCCCTGCCGCGCATCACCGAGCTGCTGATGGACATGGGCCGGTGGGGGATGGGCGCCCCCATCGAGATGGAGTTCGCCGTCACGCTGTCCGTCCCTCCCGGGCAGCCGAGGGAGTTCGCGCTGCTGCAGCTGCGGCCGCTCGGCCTCAGCAAGGAATCCGATCCGCTGGAAATCGAGGACGTGCCCGGGGACCGGCTGCTCTGCCGCAGCGCGCAGGTCCTGGGCCACGGCGTCTCGGACGGGATCTTCGACATCGTGTACGTGGACGTGGAGCGGTTCGAGCGGGCGCGGAGCCGCGAGGCGGCCCGCGAGGTGATGCTCTTCAACGAAAGCCTGGTGGCCCGGCGCACTCCGTACCTGCTCATCGGCGTGGGCCGCTGGGGATCGCTGGACCCCTGGCTCGGGATCCCCGTGAAGTGGGACCAGATCTCCGGCGCGAAGGTGATCGTCGAGGCGGGATTCAAGGACATGGAAGTGGACCCGTCCCAGGGGTCGCATTTTTTCCACAACATCACGTCGTTCCGGATCAGCTATTTCACGATCAACTCGATCACCCGGGACGGCTTCGTCGACTGGGAATGGCTGCGCGCGCAGCCCGTCGCGGAAGAGAAGGAGTTCGTGCGCCACATCCGGCTGACGCGTCCGGTCGTGGCGAAGGTCGACGGGCACCAGAACAAGGGCATCATCCTGAAACCGGAGTAGGATCTTGGCGGACAACAGCGAAAAGGAATCGTTTCCCAAACCCCGCAGGGTGCCGGATGCCTGCCCGCACTGCGGCCGGGAACTGAGCCCCTGGCAGCAGGTGCTGCTCACCATCGACCGGGCCCTGGTCTGCAAGAACTGCTGGTACCGCATCATCCTCGACATCTCGGAAGAAGCCGGACCGCATCCGCCGTCCGGAGAGGAGGAATGACCGATGCAATCCTATAACTCCTTCGAGGTGGCACAATCCCAGATACGGGCGGCGGCAGAGCTGCTGAACCTGGACCGGGCGACGCTCGACCTGCTGCTCTGGCCCCAGCGGGAATACAAATTCACGCTTCCGGTGAAGATGGACAACGGCGAGACCTGCATCCTGCACGGGTACCGCATCCAGCACAACTTCGCCCGCGGCCCGGCCAAGGGAGGCATCCGGTTTCACCCGGACGAGACGACCGGCAGCATCCGGGCGCTCGCCAGCTGGATGACCTGGAAGACGGCCGTCCTCGATCTTCCCATGGGCGGCGGCAAGGGCTGCGTCGTGTGCGACCCGCGGAAGATGTCCCCGCGCGAGCTCGAGAACGTTTCCCGGGCTTACGTGCGGGCGCTGTGGCAGCACATCGGCATCGACCGCGACGTGCCCGCGCCCGACGTGTACACAAATCCGCAGACCATGGCCTGGATGATGGACGAGTACGAGACGATCACGAACCGGCACCAGCCGGGCGTCATGTCCAACAAGCCCCTGGCGCTGGGAGGCAGCGAGGGGCGCCGCAACGCGACCGCGCGCGGCGGCGTCATCGTCGTGCGGGAAGCCTGCGAGGCCTTCGGCGTGGATCCGCACGGGACGTACGCCATCCAGGGATTCGGGAGCACGGGCCAGCGCGCCGCCCTGTTCCACCAGGACCTGCTGCGGGGGGGGACGCTGGTCGCCGTCTCCGACTCGAGCGGCGCCATCCTCAACAGGAAGGGGCTCAATCCAAGGGACCTGGTCGGCCACAAGCTGCGGACCGGCTCCGTCGTGGGCTTCCCGGGCGCCGACCCTGTCGATCCGGCGGCGTTGCTGGAACTGGACGTGGACGTGCTCTATCCGGCCGCGCTGGAGAACGCCATCAACGTCAAAAACGCCAGACGCATTCGCGCGCGCATCGTCTGCGAACTGGCCAACGGGCCCACCACCCCGCAGGCCGACACGATTCTTTACGGGAAGGGGATCCACGTGATTCCCGACATCCTGGCCAACGGCGGCGGCGTGGCCGCGTCGCACCTGGAGATGGTGCAGAACCGGGACACGTACTACTGGGAGGAGAGCCTCGTGTACGAGCGGCTCGACGCGGCCATGACGCGCGCCTACCGCACGGTCCACAGCGCGGTGCAGGCGCACAAGGTCCACCCCCGGTTGGGCGCGATGCTGGTGGCGGTCGCGCGCGTCGCCGAAGCCTGCAAGCTGCGCGGCTGGGTATAAACAACCTTCCGGAAACCGGCCCCGCCACCGCTGAGGGTTGAAAACCGGTAGCCGACCGCTAAAATGATTGCCGACCCATTCCTGATTTTTTACTATCACCGGCTGAACTGCTACAGCTTCAACGCGCTCGCCGGCGCCCTCGACGCGGTCCCGGATCTCGCGGGCATTCCCATCGCGCTCCCCACGACCGGAGACTCCGTGCTCGCGCGCGCCCGGGAGGCCGTGCGGCGGCACGGACGCGCCGTCGTCGCGCTGTCGGTCATGACCTGCCAGGTGGGGGAGATGCGGCGCCTCATCGGGCGGCTGCGGGCCGATTGCGGGCCGGCCGTCGGCGTCCTGGCCGGCGGACCGCACGCGACGGCCCGCCCGGAAGACCTGCTGGGCGCGGGCGCCGACGCCGTTTTCCGCGGCGAGGCCGAGGCGAATTTTCCCGGGGCGATCCGGGACCTGGCGGAAGGACGCGCGGCCGCCGGGGTGCTGTCGCCGCCCGGAACGGTCTGCCTGGATTCGGCCTGGTCCATTTCCCCGGGGCGGGGCATGTTCGGGCCGATCGAGATCACGCGGGGCTGCGCCTTCGCCTGCAGCTATTGCCAGACGTCGCGCATCTTCGGAGTCCGGCTGCGGCACCGGAGCGTCGACAGCGTCGTACGGCAGGCGGAAGCGCTCCGTTCGGGGAACCGCAAGGTCGTGCGCCTCCTGTCGCCCAACGCGTTCTCCTACGGGTCGCCGGACGGGCGGCGGCTCAACCTGGACGCGGTGCGCGACCTGCTTTCTTCTCTGCGGCGGGCGCTCACGCCGAAGGCGCGCATCCTGTTTGCGCACTTCCCATCCGAAGCGAGGCCGGAGCACGTCACCCCGGAAACGCTCGGCCTGCTGAAGGAATTTGCCGACAACGACGAGATCGTGATCGGCGCGCAGTCGGGCAGCAGGAGAATGCTGGACGCCTGCCGCCGGGCGCATTCCGTCGAACAGGTCCTGGCCGCCGTTTCGCTGGCGCGAAAATGCGGCTACAAGGTCATCGTCGACTTTATTTACGGGCTTCCCGGCGAAAGCGGCGAGGACCTGCGCGAGAGCCTCGCCGTCATGGAAGACGTAGTCCGCATGGGCGCGCGCATTCACCCGCACGTTTTCGCGCCGCTGCCGCAGACCCCGTTCGCCGATGCGCCGCCCGGCAGCGTGGCGCCCCGCCTGCGGGAAGCGCTGGAACGGCTCGCGTCCCGCGGCGGCATCTACCACGCGAAAGCGCAGCGGCGGGAACTCCGTGAATGAAGCGGGCCGGGACGGCTTCCCGCGAATCCTCAGGACGGTTTGACGATTGCCCGGGCGAGATCTTCGGCCTGCGCCAGGTACCGGCCGGAAACCCCGACGGCGCCCCCTCCCCCGACCCCGATCGCGCGGATCAGGTGGGCGTCCCCGAACGCCATCGAACGCTTCAGGAATCCCATATAGCGCTGCGGGATGTCGGCGAACAGGTCCTCCATCGGCGCTCCCTGCGCCAGGATGAACACGAGCTTCTTTCCCGCCGGGACCCGGGAAGGGTCGGGATCCGTCATGAACGTCGGCTTCAGGTAGGAATACGTGCGGTCGATGAAGCACTTGAACTGGCCCGGAACGTCCGAGCAGTAGACCGGCAGCGCCATGACGACGACGTCGGCCGACTTCAGGGATTCCAGCACTCCCGCGAGGTCGTCGTCGAGCACGCAGGTCTCCGACCCGGTTTTGCACGCGAGGCACCCCTGGCAGCCGCGGTAGCGGAGGTCGTTCAGGACGACGGTGTCCACGCGGGCTCCGAGGCCGGCGGCCGTTTCCGCGAATCTCGCGGCGATGGCGGCGCTGTTGCTGTTTTTGCGCGGGCTTCCTATCAGGCAGCGGATATGCATGGGATCAAGCTCCTTTCTTCCTTTCGAGAAGCTCTCCGAGTTTTCCCCATTCGGGCTGGAACAGGGCGGCGTCCATGAGTTTGAGATCGGGGGACACGACCGGTCTGAAGTCCATCATCGCGAAGATGTCCCGCTCGAGGTCCGCCCCCGGGGCGATCTCCGTCAGGATCAGTTTCTGCTTTTCCAGGCGGAAGACGCCGCGCTCCGTGACGAAGAGGGTGGGGGTGCCTTTACGGGCCGCGAAGGCGCCGCTGAAGGTGATCTGCTCCACGCGGTCGATGAACTTCTTCGCGTTGCCCTGTTTGACGATGCGCAGCTTCCCGTCCTCGATCACCTCCTCCGACCCCATGGCGAACATGCCGCAGAAGACTACCTTCTTGGAATTCTGCGTGATGTTGATGAAGCCGCCCGGCCCGGCCACCCGGTCGCCGAAACGGCTGACGTTGACGTCGCCGTTTTTGTCCGCCTGGGCCAGCCCCACGAACGTCGCATCCAGACCGCCGCCGTCGTAGTAATCGAACATCGAGGCGTGTTCGATCATGGCCTGCGCGTTGACGGCGCCGCCGAAGTCGAGTCCGAGCGCGGGCACGCCGCCGAATACGCCGAGCTCCGTCGTGATGGTGATCCTGTTGCTCATGCCCTCTTCGGCCACCGTACTGGCGATCACGGCGGGGATTCCCACGCCCAGGTTGATGACGTCGCCCGAGGAGAGTTCCATCGCGGCCCTGCGGCCGATGATCTTGCGGGCGTCCAGCGGGATCGGCGGAATGCCATCCAAGGGGATCTTGATGTGGCCGGCCAGGGCCGGGCTGAAATAGGTCTGCTGCGTCTGGCAGTGGTTTTCCGGCTTGGTGGCGATCACGACATAGTCGATCAGGGTTCCCGGGACCTTGACGTTCTTGGGGTGGAGCATGTTGGCCATGGCCAGGTCGTGAGCCTGCGCGATGACGATGCCGCCGCTGTTCTTGGCCGCCATGGCCAGCGGGAGCGCCTCCATGATGACGGATTCGTTGTCCATCGTGAGGTTGCCGTTTTCGTCGGCCACCGTGCCGCGGATCAGGGCGACGTCGATCGGGAACGGTTTATAGAGCAGCAGCTCCTGCCCCTCCAGCTCGACGACCTTGACCAGGTCCTCCTGCGTGATCGAGGTGACCTTCCCCCCCTCGATCCGCGGATCGACAAACGTGCCGAGGCCCACGGAGGTGAGGACGCCGATCTTCCTGCCCGCGATGGCGCGCCACAGCTGGCAGATCACGCCCTGCGGGAGCAGATAGCACTCGATCTTGTTCTGCTGGATCAGCCGGATCATGTTGGGGGAAGTCAGCGTGTGCCCGCAGATCAGCCGCCTGGTCAGGCCTTCGTGGCCCAGGTGCGTGCTCCCTCTCTTCTTGTAGTCCCCGCAGGTGCAGCTGTGCACGAAGGTGATGTCTTTCGGATGCCCCGATTCCAGGAACCTCTCCTCGATGCCGACGGCGATTTCCTCCGCCCATCCGGACATCCCCTGCGTGCTGGCGCCGACCGTGGCGCCGTCCCTGATCAACATGGCCGCCTGCCGGGCGGTGATGACTTTCGACATATCCTTACCTTTCCTGATCGCCGCGCGGACCGCATCTGCCGGCGATAAATCGACGGTCGGCGGCCTGTCTCCGCCCGGATTCCGTCCGGTGAGGATTCCGGGAGCGGCCACCCGAATCCCGCGATTGCGGCGCCATGATGCGTTGAAACGGCGCCGGCGCACGGCTGCATGAGTGTTTCAGCATATCGCTTTAGGGAAAATCGCTCAACTGGATTTTCCCGGCTTCGGAGGGACCAAGATCCGCATCGTTCGCGAAGGCGCCTTGTCCCGGCGGCTCGATCCGCATGGTCCGGGGAAGGGGGCCTATTTGTCGTTGATGGGGGCCGGCGCGCGCCGAGATTCGGATTCCGGGTCGCCGCGTCCGGGCGGCAATCCGGAATCCGCAGGCGATCGTGCGCAGGAATGGGCGCACACCTCCACCCGCGGACGTTGTGGAGAAACTGAATGTCCCGGCGGCGCAGGTTCCGCCGCGGTTCGATGCAATGATCGGGCTGCCTCGAGAGGATGCTTGGACCGATGGGCCTATCCGGCGTCTTCTTCCTCGGAGTCCTTCGAGGACTTCATGTAATCCAGATCCGCATCATCGTAAGAGTCGTCTTCGTAGTCGCCGAAAAACTGCCCCCCGGTCCGTTCGCGGAGCGGGCCTTTTTTCCAGCCCGTCTCTCCGCCCTTGGCACCGTAGTTGGTTTTCCGTTTCCGGGCCGGCTTGGCATCGGGGCCGAAGTTGCGGCTGCGCCGCTCCGCCCGGGATGCCCTTCCGCCTTCCATCGGATTTGCGCCGAAATCCGGGCTGTTGAAGGAAGGCCTTTGGGCGAACTGCGGCCGGGGCGTAAAACCGGTTCCGGCAGGCCGCATGGAATATCCGGACCGCGGTCCCGATCCGGAGTCCGGACGGCTTTCCCGTGCGCGCGCCTCGTTAATGGTAATGTTGCGCCCCTTGAACGGCTGGTTGTTCAGACGGCGGCTCGCCTCAGCGGCATGGGCCGGGTCGCTGAACTCGACAAAAGCGAACCCTCTGCGTTTCCCCGTCTCACGGTCCACGGGGATGATCACGTTCGAGAGTTGACCGATGGACGAGAAAAACTCCCTCAGTTCCGTTTCGGTCGTCTCGTAGGGCAGGTTCCCCACAAACAAACGTACAGGCATTGCTCTCCTTTTAAAAACCCCGGAATACGCACACAGCGCACGTATCTCACCCACGCAGGATGGTTGATTTTCTATGCGTATTGTTCCGGAGTCATTTGATTTACTGGCGCTGTATCCTTCATCAACCCTGGCAGCTTATCGGAAGCTCCTTTGATGCACTACAGCTGCATTGCCTGAATATATTACACCAAAAGCCGGAGAAAAGCATTCGGAATTCCATAAATTTTCATTTTAAATGGTTTTCGGGATTTTGTCCGCCGGCGCCCTATTCCTCGGTCGAGTCGAAATAGTGGTTGTAGTAAATCTTCTGGGCCGGATTTCGTATCTCTCCCGAACGCAGCTTCTGATAAATGGCGTGCGCCTCCTGTCCGATCGCCTGGCCGGGCGCGAATCCGAGCGTCCGGGCCAGCTTTGCGAAAGAGACGCGGTAATCGCGGGCATCGAGGTTGGAATCGTCCCTTGAAATCGGGATCCCCCCAAGGGAAGCCCCGATGATTTCGGCCACCTGGTCTATCTGGTAATTCTGGGCATCGGATCCCACGTTGAATACCTGGTTCCCCACGTCCTGCAGGTTCGCCTCCAGGCACCGGACATAGACCTCCGCGGCATCCTCCACCCCCAGGAGCGGGCGCCACTGCCGTCCCCCGAAGACCTGGATTTTCCCGTCCACGAACGATTTCATGCTCATCGTATTCACGACCAGGTCGAAGCGCATCCGGTTGGAATAGCCGTACAGGGTGCCCATGCGGAGGATCGTCGGGCTGAAATAATCGTTTCCCATCCCCAGGATGATCTTTTCGGACTCTATCTTCGTGCGCGCATAGAGGGATACGGGATTGAGCGGCGCGTTTTCATCGAGCAGGTCGCCCCCGATCCCGTAGACGCTGCAGGTGGACGCGTAGATGAAGCGGTTGATGTGGTGCAGCCGGCTCGCGGAGGCCAGCGCCTGAGCGGCCAGGACATTGGTTTCGATCGTTTCGGTCGGCCGTACTTTCGACGCGGGGTCTCCCACGATGGCGGCCAGAAGCACCACGGCGTCGACCTCGGACAGGGAACCGACGCAGGTGTGTATGTTGCGGAAGTCCCCCTCGAGGACCTCCAGGTTCTCGTTGCTCGCGAAGGAATCCAGCGACCGGCGGCCGTAAATGAAACTGTCCAGGATTCGCACCCGGAAGCCGCGGCCGAGGAGCTTCCCGGTCAGAACGCTGCCCAGGTAGCCTGCGCCCCCGACCACCAGGACTCTTCGGGCCGGTTCGATCGGGGCGGAATCCGCCTTCGGGAATCCGTGCAGTTCGGAAAGGTCTTCGATCGCGCGGATCGCGACGATGCGCCGGTCCGGCCCCAGCACCGGAAGGATCCGCACGCCGTTCAATTCCATGTCCGACAGCAGGCGGGCGGCCAGCTTCGGGTTTCGCAGGGATTCTTCCGTAAGGCTGTAGGCATGCTTCATCGGGTAGGCGTCGACCGGTTCTTCGCCGCGGGCCCCGCTGATCAGCAGACGGCGGAGATCGGCGACGGATACGCCCCCGAGGTATTCGCCGGTCTCGCTCAACACAAAAGCGCAGTCGAACCGGCTGTGCGCGATGCGCAGGATAGCCTTCTGGATCGACGTATTTCGCTCCAGACAAACGACAGGGTATTTCATAGTTCTTCCCGGTTTGCGGATTTCGGATCTGTGGCCGCGGGAGGGAGCGCGGCCGGGGCCTCAGGACTCCAAAAACCGGGCCGCATACATCCGCATGGCGTCCTCGTAGTCCAGCTGAGCCTCCCAATCGAGCAGGCGGCGCGCCTTTTCGGAGGATATGAAGCGGCCCTTGAAATTGCCCTTCCGGTCTTCGACGAATTTCACCGTCGCCTTTTTTCCCAGAATCCCCTCGATCGTTTTGACGATTTGCAGCACGCTGACCTTCTTTTTGCCGTTGAGATTGAAGACCTGGTTTTCGGCCGCCGCCTTCAGGCAGGCCGCGTTGCCCCGCGCGAGGTCCTTCACATAGATGAACTGGCGCGACTGGCTCCCGTCCCCGTGGATCGTGATCGGTTCGCCGTTGGCGATCCGCCGGATGAAAATGGGCGTGACGGTCTCCGGCCGTGCGCGTTCCCCGAACGGGATGCCGTAGCGCATGATGGTGTAGTTCACGCCGTAGAGACTGCGGTAGTTCTTGCAGAAGAGCTCGGCGGCGATCTTCGATGAAGTGTAGAGGTGGTCGGGATTGTCCGTGCAGGGCGTGTCCTCGGTGATGTTCTCCTCGCCCGCCTCGGGCAGCGACCCGTAGACCCACTCGGTCGAGGCCAGGATCACGCGCGCCGCGCCGGTGCGCCGGGCGGCTTCCAGCACGGCGAGCGCCGCATTGGCGGTAATGTCGTTGGAAAACAGGGGGCTTTCATAGAAGCGGTTTACGTTCGCCTCCGCGGCGATCAGGTACACGATATCGCCGCTTTTGAGCACCTGCGCCATCCGGTCGACGTCCCGCGTGTCGCCCCGGACGAAGCCGCATTTCTGACCGAAACGCGGCGCCTCGAGATCGTAAATGACGACCTCCTGTCCCTGTTCCAGCAGCACGTCGACCACATGGGACCCGATGAACCCGGACCCCCCCGCAACCACGATCTTCATGATGGATCCTCTCTCTACGCTACTTTCCGCCGATGCAGAACAGACGGTTCTGGCCCCTGAGATAGATCTCTCCCCCGACGATGGCCGGAGTGGCGATGAATACCTGGTCGGTCATGGTATTGGTCGCGAGGACCTCGAATTTTTCACCCATGCGCAGCACCACCACGTCCTCGTTCTCGCTGGCCAGGTACAGCTTGCCGTTCGCCCCGACGGGGGACGACTTGAAGCTGTAGGGTTTGGGCAGGCGCGTCTGATGATAATACGGCTCCCCCGTCCGGGCGTTGTAGCAGCTGACCATGCCGTTGTCCGTAAGGACGTACAGCTTGTTGTCGTGGAGGACGGGGGAAGCGGTATAGGAGTTGCCCCGGGTCTGGCTCCAGACGACGGCGTCGGTGCCGGTCAGATCTCCTTCCCGGCCGAGCCGGATCGCCATGAGGTTGGGACTCTGATAGCCGCTCATGGCGAAGACGAGGTCGTCCTGGCGCACGGGCTGCGGGATCGGGTTGACGCCGATCCCGCCGCATTCCCAGATCACCTTCCCGGTATCGAGGCCGTAGCTGCGCACCTTATTGGTGGCGCTGACCACGACCTGCTTCTTTCCCTGGTGCTCCACGACCAGTGGGGCTGACCAGTTGGATGGCTCGTCGCGGTCCGCCTTCCAGATTTCACCGCCGGTGTTCTTGTCGAGCACGGCCATGAAGGAATCCCCTTCGTGATCGAACACGAGGATGAGGCGGTCTCCGGAGATCACGGGCGCCATCCCCTCCCCGAAGGCCATCCGCATGCGCATCTGGACCCCGAAGTCCTTTTTCCAGATGAGGTTGCCCTGAAGGTCATAGCAATACACGCCGCGGGAGCCGAAGAAGGCGTAGACATGCTTGCCGTCCGTGACCGGGGAGTTGGATGCGAAACTTCCGTAGGTGGGGTGATGCCCCTCGTGCGGTACGGCGGAGGTGGCCGTCCGCTGCCAGAGGACTTTACCGGTTTTCCGGTCCAGGCAGAGCAGGTCGAACTTGTGTTCGGGCTGGGGGCCGGGCGTCGTCAGCCGAAATCCCCCGCCGCGCTTTGCCGCCGGGTCGGCCGCCGGCTCCGGTTCCGGCTTGGGCGGCGCGCCGGCGGGGATCGCCGTGGTCACGAAGATCCGGTCGCCCCACACGACGGGACTGGAGCTGCCGCGCCCCGGGATGTCGGTTGCCCACCGGACGTTTTCCGTGTCGCTCCAATGCAGCGGGGCATCGCCTGCGGCCATGCCGTCCGCGGCAGGGCCGCGCCAGTACGGCCAATCGCCTTCGCCGGGCACGGCGCTCCAGGCGATTGTCAGAAACAGCAGCGTAGCCATTGCACTCTTCATAGACTCCCCCCTCCGGTCACGGTCAGGACAGACCCCTAGCTTTATCGCTCCCTGCATGCAGGTCAAGTAAAACTTCGGTCCGCAAGCGCTTGGGATTATGTCTTTCCCCGTTTTCGATATAGAATCCCATCCCTGAGAGGATGCCAGAAGTCGGGGGTGTCATGGAAGACCAAGAGGAGAAAAGAAGAATGATTCGAGTCTCTGTAATGTATGCCAAGGGCGGGAAGTTCGACTTCGACTATTACAAAGAGAAGCACATGGGGCTGGTGCACAGGCTGCTGGATTCCTACGGATTGATCAAATCCGAGGTCGACCGGGGGATCGGCGACTCCCCCTATGTCGCGATCGGGCACCTGGTGTTCGACAGTGCGGAAAACATGCAGAAGGGGCTGGAGGCGCACGACTCCAAACTGGCGGCCGACCTCCCCAATTTTTCGGACATAAAGCCCGAATTCCAGGTCAGCGAGATCATCGGGTAGCCGCAGGATGCGGCCGTAGCCGCAGGATGCGGCCGTAGCCGCAGGATGCGGTGCCTACTTCCGGTAGACGCCGTATTCGCGGACGGCCTCCATCATGGCCCGCAGGTTATCCAGCTTCGGATCCTCGGCGATGCAGCCGGCGCCCAGGATGTAACCGCCGCCTTTGCCGCACTCCTCTATCAGCGTGCGGCAGCGCTCTTTGACGTCCCGGGGGGACCCGGTGACGATCAGCGAGGAAGGGACGTTGCCCTGGATGCAGAACCTGTCTCCCAGAATCTTCTTGGCCCGCGGCATGTCGCTCTGATCGAACCACCAAACCACGCTGCCTTTCGGAAAGTCGGTCGCCTTTTCGATGCGGGTATCGTAGCTGCCTTCGGCGAACAGCGTGCAGACAAGCCCTTCGGCGATGAAGGCGTCCAGCACCCTTTTCAGCGACGGCCAGTAGAAGGTGTCGAACTGTTTCGCGGACATCCACCCATCGGCGCCCTTGTGCAGGGGGAAGCCGATGGTGAGCATATGCGGGAAGCTGGGGGCGTCCAGGACGGAGTGAATCATCAATTCGGCCATGGCGTCGACCGCCTTCAGAAGCTTGTCGCCGTGGCGGAACATGTCCATCATGATGCCCTTGGTGCCGCGCAGGGTGTCGCCGATGGCGTCGAAAGGCGCGACGGCGAGGGCCCCCATGGTGGAAGGGAACCCGTGGGCCGCGGGTCCCGAAGCCATCATCTTTGCGGCCGTTTCGTTCTGCCTCTGGATTTCCTTCCCGGCATCGATCATTCGCTGAAGGGTCTGCTGCACCTGCGGCAATGCCAGCGGCATCAGCTGCATCGTGGGGATTTCGAGGATATCGGTGAGCGGCGTCAGCATGCGGAATCCTTCCAGGGCGCCGAACACCCGCGGCAGGTATTTCCGCAGCCAGTAATCGGAAGGGTCGCGTACGAGGTCGTCGTACTCGTCGACCTTCATGTATTCCCCCTCGACGAACTGGTAATTGGGCGCCTTGACCGATAGGCCGTGACCGGGCCACGCATAGAGCCGGTAATCGAGGATTTCCAGGGCCTTTCCGGGGGGGGCGAAAGGGAGCGCCCAATACTCCAGCTCTTCGGAGTACTTTTCATTGAAGGCGTCACAGGCGGCGATGCCCTTTCCGATGTCGTACATGACTTCATGCATGCTGACGCCGTGCAGGTTGTAGGGCAGGTGGCCCACGGGAAGGCTGACGGGCACCCGGTCGGGCTCCCTCACGCTATAGGCGTCCACGATCCGCCGGGCGCGCGTCTTATAGTCCCTGGCGGCCTTCAGGCTCACGAACTGGACATCCGTCGGGTTGAGAAACCGGTCGATCCGGTATTCCCGCTTCTGTTCGGGAGTCATCTGCGTCCAATTGGAGGGCAATCCGTGAATATTCGGCATGGAATCGGCTCCTTGCGAAAGTGCTGCTGCGAAGCTTTTCAAAGCATTTCGGCAGGCCGTGGCTTTTTCGCGAAATTCGCCCGAAAACACGGTCTGCGGGTCAACATCGTCGCGACAGGCGGTGCGAACGGTAAAAAAACCGATTCCGGATTCCAAATTCCGGATTCCAGATGTCGGGTCCCCGGGCCGTGCCGGGCAATCCTTCCGTCTTAGCCGGCTCGCTCTTGCCCAAATCGGTGACCCACAAGCTTATCTGGAATCCGGAATCTGGAATCAAAATATTCGCCGCCGCGGAAGCTTCATGAATAATGCGGGTTAAAGCAGGGGCACCTTCTTCGGCGCGTCGGTGAACGAATACAGCGTCGCTTCCGCGTCCTTCAGGCAGAACGTCACGAAGATTTCCTCGTCCGCCCCCTTGGGATAAATCTGCAGCAGCATGGCCGATTCCGTGAAGGCCTGCGCCTTCGCCTCGCGGCTTTCGTCGAATACGGCCGTGCCGCAAAGGCGCAGCCATTTCCCCTCGGCCCCCATGGCGGACATCTCCACCTGCGGGCACCGGACCATCTGCTTGTACACGTCCTTCGTCTTGTTGGTGCAGAAATAGAGCGCGTCGTTTCTCTTCATGACGAAGCCGAAAGGCCGTACGCGCGCCTTCGTGCCGTCCACGGTTGCGAGATGGAATACCTGGTTCGCTTTAAAAAAATCATAGGCTGTGCTCATAACGGGTCTCCCGAAAAATGTCCATTTTACCGTTTCCCGCGATGCCTGACCGCAGGGTAAAGAAACACTCGAGAACCTATCCCCCGCGCGGGCTTTGCCGCACGGGGTTGCGGGGCTTCGACGCCCGCTTTTCAACCGGTTCGGTAAGGATTTCATGATACCCGAATCCGGCGGGCACGGGTATCGGTTATTGACGGAAAATCCGACGGCGCGCACGGTTGACTGCGGCCGCCCGTCCTGTCATCCTTTTGCCATGACCTCCCGGAGACGCCGGACCGGAACCCGGCCCAGAACTCGGTTGCGTTCCCCGGTCTTTTTGCTGGCCCTTTCGATCCTGCCTTCGCTGTGCGCCGGAGACTGGCCGCAGTGGCGCGGACCCGCCTCCAACGGCGTTTCGGCGGAGACCGGATTGCCTGAACGGTGGAGCGCCACCGAAAACATCGCCTGGAAGGCGTCGCTGGAGGGTCTCGGCGCATCCTCGCCCATCGTCTGGGGGGACACGGTCATCGTGACGTCCCAGACAGGCGTCGCGCCGGTGCAGCAGGGGATGCCGACGCGGCTGGCGCGCGACGACCAGGACCTGGCCGGCAGGGAAAATCCCATGGGAGGCAGGGCCGCGAAAGAGCCGGCGCCGGGCGGAGACGTGACCCTCGTCGTGGAGGCTTTTCGCCGGACCGACGGCTCCCGCCTGTGGAAATACGGCGTCGCGGCCACGGGCGAATTCCCGGACCTGAACGAAAAACACAACCTCGCCACGCCGACCCCGGTGACCGACGGCCGGACCGTCTATGCCCTGTTCGGCAACGGACAACTCGTCGCGCTCGACATGCAGGGCAAAGAGGTCTGGACGCGCCACCTGGGAGAAGAGATCTCGCCCTTTGTCGTCGCATGGGGACACGGCAGTTCGCCGGCGCTGTACAAGGACCTGCTGTTCATCCTGTGCGATCACACGCCGAAATCCTACCTGCTGGCTCTGGACAGGAATACCGGCAGGGAGCGCTGGAAGGCCGACCGCGGCGCCGGCCGTGTAGCGCACAGCACGCCCTTCGTCGTCGAGCTGCCGCAGGGCGACGAGCTGATCATCAACTCCAGCGCGCGCATCGACGCCTACAATCCCGGGAACGGAGAACTGCTGTGGTATGCCGGCAGCCAGCGGCAGACGCCCGTCCCCTCGCCCGTGTTTCACGGCGGATTGATCTACCTGAGCCGCGGCTACCGGAACAGCGACTTCATGGCGATCCGTCCCGGAGGAAGGGGCGACGTGACGTCCAGTCACATCGTGTGGCGCGCACCCGGCGGCGCTTCCTATGTCCCGTCGATCCTGTATTATCAGGGCCTGCTCTATGTGACCAATGAGGTCGGCATCGTCACGTGCGCCGACGCGGAGACGGGGAAACAGGTGTGGCGGCAGCGGCTCGGCGGAATCTTCTTCGCCTCGCCCGTGGGCGCGGACGGGAAGATTTACATGGCGAGCGAAACCGGGGAAACGTACGTTCTGCGGGCCGGCCGCGCCCCCGTCATCCTGTCGCGGAACAGCCTGGACGAGCGCACCCTCGCCTCGCCGGCCGTTTCGAACGGGAAGCTGTTCCTGCGAAGCGACGGCACCCTGTTCTGCATCGGAAAATAGCCCCGCAGTCGGGCTAGTCGGCTCCCAACGCTTCCAGCGTCGCGTCGTAACGATAGCGGACATAGTCGAAATCCGCCGAACCCCCGCCGGGGCCGTAGCTGAAGATCGAGATGCGGCTGCCCTTCCAGTGCTTGAAGATCAGGCGGAAGTCCGTTCCGGTGTCGACATAGGTTTTGCCGTCGAGGCTGTACAGGAGCCGCCCCGTGTCTCCGCTGTTGATCCCGCGGAACCAGACGCTGCCGCGCCCGATCACGGGCCCTTCGCCCTTCTCCCACAGGACCCGGCGCACGCCGTTTTCCTGTCCCGCGCCGACCCAGCCGAAGGTGCTGCCGCCCATGAAGGCGAATCCCGCACGCTGGCCGTCGCGCATGCCGCGGGTGTCCATCCGGACGTCGATGACGCCGGCGCTGTCCCACAGCTTCTGCGTCAGTGTGTTGCGCGCCAGGCTCAACTCGCCCGCCGGCCGCGCCGTCAGGCGGAGCCATCCGCGCCGCGCCGAAAGAGACCACGCTTCCGGGACGGGGTTGTGGTTCCACTGCCAGATGGGGGAGAGCCGTTTCCCGTCGAATTCGTCGCTCGTCTCGGGGCGCCGCACGGGATACTGCTTCCCGACATCGGGCTTGCGGCCGCCGTCCACCGGGCGGCCGTTGTCTCCGAACACGGGCCAGTCGTCGTCGCCCCACCGGACGGGATTCAGGTAGCAGATCCGCCCGAGGTAGCCCGTCGATTTGAAGGAGAGGAACCACGTCTCGCCGTTCTCGAGTTCGACGAGGCCGCCCTGGTGCGGGCTGCGCGGCGGAAACACCTCCCTGCGCTCGTATGGTCCGTAGATGCTCCGCGACCGCAGCACCGTCTGCCATCCCGTCTCGACGCCGCCTTCCGGCAGCGACACGTAGTAATAGCCTTTCCGCTTGAAAAGCTTCGGGCCTTCGGCGACCTTGCCGCGGTAGATCTCCACGCCCTCGTCCAGCAGGCGGGTCCCGTCCGGGCTCATCTTGTGGAGGATGATCGGCCCGGCGCCGTGGACGCTGTGGGCGAGATACGCCTGCCCGTCGTCGTCCCAGAAAGGGCAGGGGTCTTCCCACTTTTCCACCGCCTTGACGGTCACCGTCTCCGACCAGGGGCCGGCGGGATGCCGGGCGTGCCACATGAACAACCCGTCGTAGGGCGTGCAGACAAAAATGTAAAACCTGCCGTCGTGATACCGGATCGTCGGCGCCCAGGTCCCCTGGCTGTAGCCTTTCATTTCGTCGTACTTGGGCGCCATCGAGAGCCGGTCGAAGACCTGGCCGGCGATGTTCCAGTTGACCAGGTCCCTGGAATGCAGCACCTGCATTCCCACGAAGTGGAAATCCGAGGCGATCATGTAGAAATCGTCCCCGTGGCGGATCAGGTCCGGGTCGGAGTAGTCCGCCTTGAGGACGGGATTCCTGTAGGTCCCATCCCCCTGGTCTCCCCAGCCGATGATCTTCTTGCCGCGGCCGGTCACCATGCCGGCCTGGGCAAGGCCGAAAAGAAGCAGCAGCGCGATCAGTGTGCGTTTCATGGGAAAAGACCATAGCACCGGCGGCGGTTGGGTTGCCACCCGATATTTCCGCCGGGCCCCCTTTCCGGTGCGTTTCCAACATTCCCGTGGCCGCCCCGGGGAACCGTTTGCTAAAATTCCATCAGCCGGATCGCCCGGAACAGGCATGCGCGTTCCGGCGCCCCGGCAACGGGCCGCCAGGGTATGGCGCCTGCGCAGGGCATTTGAGGAGAAAGAGGCATGGAAAAGATCCAATGGCAGAATAACCTGTCCGTCGGTGTTCCGCTGATCGATGCGCAGCACAAGCAATGGATCGCCCACTATAACGACATCGTGGAATCCATTGCGTCGCGGCAGAACAAGACGCAGATCGCAAAAACGCTCGGCTTCCTGATCGACTACACCGGGATCCACTTCGCGACGGAAGAAAAGCACATGGCCGGGAGCCGCTACCCGGCATTTCAGGAACACAAGTCAAAGCACGACGGCCTGCGGGCCACCCTCGGCAACCTCGTAAAGGAATTCGAGGAAGAGGGCGCCACCGAGCAGCTGTCGGAAGCGATCGACACCTTTCTGGGACACTGGCTGATCCGCCACATTCAGGAAGTCGACACGAAATTCGGGGAATACGTGAAGGGAAAAGGCATCGTCCTGGCATAGCCCGCATGATTCAGTGCGCGGATCAGCGCCGCCAGAAGGCCGGGGTGAAGAGGACGAGCACGGTGTAAAACTCCAGGCGGCCGGCCAGCATGCACAGGCTCAGGACCCATTTGGCCAGCGCGGGCAGGTGGCCGTAATGCTCCGCGGGCCCCACCAGCCCGATTCCCGGCCCGATATTGAACATGCAGGCCACGACGGCGCCGATGCTGGTGAGGACGTCGACCCCGGAAGCCGCCAGCAGCAGGCAGGAGGCGAAAAAGGTCAGGAACGCGAGGTACACCATGTTGAGCAGGCCCTGAATGGCCGGCTCCGGGAACGTTTGGCGTCCCATGCGGACCGCGAAGACCCCTTTCCGCTCCACCATTCGTTTGAATTCCCGGCCGACGACCTTGAGGAGCAGCAGGATGCGCGACGCCTTCAACCCGCCGGCCGTGGAACCGGTGCACCCCCCGACGAACATCAGGGCCAGAAGGATGAACTGCGTGAAGGGACTCCACTGTTCGAAATCGCTGGTGACATACCCCGTCGTGGTGATGATGGAGCTGACCTGGAACAGGGATTCCCGGAAGGCCCGCCCCACCCCGTAATGGTTGTGGAACATCAGGCTGGCCACGATAGCCAGCGTCGCCGCCGCCACGACGATCAGGTAGAACCTCAGCTCGATATCCCGGAAAAAACTCCGCAGGTCCCGTTCGACCCAGAAACGGTAATGGAGCGCAAAACTCATGCCGGCGAGCAGCATGAAAACGACGATGATGATTTCGATCGTAACGCTGTTGAAAGCCGCGATGCTGGCGGTTCTCGTGGAGAATCCCCCCGTCCCCAGCGTGGAAAAGGTATGGCACGCGGCTTCGAGCCGGCTCATGCCGGCCCAGCGCAGGGCCAGGTATTGCGCCAGGGTCAGCGCCAGGTAGATCTTCCACAGGGCGATCGCCGTTTCCGTGATCCTGGGCTTGAGTTTCTCGGACTTCGCCCCGGAAAACTCCGCCCTGTACAGGGGCATGCCGCCGACGCCCACCAGGGGCAGGATGGCGATGGCCAGCAGCACGATGCCCATCCCCCCGAGCCAGTGCGTGAAGCACCGCCAGAGCTGGATGCCGCGGGGGAGCACTTCGACGTCGGCCAGGACCGTCGCTCCGGTCGTCGTAAATCCCGAGGATGCTTCGAAAAAGGCGTCCGTGAAACCCGGGTAGAAGGCCGACAGGTAGAAGGGGATGCAGCCGAACACGCTCGTCGCGATCCATATGGCGAAGACCAGGAGCGCCCCTTCCCGTGCCGAAAGGTCGCTCTTGGGGCGGCCGGTAAAGACGAGGATCAGGGCCGCGGACGAAGCCGTGATGACGAAGGCGACCGCGAACGGGGCGACGTCTTCCCATATCCACAGGGCGTAGACGAGAGGGATGAGCATGGCGCCGGCAAGGAAGAGCAGAAACCGGCCTACGGTATGCAGCAGCGTTTTGAAATGAATCACAGGGCTAACCCAGCAATGCTTTTTCCAGTGCGCCCACGACCCCTTCCAGGGCGAAGAACAGCACCCGGTCTCCCGCCTGGATGGCGTCTTCTCCGCGCGGCACGATCACTTCGCCCGAGGGCCGGCTGATCGCTCCGATGATGCAGTCGCGCGGCAGCCGCAGGTCCTTGAGCTTCTTCCCGATGACCCTGGACCGCGGGGAAGCGATGAGCTCGATGGATTCCGCCTCCTGTTCGCGGAACGTGGTCACGGAGATCACCCGCCCCTTGCGCACATACCGCAGGATCCTGTCGGCGGCCGCCAGGCGCGGGCTGACGGTGGTCGTGATCCCCAGCCGCTGCACCATCGGCAGGTAATTCAGCTTGTTGATCAGGGTGACGACCTTCTGGACTCCCAGCTTGCGGGCCAGCAGCGATGCCATGATGTTGTCTTCGTCGTCTCCCGTAAGGGCGAGGAACGCGTTCACCCCCTGGATATTCTCCTCCATCAGCGTCGCCTGCTCCGTCCCGTCGGCATGAATCACGAGGGCTTTCTGCAGCATCTGGGAGATCCGTTCGCAGCGTTCCGCATCCTTTTCGAACAGCTTGATGGCCACGCCCATCTTCTCCAGTTCCTGCGCCACCTCGATCCCTATCTGCTTTCCCCCCAGGATGAAGACGCGGTCGAGGGATTCCTGCGTGCGCAGGCCGAAATACCGGTAGGCATTCTCCAGGAACTGGGCCCGCGTCATGATATACAGCTTGTCCCCTGGCAGCAGCTGTTCGCCCGCATGCGGGATGATGGCCTGCTGCCCCCGGAAAATCATGGCGATGATCCCGTGGCCGCGCGAACCGGTGGCGTTCAGCTCCTCGATGCGCTTGTTCGCGAACCAGCTGCTCTCGTCCACGATCATGCCGAAGAGCTTCACCCGGCCTTCCATGGAATCGAGGATGTCGGAGACGCCCGGGATGCGCGCGACGCGGAGGATCCGCTCGGCGATATACGTTTCGGGATGGATGATCCGGTCGACGGGAATCCCCGCCTCCTTGCAGATCCGCCGCCAGTGCTCCACCTCGTGGGTGCGCAGCCGCGCCAGCCGGACCTTGGCCTTGGATTCCACGGCCGCGATCAGGCAGAAAAGGATGTTGATGTGATCGGAATCGGTCAGAGCGATCAGCATCTGGGCGCTGCCGATCCCGGCCTGTCTCAGCGTCTCGACGCTGCCCGCGCTCCCCTGCACGATCTTGGCGTCCAGGTTTTCCTCCAGCCGCGCGCACTGGCCGGGGTTCTGTTCCACGATCACGATCTGGTTGCCTTCGCGAATCAGGCGGGAAGCCACCAGGGTTGCGGTCTGTCCTCCGCCGGCAATTAGGATTTTCATAGTCTCGATCCCGGAAAGCCTTCCGTTCCTGTCTGTCGATACTCCGACGTCCACGCCGCACGGGCAGGACGCAGCCCAAAATGCTAGAGCTTAAACACGTTCTCCGCGTTCTCCTGGAACAGCTTCTTCTTGTCCTCCGCCCGGATCGGGAAATTATCCGTCATGGCCACCTCTTCCGGGACGAACTGGTAGGGATAGTCCATTGCGTACAACACCCGGTCCACTCCCAGGACCGACTGCGCCATGGTGATCGCCGGAGCCCAGGGCAATCCGCTGGTGGTGATATAGAAGTTTTCCTTCATGTAGTCGCTGGGCAGCTTCTTGACCTTCTTCATGAACGGGTAGCGGGCGTTTTCATACATGTAATCGAGCCGGTAGAGCATGTAGGGCAGCCCCTCCCCGCCATGTCCGATCACAATCCTGAGCCGGGGGAAACGGTCGAAGACGCCGCCCGTCATCAGGCCCAGAACGTGCAGCGACGTTTCGTGGGCGAATCCGAGGATGGCTCTCTCGAAACCGCGGGCCAGGTACGGCATCACCATGTCGGGCGGCGGGGTTTGCGGATGAAGATAAATGGCCGCATCCAGCGCCTGGGCCGCCTCGAAAATCTCCCAGTACTTGGGATCGTCGAGGTATTCGCCCCGCGTGTGCGAATTGATGATCACGCCGTTCAGCCCGAGTTTCCGGATGCCCCTTTCCATCTCTTTGGCCGCGGCCCGAGGATCCTGGGGCGCAACCGCGGCGAGGCCCGCAAACCGGTCCGGGTGCTTCCGGATGGCCTCCGCCAGCTGATCGTTGGTCGAAGCCGCCAGAGAGTTTGCCGTCGCGGCGTCGAAAATCTGCACTCCCGGCGCCGTCAGGGAGAGGACCATTTTGTCGATCCCGGAGAGGTCCATGTCGTGAATCCGCTTCTCGCCGAGATCGGTGAGCTGGCCGATGAGCCGCGTGTTCCGGACGAAGCGGCCCCACATCGACACGAATCCCGGATCCGTCAGGGCGCCGTTTTCGATGACATCCAGGTACATCTTGAACATTTCCGGCGGACCCCACGCCTCTTCGGTGGCAATCCTTTCATAGGCGGCCCTGCCGGGCTTGCCGGCTCCCGCGGAGGCGGGCGGCACGATTTGCGCCGCGCTGAGCAGGGCGCTCCCCTTTGCCGCGGCGCAGCCGGCGAGCGCAGTTTTCAGAAATGCCCTTCTATTGGTTCCCATGCTGGCCTCCGGAAGATTCCGACATTCTCTTACCATAAAAAGGCCCCGAAGGGATCATCTTATTACGCGAGGTCGTTTTCCGGGGCAGGGAGCGCGTCCGCCGCGCAGCCCTCCCGCTCGGAGGTCGGGAATCGAAATTCGGCCTCAGGCGCAGGGAGCGTTAATCCGCATTATTCATGATGGTTTGTCGCGAGGCGAGACGAGCGTGCCTCAATTGATTCCGGATTCCAGATTCCGGATTCCAGATGGCGTCTTCGCGGACAATCCGCGATATTCCTTCGCTATGGCGAAACTCACCCTTGTCCGAATCGGTGACCCGAGGGCTTGTCTGGAATCCGGAATCCGGAATCCGGAATCAAAATGTCCGCCTCGGCAGCCGGCGAACTCCCGGCACCGGTCCGGCACGGCGACACGCGGTGCGCTCTTCCGCGCGCCGGGACGGGTGCCCCGGCGCGCGGATCGGGCGCGTTGCCCGATGTCAGGCAGTCGCGCGGCCGGATTCCGGCAGGCTCTTGCCGCAGGATCCGCAGAACTGGTGTCCCGGCTCTACGATGGCACCGCAGGCCGGGCATTTCCGCCGCAACTGGCGCCCGCAGGCCGGGCAATACAGCAGCTGCGGTTCCAGTTTCGCCCCGCAACCGGAGCACTCCGTCAGCACCGGCTTGCGCAGGATCAGATAGAGGACGACTCCGAGCAGGTTGGGCGTGAAAATGGCGACAAGAGTCCACAGCAGCTGGTTCATGCCGCGCCGGCCGGCGTCGTGATAGATGAAGATCCACAGGCCGATGACGGCCGTCAGGAACAGGAGCGCCAGTCCGGATACGAACAAACAGAGTCCGAGAACGAACAGGTGCCGGTCGTGAGGCGATCCGAAGACGTGGGCGGCGTTCAGGTAGTCCCAGACGAAATAGCTCCACGCCAGGCACAGGGTGATCAGATAAAACGCCGCCAGGCTTCTGACGGGAACCCTTTTATCGAGCAATTTGCCAGCCATGACTCCTCCACCATGAATGCGAATTACGCGTTGCGATCAATGCGCGCCGGTCGCCGGCGGCAGATCCGCACGGCCTTGCCCGCCGTCCTCGGCCCCGAAACCGATGGCGCCCCGCTCCATCAGCGAAATCGCGGACGCAACCGTCGCGAGCGTGCCGGCGGCCAGCATCGCGCCCGCGGCCGATCCGTATGCCAGCCCCGGAGAGGCGGTCCATCGCAAGAAGAGCTGCGCCAGAAGCCAGCCGGGGAGCGCGAACGAGACCGCGAAACTCAACGCGGCGGCCGCCGCCATGGCGGGAATGAGCGCGGGGTGCGGGCGGTGCTCCCGGCCGGCCACCCGCCTCAGGGTCTTCGCCCGCAGAAAGGGCGAATACAGCGGCCCCTGCGGAGCCGCGGAACGGACGGCGCCCAGCGCGTTCCAGTAGCGCGTGCACGCACCGCAACTCTCCATGTGACGGCGCACTTCGGGCGGGAGGGGCCCTCCCGCGGAGAGGAAGGCCTCCAATAGACGCTCCCTCTGTTCGGTGCACGGAATTTTCCGGTCAGGCATGATTCTCCTCCTGCAGCATAGTACCGGCCAGTTGATCCAGTCCGCGTTTCAGGCGGCTCTTGACGGTCCCCAGCGGCAGCCGGCAGAGAGCGGCGATCTCTTCATAGGACAGGTCCTCGAAAAACCGCAGGGACAGCACCTCGCGGTAGGCCGGAGCCAGCGTTGCCAGCAGGCGCCTCGCCGTTTCCCGCGTCACCACGTCGTGCGCGAGGTCGGCGGGATCGGCGGGGTCCAGGGGACGGTCCCCGGATTCCGCCGCGCTTCCCGTGTCCAGCGACCACCAACGCTTCCTCCTGCGGAGCGAGTCGTAGGCGACATTGCGGGCGAGGCGAAACAGCCACGGCCGGAAGCTCATGCCGGCGTCGAACAGGCGGATCTTTTCGATGACGCGCACCCAGCTGTCCTGGAAGACGTCTTCGGCCCCTTCCCGCGTTCCCACGATGGAATAGAGATACCGCATGAGCGGCTCGCCGTGCATATCCATGAGCGCCGCCGCGGCACCGGCGTCCCCCCGTTTCAACCGGGAGATCCACTGCCGCTCATCCGCCTCCGGCCCGATTGCCATTGTGTCCTCGTGTCTCCAGCGTCTTCACCGGGACTACGCCCCATCATGAAGAGAAGTTCCCGCCGATCCAAGAAAAATGACCGGGGCCGGCCGCCGCTCCAGCCGGCGTTATCCGGAATCCGGAATCCGGAATCTGGAATCCGGAATCCGGAATCTGGAATCAATATCTATGTCCGCCGCCGCAGAAGCTTCATGAATAATGCGGATTAATGACCTATAATCGGGCCATAGCGGAACGCATCCAAGGGGTTCCGTTCGGCTGGTTTGCGGCACCTGCGGCATTTCAGGGAGGGGAAGAAAATGAGAAAGCTTCTGGTTTCTGGCTTAGGTCTGCTGTTGGTTTCCTGTGCGATCGGCTTCTCGACCGCGGGCGAGCCGGAGTGGAATCCCGCGGCCCTCAAGGCCTGCGATCGCGCCTGCATGGTCGGCATCATGGACGGGTACATGAATGCGTTGTTCAAGCACGATCCCGCGTCCGTGCCGCCGCTCGCCGTCAACGTGCGCATGACCGAGAACACCGGGGAGATGACGGTCGGCGAGGGCGTTCTCTGGCGCAACAAGGTGGAGCCGACGGGTTTCGACATCACCGTCGCCGATCCGGTCGCCGGCCAGGTCGCCCGGCAGGCGCGGCTGAAGGTCGGCGGCCGCGACGCGCTGGTCGCGATCCGCCTGAAAGTCGACCGCGGAAAGATCGAGGAAATCGAGCAGCTCTATGACCGCGACATCAACGCGGCGGCCATCCCGCTGCTGACCACGCCGGTGCCTGTCCTGACCACCGATATTCCCCCGGCCGAAAGGGCTTCCCGCGACCTCCTGCTTCGGGCCGCGACCTCCTATTTCGACGCGCTCGAGGGCGACAGCGGGAAAATCGGCGCATTTGCCGACGACTGCGTCCGGCACGAAAACGGCTACCAGACGGTGAACAACCCGCCGCCGGGCGGGCGCATGATGCCGGGGCCCTATCTGCCCTCGCCCGACAAGCCCGGAGACAAAGAGATGCTGCGGTTCAGCATGCTGACCTGCGCGCAGCAGATCGACACCGCGACCTTCGCCTACATGAAGCGCATCCGGCCGCGCCGCGCGCTCGTCATCGACGAGCAGAAGGGAACGGTGGCGACATTCCCGCTGTTCGTGCACGACGGCACGAGCCGCAGGTCCAAGCCGGGCGATCCCCCGGGCATGCTGCTGAACCTGGTCACGATGGAAACCTTCGCCATCCGCGGCGGTTTGATCCGCCACGTCGAGGCGTTCCCCTTCGTGACGCTGCCTTACGGCCTGGGCAACGGCTGGACGATCGGCTCCGGCCGGTAGTCCGGGCTCCGCCGGGAGAGCGGGACAAGGCCCCCGTTCATGAAGCTATCGTCGCCGGTGGTGGATGGGGGCTTTGATTCCAGATTCCAGATTCCGGATTCCAGATAAGCCTGGGGGTCACCGATTTGGGCAAGGGCGAGTCGGTTTAGACGGAAGGATGGTTCGGGACTGCCAGGCAATACGATATCTGGAATCTGGAGTCGTTTTTTAACCGTCTGCGCCGCCTCGCCCCTTCCGGGCCTGCGGCAAAATGCAGCCTTTATTTATTACTAAGCGCCGAGCAGTTTGCCGAGGCTATCGGCGAGGCGTTCCGGACAAAGCCGCCGGACGAGGCCCCGGTCGAGCTTTTCCCCCTGGACCTGCACGATGCTTCCCGCGTCTTCGAGGTCGCGGGCCGAGCCCGCCAGCAGCTTCAGAATGATCAGGTCCTCGGGGGACACGACCGGAATGGCCAGCCCTTCCACCGGGACCGCGCGGACGCGGTCGAAAATGCCCTGGGGGGCTTCGCGGATCCCGATCAGGATATCGACTTCGGACGGAGTGGTCACCGGTCCCATCTCGATCTGGATGACTTCCGGTATGGGATCGCCGTAGCCGCCGATGCGGTGCTTGAACCGTATGTGTTCGCTGTCCAGGGCGCTCAGCAGGGCTTTCGTGTGTCCAGCGTTGCACAAGAGGTCGATGTCGCGGGTCGCCCGTTCCTCGCCCCATGCCGCGACGGCATAGCCGCCGATCACGGCATACCGGATCCGGCATTTTTGAAAGACCGAGTCGAGCGGCCAGAGAAGGTCCGTGAGATTCATTTTCGCCTCGTTCTGAGGATCGCGCGTATCTCCGGCTGGCTGAAACCCTGGGCCCGAAGGCCCGCGATCAGGAGTTTTCTCGCCTCCACGCTCAGCGAGAACGCCGCCTGCATCTTCCGGCCCGGGTCGAGTTCCCGCATCGCGAGACGCCGCTCCTGTCTGAGCTCGGTGAGCAGCCGGGAAGGCGCAGGGCGTTCCGTGTCAGGGCCTGGAATCGGAGACATCGGACGAAATCCTCCTGTCGTCTTTCAGTATAAATGCCGGCGATCCAAAATCCTTCCTTTTTTTGCGGCCGAATCCCCGTCGTTCCCGGTCTCCGGTCATTTTGGCCCTGCCGCGGGCGCTTTGCCCGGGCCCGGCGGACGGATGCCGAGGCGTTTGGAGCCGTGGTCCCGGCCCAGGAAGTAATTGATCCACGAAGAGGTCTGCCAGAGGTCCCAGTCGCACGGCGGCACGACGTTTTCCCCGATTTCGTGCTCCCGGCGCTGCGCCTTCAGCCGCAGGTACGCCCGCACCCAGATGCACGGCTTTTCTCCCGGATAGACTTCGCACCACCCCTCGTAGCTCCCGCCGCAGGGAGCGTTGCGCTGGTCCTTGGGGCACCGCGACACGGGGCACAGGTAGGCCGCGTCGGACAGGGCGCAATCGCCGCAATCCTTGCAGCCGTAGAGCGACGTCTTGCTGCAGCGCTCGAAGAAGTGAAGCGCGTCGGTGCGGCGCCTCGAGGAATCCACGAACTGCATGAACCGCTGTATCGGCTTGAACAGCGCACTCGACGGTTCGAAGACCGCGGAGTGAAAGGCGCGCGAAAGCCGGTAGACCGGGGGTTGCTCCGGCGGCTGCGGACGCAAGGCGGGCGTTTCGGTATTCAAACCCGTTTCCGGGTCCCGTTCGAAAAAATAGAACCCGTCATCCTGCGGGTACTCGAACTCCTGCAAGAGATCCATCCAGGAGCCGGCCATCTCGTTTCCGCGCTCCACGATGTATTCCACGCTCTCGAAGGGCAGGTTCTGGCCGCTGATGTACGCTCCCTTGTATCCCATTCCCCTGGCGATGGCGTACATCTTGGCCGCCCGGTCCAGGCGCGCCTGCCTGCCCTTGTCCCGGCTCTCGGCCTCGGCGGCCAGCTGCCGCAGCAGCTTTCCGGTGACCACGCATCCGGGAATGTGGTTTTCGTGCATGGTCCTCGCGACCGGGTACGACAGGACGTAGATGCTCGCCAGTGCGGGGATCTGCCGGCGCCGCATCTTCAGCCACACCAGCAGCTCCTGCATCTTGCGCGCGTCGTAGCCGACCTGCGTGATGACGAAGCCGGCCCCGGCTTCCGCCTTTTTCTGCATCTTGTAATACTGCCCCATCACCTCGGCTTCCATCTGCTTGAACGGCGAGACGGCGACACCGGCGAAGAAGCTGCTCGCCGCGAGCCGCACGGTCTTGCGCATGATCTCGCGCTCCATCCCGCGGTTCATCTCCGCCACCAGCCCGAGCCCGTTGACCGAATCGAGGTCGAAGACCGGTTTCGATTTCCCCCTGTACCCGAGATTCGAAGGGTAATCCCCGGTGAGAATCAGCACGTTGTGGATGCCCAGCGCGGCCAATTGGAACAGCAGGCTTTCGGCCTGGTTCCTGCTCTTGTCGCGCATGGCGATGTGCACCAGGGGCTCGATGCACGCCTTGAGGATCTCCGCGCAGAGGACGTCGGTGGCGATCGCCGGGTTCCCGCCGGGATTGTCCGTGATGCTGATGGCGCAGACCTTGCCGCTGCGGGCGGCAGTGCGCGCGTTTTCGAGCACCGTCTCCTGGCGCATCTCGAAAGCGCCGGGCCCGGGGATCTGTTCCCACACGAGGCAGAACCGGTCCGGGTCCAGCATCGCATTCTTGAAGCGGTTTTCGCGGGCTTTCAGGCTCCGGGCGATCCGGTCGCGCAGCTGCGGCAGGACCTCGTCGGCCGCGAAGGCCGGGGCCGGAGGAGCGGACCAGAAATCGTGTCCCCCGATGCTCAGGGTCACGTTCTCCTCGCCCAGGATACGACAGGTGCGGCCCGATTCGTCGGCGTCGACGAGGAGCAGCGAAGCGTGGTGCGAAACCCAGCCCTCGCGAAGCTTCCGGTAGAGCCGCAGGGCGGAATCCCGGGCGCCCAGGCGGCCGATGACGATGATGTCCGGCCGGATTTCCACCAGCCTCGGAATCGCCTCGGCTTCGCCGGTGGCCGAGTCCACCGTGGCCGTCTCGCCCGCGGCCCTGCGGACCAGGTCGGCCAGATCTTCCTGCTGACTGATGACGAATATGTGTCGCGCGCGGTTCTCGGATCTCATGGCGAGGCCTTCCGCCCGGATGCCCCGGACGCCTCATGCGCCGCGACTCCGGCCTTGTTGCCCGGGGATGCGCCCTGCGGGCCTCCGTTGGACTGCAGCAGGCTCTCCCGGGTTCCCGTGAGAATATAACAAAGAATGGATGTCGAATCACCGCATTCCTGGCGCGCCGCGTCCGGCGGATCTTCCGGCGAATTCGGCGACGGATTTGGAAACATCTTCGGGACGGGGATCGACTCCGAAAAGGGGCCCTTGATGCGACTGGCCGGGAGTCCGCTCCCCCGGATATCCGCTTTCGGGGTATACTGCCGGAGTCGCCGGCAGGAACCGGATCGCGGCCCCGAGGATATCGGGCTTCAGGGAGCGTCGCGGAGCCCGAGTTCGCACGGGAAGTCCCGCGCGCAGGGGACACGGCAGAATGCGGATCAGCGGATATCAGAAAAGGTTCGGCGTGGGTTTGGCGTGCCTCGGCATCGGCGCGGCCGTCCTCTTTCTCCTGTGGGGACTCGACCGCGCCCTGGGTCACGTGGAAATAGCGGGCAACCCGAAGCCCGTCCGCATCGCCGGGTTCGCCGTCGTCGCGCTCTGGCTGTGCTGGCAATTCTGGTGCATGAAAACCATCCGCCGGTGGTGGAACCATGGGCAGCTGTGCACGACGGGGCCGTACCGGTTCGTGCGCCATCCCATTTATGCCGGAGGCATTTTCCCGGCATCCGCCGGGCTGGCCCTGATCCTGAATTCCTGGATCCTGTTCCTGCTGCCGGGATTTCTGTACCCCGTATTTTCCTTCCTGGTCCGCAAAGAGGAAATCCTGATGACCCGGGTGTTCGGCGAGGAGTACACGCTGTATGCCGCCCGGACGGGAAAGCTCTTCCCCCGCATATTGCCGGAAAAATAGGGGCCGGGCGGATCCCGGGGCGGCGGCGCCCGGTATTTTGCTTTCGGCGAAACCACCCGCTGCATATAATGAGGCTCATAATTTGCAGCAGCGAGATGAACGGGACAGGCCTGGGGTTGCGGCCTGTTCGCTATAATTGACCCAATGCACGGAAGGACATGCCGCCATGACCCACACGCTCGAGCAGGGGAAGAGTCCGCAGGAATTGCTGCGTGAGAGAGAGAAGCGGGTAACGGATGCCATCGGCCTCAGGGCCACCGACCGGGTCCCGGTGTCCTGCGAGATCGGTTTTTTTGCGGCGAAGTACGCCGGGATCCCTTGTTCGGCGGCCTATTACGATTGCGACGCCTGGTTTGCCGCATACCGCAAGACGCTGCGGGACTTCCAGCCCGATATGGCGTTCACGCGCGCTTTTTCCCCCGGGACCGCGCTGGAAACCCTCGACCCGAAATTCATGAGGTGGCCCGGCCACGGGGTGGGTCCCAACAACGGGCTGCAGGTCATCGAGATCGAGAGCCTCCAGGAGGACGAGTACGACCTCTTCCTGAACGACACGCCGGACTACCTGATCCGGCATCATCTGCCGCGCCTGAACGGCAGCATGGAGTGGCTCGCGGGGCTTCCGCCCCTTTCCGGCATGAGCTGGGCGGAGCCGTGGGCTACCCAGAACCTGGCGGTGTTTTTGACCGATCCGAAGGTCGAGGCGGCCATCGAAAACCTGCAGAAGGCCGGCCGGGAAATCCGCCGGCAGGGCCCCAGGATGGCGGAATTCAATCGGCTGCTGGCCGACTACGGCATCCCGACGCTGCACCAGGGAGGCATGCTTCCGCCGTTCGACATCGTTTCGCACAGCATCCGGGGCATGAAGGGCACCATGCTGGACATGTACCGCCGGCCCGACAAGCTGCTCGAGGCCTGCGACATGCTGCTTCGGAAAGAACTGGCCCGGCCGCTGCCCCCGCCCAACGAGTACGGCAACCTGAGACTTTTCATGACCAACACGAGGGGCTCCGACGACTTCATGTCGGCCAAACAGTTCGACAGGTTCTACTGGCCGACGTTCAGGAAGCTCGTCTCGACGCTGATCGAGCGGGGGGCGACCCTGTGCATTTTCTTCGAGGGCAACTTCACTTCGCGGCTGGAATACCTGCTGGAGTTCCCGAAAGGGACCATCTGCGCGCGTTTCGACACGACGGATATCTTCCGGGCCAAGGATGTCCTGAAAGACCACGTCTGCATCGAAGGGAACGTGCCGTGTTCGCTGCTGCAGATGGGATCGGTGCAGGACGTCAAGGATTACTGCAAAAAGCTCATCGACGTCGTGGGCAAGGGCGGCGGCTACATCCTGGGTCCGCGCAGCTCGACCGACGAGGTGAAGCCCGAGAACCTGAAGGCCATGATCGAGTTCACCAAGGAATACGGCCGGTACTGAGCGCCGGCGTTCTCCCTTTCCGCTATTTTGCCTTCGCGCCCCCTTTGAAGGCGCGGTTGCGCAGGAAATCCTGCACGTCGTAAGGCGCCGGGGGTCCGCCGAGATACCTGTGAAACCAGTCCAGGTGGACGAGGTAGTAGAAGGCCATCTCGTACCAGGACGGCCAGTGGCCGGCCCTGGGAAAGATGACGAGGCGGCTGGGGACCTTCCGTTTCTGCAGCGCGGTGAACATCTGCAGCGATTCCGTATACGCGATGCGGTAATCCTTCTCGCCAGAGATCACGAGCATGGGCGTCTTGAAGTTCCGGACCCGGTCTGCGGGATTCCATTTTTTATAGTCTTCCGAATCCCACGGCGTACCCCGGAGGTCCCATTCGGGAAACCAGAGTTCTTCCGTCGCACCGTACTTGGAGGAAAGGTCGAAGGCCCCCATCATGGAGGCCAGGCACTTGAACGGGTTGTCGTGCCCCTCGATCCAGTTCACCATGTAGCCGCCGTAGGACCACCCCATGGCCCCCACGCGGTCGCGGTCGACGAAGGGAAGGCCGGCCAGGTGCTCCGTCACCTTCATGAGATCCTCGTACACCCTGCCGCCCCAGTCGCCGGAAATGGCGTCGGTGTAGTCCTGCCCGTAGCCGACCGAACCGTGGGGGTTCGCGAACGCCACGATGTAGCCGGCGCCGGGATAGACCTGCCAGTCGCCGCGGAAGGAATCCGCCCACTGCTGCTGCGGCCCGCCGTGAATGTTGAGGATGAGGGGGTATTTTGTCGACGGGGTGAATCCGTGGGGTTTGACCAGGAAGACCTCGACGGGCTTCCCCCCTGCGCCCGGGACGGACAGGCGTTCGGCGGGACGGATGTCCACCTCCTCTTCCACGGGCTTGTTGAAGAATGTGAGCCTCCGGGGCGCGCCCCCGGCGGCGAGGTCGTAACGCCAGACCTCGGCCGGTTCGCCGACCGAGCGCCGGACGGCGAGCGCGAACATCCCGGACGGATCCACGGACAGGTCGTCCAGGGAGGCGTGCGCGATCAGCCGGTCGAACCTGCCCGCGGAAGGCGTGAATCTGTAGAGCGGCGTTTCCCCCTTTTCCTGGGCCGTGAAAAAGACGGCCGTGCCGTCGGCGCTCCACCGGACCTCGTTGGCCCAGTTGTCGAACATGTTCCGGTCCGTGAGCAGCTTCGCCTCTCCGGTAGCGGGGTCCACGACGGCGATGCGGAAGAGATCGGACTCGAATCCGGGGACGCGCTGGCTCAGGTACGCGATCTTTTTCCCGTCGGGGGAGAACCGCGGCGCGCCGTCCCACGCTTCGTTGGCGGCGGTGAGGTTGCGGGCCGAACCGGGGGTGATGTTTTCGCCGAGGTTCTGGAGAAAGAGATCGGCGTTGGTCGATTCCGCCGGGTTCGGGACCCTTTTGGATGCGAAGACGAGCCGGCGCCCGTCCGGGGAAATGTCGTAATTGCGGTCTCCCCCGAGCGAGAAGACGGGGGATTCGTGCGGGCCCGGAGTCAGGTCGCGCAGTTTGCCGTTCAGATCCACGGACAGGATGTGGTCTTCCTTCCCGTCTTTCCAGGAATCCCAGTGCCGGTAGAGCAGGTTGTCGGCCATGTGGGCGCTGAGAGGCCCGTTGCTCCAGGTCTCGGCGATGTCCTTGTTGCAGGCGTCGTCCGCGCCGCATTCCGGGTAGACGGTGGATACGAAGACGATGAACGCGCCGTCCGGCGACCACAACGGCCCGGAAATCCCGGTGCTGACGTCGGTCAGTTTCCTCGGGTCGCCGCCGTCCAGCGGAAGAAGGTAGATCTGCGACGCCCCGGAGCGGTTCGAGACGAAGCCCAGCGTCTTCCCGTCGGGCGAGAAAAATGGGGAAGAGTCGATCGCCTCTCCGGCCGAAATCTGCCGGAGCCCGCCGCCGTCGGAATTCATGAGCCAGATGGCCTGGGTCCTCTTGCCCTTGTGAAAATCGGTCGCGGCCACGGTGAAGGCGGCCATTTTCGCGCCCGGAGACAGGACCAGGCTTCCGACGGTCTTGATCCGGTACAGGTCCTCGAGGACCAGCGCGCGCTTCTCAGCGCCGAAGATGGCAACGGCACTCGCCATCAGGCAAACCACAAAAAGCTTCTTCATGCGAACTCCTTTCGGTCGGGCGGCGGCTCTTTCCGTACGCCCCGGACCCGCCCCGACGGGCCACCCCCCGATTCTACCCTCGCCGCAGAACGTGGACACCCACTTATTTCCGGTTTTTCTCGATTCCGATCGTGGGATTCCGATCGTGGATTCCGATCGTGGACACCCACCTTCTGCCACCCCGGCCAAGATCGTGGACACCCACCTTCTGCGAATCGTGGACACCCACTCTTTGCGGCGCTACCGGGCAGGGCACGGCCGTCCAATTTTTTGGATATCGGATCAGCCGTCGAGGAGTCAAAGAGTGGGTGTCCAGGATCCCGCCGAGATCCTGAAAGGTGGGTGTCCAGGATCCCGTCCAGGATCCTGATAGCGCAAAATCCTCGCCTCGCCACGCCGCGGCCGCCGCTGCCGGATCCGCGGCAACGCCGGCAATTTCCCTTGTCCTGCCCGTGTGGTTTGGGCACAATCCTATGGAGGACACCCGTCGCGGCGCTCTCCGCCCGGACCCGGGTGTCCGGGAGCCGTCTATGCGCATTCGCCGTGCCCTCTATATTCTCCTGCTTTCCGCCATCGCCGCGCTGCCGCTCATCTCTCAGGACTGGCCGATGTGGGGCGGAACGGCGCAGCGCAACATGGTATCCGCGATGAAAAACCTGCCGGAGTCCTGGGATGTCCAGAGCGGGAAGAACATCAAATGGAAGGTGCCGATCGGGACGACGTCCAACGGGAATCCGGTGGTAGCCGACGGGAAGATCTTTCTCGGCACCAACAACGGGAATCCCAAAAACCCCGAAATCGCGGACGACAAGGGCGTGCTCATGTGCTTCCGCGAGTCCGACGGCAAATTCCTCTGGCAGGCGGTGTCGGACAAGCTCGATTCCGGGTTTCAGAACGATTTCCCCGAGCAGGGGATTTGTTCCTCCCCCGCGGTCGAGGGCAAGCGGCTGTATTACGTGAGCAACCGCGGAGAGCTGATCTGCCTGGACACGGAAGGATTCGCCGACGGCAGGAACGACGGCCCCTATCAGGACGAAATTTATAAAGGATCCGCCGACGCAGACATCATCTGGAAACTCGACATGATGAAGGAACTGGGCGTGGTCCAACTTTTCATGGCCAGTTCATCTCCGGTCCTCTGGGAAGACCTCCTCTTCCTCGAGACCTCCAACGGACGCGAGGACGGCGGCGAAAAGGTCCCGGCGCCGCAGGCGCCCAGCTTCATCGCCGTCGACAGGAATACCGGCAAGGTCGCATGGCAGGACAGCTCCCCCGGAGAGGGGATCCTGCACGGCCAGTGGGCTTCGCCGGCGCTCGCGCCGGTGGACGGGGTGCAGCAGGCGATATTTCCCGGAGGCGACGGCTGGCTGTACGGCTTCAATGCCCGGACCGGGGAAAGGCTCTGGAAGTTCGATCTGAATCCCAAAGACGCCGTGTGGCCCAAAACGCGCAACTATGGCGTGGCCACGCCGGTATTCCACGAAGGCAGGGTATTCATGAGTTCGGGCCAGGATCCGGACAACGGCAACGGCGTCGGCCACGCCTATTGCATCAATCCCGCGCTGAAGGGCGACATCACCGAATCCGGGCGCGTCTGGCACTATGACAGGATCAACCGCTCCATCTCTACGGCCGCCGTCGCCGACGGGCTGGTCTACCTCTCCGACTACAAGGGAAACCTGCACTGCGTGGATGCCGCCAGCGGAAAGCCTTACTGGACCTATGACATGACGGCCCCGGTCTGGGGATCCCCGCTCGCGGCCGACGGCAAAGTCTACCTCGGCGACCAGGACGGGGATGTCGCCGTCTTCAGGACCGGCAGGGAGATGCGGAAGATCGCCGAGATCGACATGGGAGACACCATCTACAGCACGCCCGTTCCGGCCAACGGGGCGCTGTACATCATGACCCGTTCGGAGCTCTACGCGATCGCCGCGGGTGCCGCCGCTTCCGAAAAGTAGCCGAAACTGCTGTTCCCCCGTCCGCAACTTCCTGTAAAGTTATGCTCAGGCGCCGAGACGAGGCGCTTCAACAGAAAAGGAGCCGGGACAATGAAAGCACGAATCAGACTTATGGCGCTGGCAATGTCGCTATCGGTGGTCTTCGCCCTCGCCGCCGACTGGCCCCAGTATTACGGGCCTGAAAGAACCGCCGTTTCCGCCGAGAAGGGCCTGTTGCGCAGCTGGCCGAAAGAGGGCCCGAAGGTCCTGTGGACGGCCCCCGTCGGCGTCGGCTACGGCGGCCCCGCCGTGAGCGGCGGCAAGGTGTACCTGCTCGACCGCAACGAGAAGGTCGGCGACACCCTGAGGTGTTTCGACCTGGCCAGCGGCAAGGAGCTCTGGAATTTCGCCTACGACGCGGCGACCTCATTCCATCACCCCGGTTCGCGGAGCACCCCGACGGTGGATGGGGATTTCGTGTATGTCTGCGGCCCGCTGGGAGACCTCTATGCCATCGGCGCGACCACGCACAAGCCGGTCTGGAGGAAAAATATCTGGAAGGACTTCGGCGGCGGGGAGCTTCCCCGGTGGGGGATCACCCAGAACCCCCTCGTCTACCGCGACCTGCTGATCGTGGCGCCTCAGGCGCCCCAGGCGACCGTGGCCGCCTATGACAAGAGGACGGGCGAACTGAAATGGAAATCCCCGGTCCTGCCCGGCACCGCCGGCTACGTCACCCCGTCCGTGGTTAAAGTCGGCGGCGGCGATCAGCTGGTCATGATCACGGCCGGCGTGGGATTCGGCCGCAGCGCCAAGGGCGGCACCGTCGCCGGACTCGATCCGCTCAGCGGGAAGATGCTTTGGTCATACGGCAACTGGCAGTGCGCCATCCCGGTCCCGCACGCGCTCGATGCCGGAGCCGGACGCATCCTGATCACGGGCGGATACAGCGCGGGCGCGGTCATGCTGCAGGTCCGGAAGAACGCGGACGGCAGCTACGCGGTCGCGGAGCTGTTCAAGAACCCGGACTTCGGCGCCCACACGCAACCGCCGATTCTCTTCAAGGACCATTTCTACGCCCATTACACGATCAACGAGCGCAGCGACGGATTCGTCTGCATGGGCATGGACGGCAAGGTCAAATGGAGGACCGGGGACGAACCGCCCTTTGTCCGCGGCGGGACGGTCCTGGCCGACGGCCTGATGCTGAGCGTGGACGGCAATACGACGCTGTATCTGATCGAGCCGACTCCGGCGGGCTTCAAGCCGCTGGCCAGCGCGGTGATGCTCGAGCCGGGCGAGAACTGGGCGCCGCTGGCGCTGGCGGATGGAAAGCTGCTGATCCGCGATCAGAAGCATCTCAAATGCCTGGCGGTCGGGCAGCCGGCCAAATAGCCGTCGGGGTTTCGCGGGCATCCCGCCTCTGCTGTCCCGGGAGCCGGTGCCGGCCTCCTCTGAGTCCCTATAGCGGGCGGCATCCGGTTCCCGGCCCCCGCTATGAAGCCGACGCCGATGCCGCGGCGGCCGCGGCCGCGGCGTCCTCCTGATCCTTTTTGTGTTTCGCCGCCGCCGCCGGACCCTGCAGGGATCCCGGAGCGGCGATGCAGACGATGCCGCGCCCCATGCCCCTCAGGGGATTCTGCCACAGGATTTTGCCGGTCCCCGGGTCCAGGCAGAATATCTCCCCTTTCGTGGTGGCGTAGAGCCTGCGGTCCGTCAAGGTCAGGTTCACGAAGTCGCCGCCCTTCAGCCGGGTCTCCCAGATCCGCGTACCGGTGGTTTCGTCCAGCGCGATCGCGGTGCCGCTGATGCCCAAAAAGACATAGTTCAAAGCAGCCATATTCACTCCCTTGCCGAGCGTCGAGATGCCGCATTATACAACGCCGGGTGAACGCGGCCCGGCGCAGCCTCGGCCGCCTCTATTGGGGAAATTCGATGCCTTCCTGCTTGAAAATCTCCTGGATCCGCCGCAGGAGTTCGGGCGTGAGTTCCTTCCCCCATTCCTGCCCGAGTGCCGTCGACTCGCCCAACATCTTCGGCATGGTATGAATGGCTTTCTGCCCGAGCTCCGACCGGTAGAAGGCGGTCAGTTCCTTGACCTCCGCGTGCGTCCAGTACCTGTTGTACACGGGGATCATCCGGTCCATCAGCCCGCCCGGCTCTTCCGCCTTCTCCCGGAACAGCTTCGATATCTCCCTTCTTGTGGCCGTCAGCGCGATTTCCGATATTTCCGGATGCGCTGCCCGCAGCGACGGAAAGAGGCTTTGCAGAAATGCATCCGCGAGCTGCGCGCCCAGGTCGACGGAGCCCGTCATCTGCATCAGGGATAGGATGTCCGCCCGCTTCTGAGGCGTCAGCTCCTCGGCCTGGTCCTGACCCTGTGCGGCAACGGATAAAAAGACACCAAGCATAAGAGCTGCAAAACCACGTCTCATAGCGGCCTCCTCGAATGGTTTACGTGCTTTGATCCCGATTGAGTCGCAACAGTATACACATTCCCCCGGAAAAAGGAACTAGCATCTGCATAATTGTTGCGGGCGGGTTTGGCGGTGTTTTCCCCGGACGAGCCTTCCGGCTTCGCGCCGTCTTCCCGGCAGGCAGCGGAGAAAACGTCTCGATCCCCGCCGTCTACGAGCCGGGCATACTTGCCTCGAAGACGCCGTGTGTCCGCCTGCGCCGCTGTGACGGGGAGCAAAATTTGTGATAGAATAAATAAATACCACGTCGGGAAAAACACCATGGCGCCTCGAACGCTTCGGATCGTCCGTCCGGTATTCGTATTTTGTACCGTAGCCCTGGCATTCGGCGGAGCGCTGCCGGAGTGCGCGCCCGGCCCGGTTCCCGCGGCATACGGCGCTGCCGGCAACGCCGCTTTCCAGAGACCCGAAAACGTGCTGCGGGCCGTAATCGAGTACGATCACGGGGCATTCCGTCTGCAGAAGCTGATTCCGCTGCGGATGGTTCTTCCCCCCCCGGACGCCGACCCGGGACGCGACTCGCCCGGAGGCGCTTCCGGATTCTGGATCGAGGTGTGGTCGGGGCGGGGGGAGGTACTCTACCGGAAGGTCGCGGAGGATCCCATTACGTATCACAGCGAAGGGAGCGAACTCGCCGGTCCCGGAAGCGCGATCGAACGCAGCGACCATTTTCCGGAACGGCGGGTCTTCGCGGTGCTGATTCCAGACCTGCCCGAAGCCGACCGGCTGGTCTTTTTCGGCAGCGTCCTGGCGAATCTGCCGCAGGCATCGGCGGCTTCCCAGATGGAAATCAACCGCGCGAGGGTTCAGGCGGCGCGGCAAATCGGATCCGTTCAACTCGAGCGGGCCCAGGGGCCATGACCCGGCGAAACGGCCCGCCAGGAAAGGCGACCTATGCGTGGCGCTGAGACCTGTTTCCGGCCGCGGACGAAGGCGTGCCGCCGCGGGCCTACATCCGGATGCCGCCGCTGTGCGCGGCCGGGTGCGATCGTGGCGCTTGTTTGTTCCCTGTGGATGCTCCAGGGCGGGCCCCGGATTGCGAGGGCCGGCACGGGCGACGGCTCGATCGTCGGAACCACGAAGATCGTTGACAGCGGCCTGGCGGGGATGAAATTCAACCTGGTGATCGTCTCCGAAGGATACAGACAGTCCGAACTGGGACAGTTCGCTCTCGACGCGCAGACCTTCGCCGACTATCTGTTCAGTACGCCGCCGCTGGACCGGAACCGCTACGCCTTCAACGTCTATCGCATCGACGTGGCTTCCGTCGATTCGGGCGCGGACGATCCTTCCGCCTGCGGCGGAACCGGGGCGGTGGCCAGCACGTATTTCGACGCGACGTTCTGCGCCTACGGCAGCATCCGCCGCCTGCTGACCGTCAACAGCCAGACGGCAATCGATGTGCTCAACAGCCGGGTGCCGGAATGGAGCAACGCGCTCTTCATCGTGAACAGCGCCGTGTACGGCGGTTCGGGCGGAATCGTCGGCGTGACGTCCAAGGCCTCCAGCTGGAAACTCATCTCGATCCATGAACTGGGGCATTCCGCCTTCGGGCTGGCGGACGAATACGAATATTACAGCGGCTGCTCCAGCGGGGAGACCGGCCACGACGTGTATCCGGGCGCCGAACCCGCGGCGCCGAACGTAACGCGGAACACGGACCGGGGCACGCTGAAGTGGGGAGACCTGGTGCTGCCCCAGACTCCCATGCCGACCACGCAGAACGCCAACTGCGCGCAATGCGACCCGCAGCCGAACCCGTTCCCCGCCGGAACGGTGGGCGCCTTCGAGGGGGCGTATTACTACCACTGTGCCGCATACCGCCCGGCATTCGGCTGCATGATGCGGAACTATGCCGTTTTCTGTCCCGTCTGCAGCCGGCGCATCGATGAGGTGCTCGGCGCCTACCAGTGGAAGATCAAAACCGCCGATTTCGACGGAGACCTCAAGGCGGACATCGGTGTCTGGCGGCCGGGTACGGGCATCTTCTACATCAAGCCCAGTTCTTCTCCGGGATCTTATACGGCGGCGTCCTGGGGGATGCAGGGGGATGTGCCGGTTCCCGGGGATTTCGACGGGGATGGCCGGGCGGACAAAGCGGTGTACAGGCCCGGGACGGGCACGTGGTATTCGCTGCCGAGCGGCTCGCCCGGCACCTATGTCAGCACCCGGTGGGGAGTGGCGACCGACCGGCCCGTGCAGTCGGATTACGACGGGGACGGCCGGACGGATATCGCCGTCTGGCGGCCGGCGACCGGGGTCTGGTATGTGCGGCCGAGCGCATCTCCCGGGCACCACGATGCCGTGTCCTGGGGCGTGTCGACCGACATCCCGGTCCCGGCCGATTATGACGGGGACGGCCGGACGGACATCGCCGTCTGGCGGCCCGCGACCGGGGGGTGGTACGTGCGGCCGAGCGCGTCCCCGGGCACCTACACGGTGGTGCGCTGGGGCCTTTCGACCGATACGCCGGTTCCGGCCGACTACGACGCGGACGGCATGGCGGACACCGCGGCCTGGCGTTCGGGTTCCGGCGTCTGGTACGTCCTGCCGAGCGCGTCGCCCGGATCCTATCGGGCCGTCGCATGGGGCATGCCGGGCGATCAGCCGCTGCCGGGCGACTACGACGGCGACGGCGCCGCGGATTTCGGCATCTGGAGAGAAACCACCGGCGTCTGGTACATCCGCCCGGGCCAGGGCTCCGGCGGTTACACCGCCACCCGGTGGGGCACTCCCGGAGACAAGGTGCTCTTCGTGATCCCGTAGACCCGGCGGGTCCCGGATTCGAGCCGGGATTCGAACCGTCAGGACGCCGGAGGCCGCGTCTCTACCGGCTCGTCTCCGATCTCCCGCCAACACCCTCCCCTGCCGCTGCCGGAAAGCAAACATTCTGCGGAAGCGGGATTTTTGTATAATGCAGGATCGCGTCTGCGGGAGGAACCGGACTGATGAAGAAGGGACAAGGCGAGGCCGCTTCGAACGCGCGGCCGGGAAAGGATCGGCGCACCGTCTGGCATCGCTACCGCGATTTCATGGAGCGGCGCGAGGAGACTCTCGCCGCGCGCACCACCGACCGGGTCGTCCGGGAATTCGAGTGGGGACTGGAATGGACGCGTAACTGGCCGGTTGCGGACTCCGCGGGCAGCGATCCGCTGTCCTCGCTCATCCGCCTGAACGACAGGGCCACGTCCGACAGCGCGACGTTTTACGGCTACACGACGCCCTCCGACTTCCACTGCGGAGAAGACGGGCTCCGCTTCACGTCGGCCGTCGTGACGCCCTACGAGGAAAACAACCGGGTCCGCGGCCTGTGGTTCCCGGCGGCGAAACCGAAGAAGCGGGCCGTCGTCGTTCTGCCGCACTGGAACGCGCAGCTCGAGCAGCACGTCGCCCTCTGCCGCCTGCTGCGGGCGTTCGGCGTCTCCGCCCTCCGGCTCAGCCTCCCGTACCACGACCTGCGCATGCCGGCCGAATTGAACCGCGCGGATTACGCCGTTTCCTCGAACGTCGCCCGGACGGTCGACGCCACCCGGCAGGCCGTAGTCGACACGCGCTCGGCGCTGGACTGGCTCGAATCGCGGGGGTATGACCGGCTGGGCCTCGTCGGCACGAGTCTCGGCTCCTGCTACGCTTTCCTGGCCGGCGCCCACGAGGCCCGGCTGCGCGCACGCGTGTTCAACACGTTCTCGTATTATTTTGCCGACGTCATCTGGACGGGATTGACGACGCGCCACATCCGGCAGTCGTTCGACGGCCGGATCGACCTCGAGCAATTGAGGGCGTGCTGGAAGGTGATCGCGCCCGCCTCCTTCGTGGACCGCTTCGCGGGGCAGAAGGGGCGGTCGCTGTTCATTTACGGCAAATGCGACACGACCTTCCCTCCGCGGCTCTCCGAGCAGATGATCCGCGAAATCCGGCGCCGGCGCGTGGACCACAAGCTCGTGGCGCTGCCCTGCGGGCACTACACTCTCGGGGAAAGCCCGTTCAAGTTCATCGACGCCTACCAGATTTGCTCGTTCCTGCTGCGGTCGCTCTGACGGGCGGCCGGGGCGGCGGCACGAAACCGGCGGCCGCCCCTTCCCGGGACGCTATTTGCACGCCGGCTCGTCCGGCCAGCCGATCGTTTTGTACTGCTTGCCGTATTCGAAATAGGCCTGGATCAATTCCACGAGGCCGTTTCTCATCTTGAACATGTGGAAGTCGGGCCAGACGTTGTTGAAGAGGGTGTAGGCGACCACGACGCCGGTTTCTTCGTCCACGAGGAAACGGCGGGGGCTGTGGGTCATGTCGGCGAAGCCCACGGGCGAGCAGTTGTGCGGGGGCATCGTCACGCCCTGGTTGGTCCCCCCCTTGGTCGTCTGCATGCCGTTCTCCCAGCGGTCGCACGCCTGGGAGTAGGGGAGGATGGACACGGCCCGCTTCTTCTCCTTGACGAACAGCTCGAAGTAATCGTCGGCGGCGGCCATCATTCCCAGGCGGGAACTCCGCTGTTCGGGCGGGAGGATGCCTTCCCAATCCTGGTCTTTGGTGTCCAGGATGGCTTTCACGTCGAGCACCTCCTTGCCGCGCGCGAGGATGGCTTCGATCTCGGAGATCTTCCCCCCGTCGACCTTGAGGCGCACTCCGTAAAGCAGCGGCGCCCCGTTTTCGTCGATGATGGCCTGCGTGTGCGTCCCGCATTTCCGGGTGTCCGCCATCCAGCGTTTGAACGTCACCTTGCCGGCGGTTTCCCAGGCGCCTTTTCCCAGGGCGACGTCCAGGCCGTTTTCCGTGTAGCGCACGCCCGAGGCGAGCGGCAGGCCGGAGGGATTGCGCGCCTCGAGGGCCGCGAAAAAGCCGTCGGTGACGGCCCGGAGGCTGTCCCGCGTGCAGGCCGGAGCGCCGGATTGCGCGATCGCCGCCAGAGTGCCGCCCGAAACGAAAAACCCGATGCATCCTCCCAACAATGCCCATCGCAGTATGCTTTTCATAAAATCTCCCCTGAGAAGGTTCCCCGAATCCATGACTCCGCGATATTCACCGCCCCGTGCGCGAACGAAAAGGCCGATGCCCGGAGACGGCAAATGCAAACAGGTGCGCCTATACTAGCCCAGAATGACGGCGGCGCAAAGCGGGATGTGCGTCCGTCATCGGATGCAAAATCCGGCGCACTCATGATAGAGTGGAGCGTCCCGTTTGGAGGGGATCCCCGACCATGGCCGGCATAAGCGACGAATGTTCCCAACTGGCGCTTCCCGATGAAGTGGACATCCTGCGTTCCACGCTGTACCACCTTTCGGAAGGCGTGGTGGTCGCCGACCCCGGCGGGCGTTTCCTTCTCTGCAACTCCGCCGCCCGTTCGCTGCTCGGCATCGCCGCGGGAGAAGGCACCCCCCACGCCTGGCAGGAAGTCCGGGGCTGGCACAAGGCCGACGGGCAGACGCCCTACCGGGCGGACGAAACACCCAGCGCCCGGGCGCTCGCCGGAGAGACCGTGGCGGAGACCGAGATCTTCGTCCGCAACGACCAGCGCCCCTCCGGTCTCTGGCTGTCCGTGCAGGCGCGCCCGCTGCTCGAGGAGAGCGGGGAGATCCGCGGCAGCATCGTCGTCTTCCGCAACATCAGCCTCAAGAAGGAGCGCGAGACCCGGATCCAGATCCTGACCAACGCCGTCGAGCAGACGGCGGACGGCATCATCATCACGGACCGCGGCGGCATCATCGAATACGTCAACCCGGCGTTCGAATCCATCACCGGCTATACGCTGGGGGAACTGGAGGGCCTGACGCCGAGAATCATCAACTCGGACGTCCACGACCGGGCCTTTTACGAGAACCTGTGGGCGACCATTCTCTCGGGCAAGGTCTTCCGCACCGTCATGGCGAACCGGAAGAAGAACGGCGAGATATTCTTCGCCGAGCAGACCATCACTCCCATGTACGGGCCGACGGGCGAAATCACCCACTCCGTGACCGTCATCAAGGACGTGACCGAACAGAGGAAACTCCAGGAACAGCAGTTTCAGCTGAGCCTCGCGCGCGCGGTGCAGCGGCAGTTCTACAAGATCCCGCCGCCGCAGATCGCGGGCTACGATTTCGCCGCCGCCGCTTTCCCGGCGGACGCCATCGGGGGCGACTATTTCGATTTTGTCCGCCTGGCGGACAACCGCATCGGCATCGCCACCGGCGATATCTGCGGCCACGGCATCAGCTCCGCGCTGTTGATGTCGGAGTTGAGGGCCTATCTGAGGGCGTTCGCCTCCCGGAGAAGCGATCCCGGGGAAATATTTTCCCTCACCAACAACGCGCTGGTCGCCGACCTGGACCGGAACCACTTCGCCACGCTGATCCTCTGCGGCCTGAATCCCGAGTCCCGGACGCTGACCTACGCCAGCGCCGGACACACTCCGGGATTCATCCTCGGCGCCGACGGCGCCGTCCGGAGAACGCTGGACAGCCTCGACATTCCCCTCGGAATGATGGCCGGTCATTCCTTCGGTTGCAGCGGCCCGATCGTATTGGAGCCGGGCGACATCCTGGCCCTGCTGACCGACGGCATCACCGATGCGGAACGGCCGGACCAGAGCCAATTCGGGGCCGAACGCGCTCTCGATTACATCCGGGAGCACCGGGGCGAAAGTGCGGACGAAATCGTGGTCGGCCTGTACCGGGCGGTTCGGGGTTTCTGCAACGGGTTGCCCCAGGTCGACGACATCACGGCCGTGCTCTGCAAGGTCGCCGGGAACCCGGAATCGTGAACGCCCCGAAGCACGCCGCCGCACGCTTTTTATGTTGAAAATCGGGGCTTTCTGAGCCGTAATTCCCCTCGGGGGATCGAGCCCCCAAATCCATTACGGAGGAACCGCGCATGAAATTGCGTATCGCTGGAATCACGATTTTGTGCATCGGCCTGATCTGCGCCGCTACCATTCCGGGGCATCAGACCTACGCGCAGGGCAGGAAAGCCGCAGCGTCCAACAGGCCGGCGGCCATGCCGCAAATTACCGTGCTCAACCCGATGGGCACGCCGCCGCCGATCACGCTGGTGCCGCAGGCGCCGCGCCCGGGCACGCTGGACGGCAAGACCCTCTATTTTATCAATACCGGCTATATCGGGACCGACCGCCTCATGGCCGTCATGATGGACTGGTTCAAGGCGAACTATCCCAAAACCAGAATCGAGTACAGGGACAATCAGAGCGGGGCGCAGCTGTCCGCGGTAAGCAAAGAACTGTGGGCGGAGATCGCCGAGAAGGGGGATGCCGCGATCGTCGGCCTGGGGCATTGAAGCCTCTGCGCCCCGGGGGCGGTCCGCCTCTCCTTTGAAATCGAATCCAAAATGAAAAAACCCGCGGTCCCTCTCATCCTGACCGAATTCGAAAAACAGGAAAAAGAGGTCTCCATGAACCTGGGCATGCCCGGGCTCCGCATCCAGTATTTCCGCGGCCCGGTCTGGGCGAAAACCAACGAACAGCTCAAGAAGCAGATCGTCGAAGGAAACAACCCGCTGACGGGCAGGCCCGTGATGCCGGAACTGGTGGAAAAGCTGACCCGGCCGCTGACGGCCGAAGAGCAGAAGACCGGCCAGATCCAGCGGGACGTGGGTCCGGAGACCTACACCGGAACTCCGGACGAGCTCCAGAAGCTGTTCCTCGAGAAGCGATACACCGACTTCCTTCCGGTGGAATTGCCGACCGAAGATAAAGTCGCGGAGATGCTGAAGTCCACCAGCCACGATCCCGACGAGGTGCTCGGAAGGATGAATCCGGGATCCGAAGCAGGCGAGAACTGGACCTACACGGTCAAAGACGCCGCCATCAGCGCGGTCATGGCGGGCGCCAAACCGGAATATTTCCCCGTCATCCTGGCGCTCGGCTCGACCGGTATGTCGGCCGTCAACGTTTCCGACAACGGTTTCATGGCGGGCGCCGTGATCAACGGGAAGATCCGCGACGAAATCGGGCTGAATTACGAGGAAGGCGCCGTCGGCCCGTATGCCCACGCCAACACGACGATCGGCAGGGCCTGGAGCCTGCTGTCCATCAACGGCGGCAACTGCGGCAAGGTCGGGACGACT
>CAZTHE010000009.1:0-11486 GCA_964613495.1 uncultured Acidobacteriota bacterium | reverse complement strand
GCACCATCGGCAACCCCATGAACCTGATCGGCATCATCATCGCCGAGAACGAACAGCGCTCCCCCTTCAGACCGCTGGCGGTGAGGCGCGGGTTCAAGGAGGGCGAAAATGTCGTCACCCTGTTCATGGGGTGGGGCATTCTTTCCGCCAAGAACTGGGCGGCGACCGCCTGGGGACCGAACATGGATTATCCGGGGATCATCAAGGAAATCTACGGCACTCAGGACGGGTGGCTGTTCGGGACCGCGGCGGTTCTGAGTCCGCCGATCGCCAATTTCGTCCGGGATGCCGGATTCGACACGGTGGAAAAGTTTACGCAATGGGTGACGGGCGGCGAAAGGCCCCCCGCCATGGCGAATCTGAACAGCGGGGTCCGCAGGTCCGGCGGGACGTTTAGCGTTATCGTCACCGGCGGGTCCAACAACAACTACTTCAGCATGGGAGGCATGGTGCCTTCCCAGTCCATCCAGATCGACAAGTGGCGGTAGGAGGAAAAAGAGATTCCAGATTCCGGAATCCGGATTCTGGAGCTGCCGGCACTCCGCGGTGCAAATTCGAGAAATGCGTGGCAAGCCCGCGGGAACGGATTAGCCACGAATTCCACGAACCTGCGCGGCTCCGGGGGAATCGGCGGCCGAAGACGCGTTGCAGCAAAGCCCGGGGTTGCGGCCGCCGCAAGGCGGCCGCAACCCCGGGTCAGCCAATAGAAAGGACGCGAGTCCCAAAGGGACGGCACAGACTGTGTCGTCCTTTCAGGACTTTACTCATTTCCTATCCCAAACCCGGGATTCCGTCGCCCGCTCCGCGGGCTCCGTCACCCCGGGCTATGCTGCAGCGTGCCTCCGGCACTCCGGACCGGTGCACCATCCTCACACGTCGGATTGTCCGGCACGCCACGCCCGGGCATAAATTCGGATCGGGAATCTGCAGGCTCGTCCGGAATCCCGAATTCGGAATCGGGAATCTGGAATCACGATACGCGTCGCCGTCAGCGGCGGCCGGAACCGTTTCTCCAGCTGAGCGCGTAATAGCTCCCCATGAGGACCAGGATCAGCCCGAACCCGATAAAGAGAAAAAATATTCCGGGGTCGGACACCTGCTTGAGCCGGATATTCTGGGCGGGGTGAAACGCCGGGGGCGTCACGTGCCTTTCTTCGCCGCTGCAGTCCACCGGTTCTTCTGCCGGGGCGGTCCGGTTCTTTTCGTTTTTCTGGGGCGCCAGCAGCAGCAGCCAATCCCCGTTGGGAAGCCGCAGCGGCCGCAGCTCGCTGATGATGTCGCGCCGGCCGCCGATTTCCGCCTGGAGCTCGTGATACCTCACGTTGCCCTTGAGCGGCCCCTCATTTTCATAGAGGCGGCGTGAGAGGCCGCCCACGCTGAGGGGCGCGCTGCCCGCCGAATAGGAAATCACGTCGCCGCTCTTGACGGTGTGCAGCCGCCATTTGCCGAACGTAAACGTCGCCATGTGCCCGCCGAGCACCAGGAAGAAAAGGATGTGCATCAGGGTCGGGGCCCACAGCTGAAAAAGCCTCGTCCTGTCCATCCGCCTGCCGTCGGAGCGGGCCAGCTCGGCCAGGCGGCTCGCGGTGCAGACGAACGTGTTCAGCGCGAGCGCGCCGAGGGAGGCGATCAGGAGGACCATGGCGGCGAAAACCGCGATGTCGCGCGACGCCATGCCGCCGAGCCATCGCCAGATCGACGTCGTGTTCAGGTCGTTGTAGAGCTGCGAACGATCGCCGAGAGCGAGATGGCTGTTGACGGCCATCATCACCGACCCGAAAAGCAGAAGCCAGATGGTGAGCGAAAGCTCTCCGGCCTTTTTCCAGAGGAGACTCAAAGCCCTCATTTTTTATCCTCCGATCCTTTGAAGGCCCATCTCGTACATCAGGTGGGAATAGGCGATGTAGACCGCCAGGCAGCCGCCGGCAATCGCCAGCCAGCGCTCGCGGATGACAAAGGAAGAGAGCAACCGCATATGGATCAGGGCTCCGTAGAAGAGCCAGACGGCCGCGGAGCTCAGGTGCCGGGAGCCCCACATGAAGGGGTGCCCCCATCCCTGAAACGACCAGAGTGCGCCGACCACCTGCGCGATCGAGTAGAAAACGAATCCCGTGACGATCGTGCGGCGCAGGGTCTTCCACCGGACCTCCTCCTTCGAGAAAGACAGCGCCAGCGCGCCGCTCAGCCCGAAAAGGCCGTAGGCCGCATTCTCGAAGACAAAAAAGAGAAAGGGCCAGGTGCCGGTCTTATTGCCCGCCGGAGGAACGATCCCTTTCGGGTACCAGGCGGCGAAAACCGTGGTCGCCAGCAGAAAGAGGATTGCGGGGCTCAGTTCCCGGCACGGCTTTCCCAGCTTCGCGGCAATGAACAGAATCGCCAGGGCAACGGTGAAGGGCAGGAAGAAGGCGGGGTCCACGAGCGAGTTCCAGATGAAGACGCCGGTGAAGGCCGAATGGTGGACCAGGAACACGGCGTTGAGCAGGGCGCCGAGCGATAGAAAAACCGTGCAGACTCGGCCGCGGTCCGTCAGGCAGCACAGCAGGGCGGCCGCGTAGACGACGGCGATCAGCCCGAAAAACCAGGGTGTTTGGATCATTTCGATGCCTCTCGTGTGGAAGATCCCTCCGCCTCCGGGCCGCCGGGGGGCCGGAGGCGGCGGAACGCTATTTTCCGGGCTGCGCCGGTTTCAGCGCCCCGAAAATGACCACGCCTTTTTCCGCAATCGCCCGGGCGGCCTGGCGCGGCCAGTCGACGTCCATCGTGCCGGCCGGCAGCGGATGGACCCGGAGGACCACCACCGCCTTGGCGCAGTAGTCGGAGTTCTTCTCGTAGTCCCTGTTGAAGTGGTATTTTGCCGGCATTTTGGCCACGCATTCGGCCGTCGCCTTGCTGGAAATATCCGGGATTCCCGGGTTTTTCATCTGCGGCGCGACGACCCGGAGCGGGCCGCTTCCCGTCAGGCGGTTCTCGGGGGTGATGGATGCGGGCGTGTACGGCTTGCCGTCCGCTTCAAACGAGAGGAGTATGTCGGCGTCGGGGAGGGGAACTCCCTCTTTCAGGTTCCGGGCGCCGTAGCGTACCCAGCCGCATTCCCCCAGGGTCGCGCTGTCGAGCCCCATGACCGGCGCGGCCTGGGGATAGGACCGGCGCAGCTGCTCGATGGAAAACGTGGCCATGTACCCGTCGAAGCTGATGACGTCGACGCTCGTGGCCTTTTCCGAGAGTCCCGCAGCCTCGAGCACGTCGATGAGTTTGAAGCCGCGCAGATCGGAGTAGCTGTCCCCGTCCTTCGATTTCGAAACGTTCACGAAGATGGTCTGAACGTGAGCCGGAACGCCCTTCTGCATCAGCGCATTCATGGACATCAGGACGTGCGGCGCCGGCTTTTTGTCGGGCGCGCTCTGCGGGTCCCCGGGATTGGTCCCGGCCTGGAGCTCGGCCGCATTCGGCGCGCCGTCGCCGTCCGAATCGCGGCCGGCGATCGCCGGGAAGGCGGCCGTATTTCTCCCCGCATCCAGATAGTGGCGGCCGAAGGCGTTCAGCGTGTCCCCCTGCTTGCGGCCGTAATCGGTGGCGCGGTGGCAGGAGTCGCAGGCGCTCAGCGTCACTTCCTTGCCGGATACGGCTCCCGGAGGCAGGGCGGTAACCCGGCCGTGGCATACTTCGCATCCGTCCAGCCTCGACCCGGCCAGATGGGGATAGGCCGCGATAAAATAGTCCGAATCCTTTTCGGCGTGCGTTTTGTAGGCGGATATGCCCGCAACGGTCGCCAGCGCCACAACCGCCGCGACGGAAATACCGACGATGAATTTTTTGCCGATCGAGTAGTGCATACGTTCTTCCCCTCTGTCGTTTATGGCCCTTCCCGGCTTCAGGGGGCACAAATCCCGCCTGAACCCATGGATCGGGCGCTCCAATCTTACCAAAGCGGACAATTTATCGCGAATAATTACCCGAAGAAACCGGGGGCAAAATGGCGGCCGGCAGTGGTATCTGCATTCTGCCGGTGTCCTTCCCGGATCAGGGGATCCGCCGCGGGGCGCCGCGCAGCGGCGCCCTGAAAACAGGCCCTATGGCCCGGCAATCTTCGCCCGACGGCGGGCTTTGGCGGCATCGTCCGAGGTCCGCCGCAGGGCCTTGTCCCAGTAGCTCAGGGCTTTTGCCGAGGGAGAGAGTTCCAGGACTCTCCCGAATGCACGCATCGCATCCTCCGGGCGTGCCGCCATCTGGTAGGCGAACCCGAGAAACATCCACGCATTGGCGAAGCCCGGGTCGAGGCGGACGGCCTGTTCGAGGGAATCGACGGCGTCCGGGAAACGCCGGTGCTGCATGTTCGCCATCCCCATGTCGCAGAGCGCGCTGGCGTCGGGACCCAGGAGCAGGAGCTTGCGCGCCGCCTCGACCGTTTCCGCATACCGCCCCGTCAGGATGAGCGCGTTGCGCGGCCTTGTCAGGATGGCGGCGGAATTCGGCAACCCCTGCTGCGCGGAGACGAAGAGCGGAATCAGCTCCTCTATCCTCCCCGACCCGATCATCCGCGGCGCCAGTTCGAGATAACCTCCCATCGGATCCGGGGAAGCAAGGGATATTCTCCGGGGGCGGCGCGGGATGGGTGCGGCCCGTCAAAATATCGAGAATTTAATTGCGCATGCAGTTCGTCCATCAGCGGCAACATCGATCCGCACCGGCGAAGCGGCTTCCTGCAACCGGTCCACGGGGATCGCCGCCTAAAAAGTCGCGTCATTCGGTCGGGTGATAGTATTATCGGAGATGGATCCGGAGTTGCCATGATCGATTTGAATGCCTGCCCGGCGTGGGTTTACCGGCTACTGCCCTTCCTGCGGTGGGTCCCGGGCGTCACGCGGGAAACTTTCAGGGCCGACGCGCTTGCCGCCATCACCGGCGCGCTCATCGTCCTGCCGCAGGCGGTCGCGTTTGCCGCGATCGCCGGACTGCCGCCCGAATACGGCCTCTATGCCGCGATGGTCCCCACCGTCGTCGCGGCGCTGTGGGGATCCAGCCGGTACATGGTTTCGGGGCCCACGACGGCGATTTCGATCGTGGTCTTTTTGTCGATCAGCCCCTGGGCGGAGCCCGGCAGTCCCCGGTACATCGGAATCGTCCTCACGCTCACCCTGCTGGCGGGCGTCATGCAGCTCGCCATGGGACTGGCCCGGCTGGGCATGCTGGTCCATTTCATCTCGAACACCGTCATCGTCGGGTTCACGGCCGGGGCCGCCGTCCTCATCGTCGCCAGCCAGATGGGCGATTTTTTCGGGCTGGAAATCCCCGGGGTCGCGAATTTCCATGACGCGTTGATCCGGTTCGGCTCCGGCATCGCTGGAACGCGGCCATGGGTATTGCTGGTAGGTCTGATCACGCTGGCGGCGGGCATTCTGGCCAGGCGCACTCTGCCGAAGCTGCCGTACATGATCGCGGCCATGGCGGCCGGCGGCGTGGCCGCCGCGATCGTCAACGCCCGGTACGGTGCGGAGCAGACGGGCATCCGCACCCTCGGGAAGCTGTCGGCGTCGTTTCCGCAGCCGTCGCTGCCCGATTTCGGATTTTCGGCCATCCAGCAAACGCTCTTCCCCGCGACCGTCATCGCGATTCTGGCGCTGACGCAGGCCGTTGCGGTCGCCCGCTCCCTCGCGGCCCGGTCCGACCAGAATATCGACAGCAATCAGGAATTCATCGGCCAGGGACTGTCCAACATCGCCGCCGGCTTCTTCTCGGGCTTCGCCACGAGCGGTTCGCTGAACCGCAGCGGGGCGAATTTCGCCGCCGGCGCCAGGACGCCGCTGGCCGCCGTCCTCTCGGCCGTCTTTCTGCTCCTGATCACGCTGCTCGTGGCGCCTCTGGTGGCCTATCTGCCGGTATCCGCGATCGCCGCGATCCTCTTCATCGTGGCGTGGGAACTGATCGACTTCGACCAGATCGGCAAAATAATACGGCGGCACAAGCGGGAACGCGTCGTTCTCGCCGTCACCTTCGTCGGCACGCTGATCGACATGGAAAAGGGGATCTTCTTCGGCATCCTGGTGGCGCTGATGTTTTATCTGTACCGGACCTCGCAGCCGTCGATCCGCAAACTGGTGCCGTCCCATGCCGACCGCGGGGATCCGCGCCGCAAGTTCGTCGCCGCCGCGGACGACACGCCGGAGTGCCCGCAACTGGACATTCTGCATATCGAGGGATCGCTCTTTTTCGGCGCCACGGAAAATGTGCAGCTGGTTTTTCGCGGCCTCGAAGAATCCCATCCCGGCAAGAAACACCTGCTGCTGACGGCGCACGCGATCGGCTTCATCGACCTGGCCGGCGCCGAATTGCTGGGCAGGGAAGCCGCGCGGCGCCGCGCCGCGGGCGGCGGTTTCTATCTCGTGGGGGCGCAGCCGGACTTGTACGAAATGCTCGATCGCAGCGGCCAGGCGGCCGTTATCGGCCATGAGCGGATTTTCAGCCACAAAGGCGATGCGATCCGGGCCGTTTACCCCCGGCTGGACAGCCGAATCTGCCTCACATGCACGGCACGGATTTTCCGCGAATGCCATGTCGCGCTGCCCGACGGCACCCCGCGCGAATAAATTGGGGACGTCCCACCCGTTCACCTGGTTTCTGTGGCACCGTGAATCGGCTTGAAATGCCCTGAAACCAGGTGAACGGGTGGGACGTCCCAGGTTTCTGATACAATCGATCCGGGAGAATCCACGATGACGAACCCGAAAACGTACCTGCTGCTCCTGGCGCTTCTGCTCGGGGCGGCCGATGACGCCGTGTGTCAGTCCGAGGTCATGGGATGGGGGAATCTGACGGGAATCCGCATCGACGGCCAGCTCATGGAATTCGAGAGCAGCCTGTGCGTGGTGGAACCGGATTGGCGGACGGAGACCTGCACGACCAAGGAAGGACAGAGAAGCACCTATTCCCGGAACGCCGAAACCCGGACGGTGACGGTTCAGCTGCGCCCGCGGGTTTCGGACTTCGCGGGGCCGCTTCCCGGATGGGAAATATCCGCAAGAGAAACGGTGCGGGAAACGGGACCGGGAGCCGCCGCCATCGATGTCGAGCTGACCTCGAAGAACGAGGCGGACATTGCCGGCATTTATCTCCGGCTGACTCTCCCCGCGGCTTTCTACTCCGGGGGCAGGGCCGAAATCGTGAGGCCGGAGCCGCCATCGCCGTCCGAAGTCTCGCTGGCGCCCGGAAACGCCGAACAGAAAGAATACCTGCGCGCAACCTCGGGCGGCGTACGTTTCCTCTCGCAGCGCCGGAAGCTCGAAGTCGCGTTCGGCGAACCGTCGGAGATCGTCATCAGAGAGGACGGGCGGGAGGGCAGCCGCGACCTTCAGGCATACATCGCGCTGATGCCGGGAAAGGCCGCGGCGGGCGGGACTGTCCGGAGGAACCTTTCTCTGAAGGCGGAGGGTGAGGTAGACCGGAATCCCGTGGAGATCGCGGTCGACGCATCGCGGCCCGGCCGGGTGTTTGACGGCCTGGGCGGCAATTTCCGCATCCAGAATCCCGAGACCGATCCTGCGGTGATCCAATACAACCTCGAAAATCTCCGTGTGGCCTGGGGACGCGTCGAATTGCCGTGGTACATGTGGCACCCGGTCGAAGAAACCGACCCGCTCGATGCGGCGAGAGCGGGCAGGCTGCACGCGACCGTCGACCAGGCCATGGCGATGGCGCGCACGCTGGCCCGGCGCGGGATGCCCGTCATCGTAAGCGCCTGGTTCGCCCCTTCGTGGGCGATCCTCGGAAAGCCCAGCTTCGCCCCGCAGCCCGGGGAGCCGAGAGGGAATGCGCTGAACCCGGAGAAGATGACGCGCATCGCGGAATCCATCGCGGGCTACCTGGTTTTTCTCAAGGAAAAGTACGGCGTGGAAGCCTCGATGTTCTCCTTCAATGAATCGGACCTGGGCATCAACGTGCGGCAGACGGCCCGGGAGCATGCGGAACTGATCAAAACGTTGGGATCGCATTTCGCCTCCAGGGGACTGGCGACCCGGATGCTGCTCGGCGATACTTCCGACGCTTTCCCGGTCGACTTCATCCGGCCCGCGCTCGAGGACCCGGAGTCGGTGAAATACATCGGGGCCGTTTCCTTCCACTCCTGGCGCGGGTGCACCGACGAAATTCTGACGCAGTGGCACGAGGCGTCAAGGCGCCTGAACGTGCCGCTGCTGGTGGGCGAGGGCAGCACGGACGCCGAGGCGTGGAACTACCCGCAGATCTTCGCGGAATCCTCGTTTGCGCTTCACGAGATAGATCTGTACACGCGCATCCTGGCCATCGGCCAGCCCCGGTCGATCCTTCAGTGGCAGCTGACGGCCGACTATTCGATCCTGGCGGGAGGAGGCGTGTCCGGCGACAACGGTCCGCTCCGGCCCACGCAGCGGTTCTGGAACCTGAAACAGCTGGCGTCCACCCCTGCCGGGGCTTTTGCCCTGCCGGTCCGGTGCGGCGGTCCGGGCATCACGTGCGCCGCCTTCGGGGACATCACGCGCGGAGCTTACGCGATCCACATCGTGAATAACGGAGCCGCCCGAAGCGCGGCGATTTCCGGCCTGCCGGAGGGACTGAAATCTCTCCGCATATGGGTGACCGATACGGCGCGCGGCATGCAGGAGGGGGAACCGGTTCCATTACGCGAGGGCCAGGCGCAATGCACGCTCGAAGCCGCGAGCTTTACGACGTTGATCGGCGCTCCGTGAGCGTCATTGGCGGCGACCGTTTCGGCGGCGCCGCGATGGAGAAATTCTGGATCATTCCTCCGAGAATCGCAGAAATAAGACGCCGATAACGGTAATCGCGGCCAGTCCGGCGAATCCATACAGCCACACCGGATCGACGGCCGCGAAGCTTCCCGGCCAGATTTTATCCAGTTGCATGGACGGGAATCCGCCGCCCCGGATCATTTCGACGAACCAACCGGAAATCTGCCGCCGCATGGCGAAGACCAGGCCGGCGCCGGCGCACAGCATGGTCGCGAGCGCGAGCCTCTCGGCCCAGATCACGGGCCGGGCAACCTGCTCCAGCGTGCGGTTCTGACGCCGCCATTCGGCCCGCCGCCACAATTCGTGCGGCGCTCCCGCGCCGGCCGACTGCATCGCCTTTGCCCGACTTTGCCTCAGAGCCGTGACCACCGTGAGGGTTTCAGAACAGACGGGGCAGTTTCGGGCATGGGCCATCAGCCGGGGATCCCGGTCCGCTCGATTTTCCATCACGAGACGTTCAAGCCGTTTTCTCCGGAAACAGAACGGAAATCTCATGCCTGCCCTCCTGACTTCATCATCTCCTGACGCAGGGCGCGCGCCAGTTTGTGCCGCGATCGGAACAACGCGAGGCGGATTCTCGCGGTTCCGAGGTTCGTGATTTCGGCAATTTCCTTGTGCGACAAACCTTCCGCATGCGCAAGCCAGAGCAGCTGGCGTTCCGCGGGCCGAAGCTGCTGGAATGCGGCTTCCGTAGTTCATAAAAATCCTCCCGGCAGCCATGGTTGGGTTTCGGGGCTGCTATTCGATACAACGCACCTGCCCGCCTTCCGGTTATCAATTAATCGGGGACGTCCCCGGTTTCAAACCGATGCACGATGCCACAGAATCAGGTGAACGGGTGGGGCGTCCCCGGTTTCTAACCGATGCACGATGCCACAGAAACCAGGTGAACGGGTGGGACGTCCCCGATTTAGAGAGTGGCGGAGGTGCATGGGAATCGAACCCACCCAGCCCACCTTCCGGTGAACCACAACTGGATTTGAAGTCCAGGCCGGCCACCAGGCCAGATTCACCTCCGCTCGTTCCGTGATTTTAACAGAAACCCGCCTCCGTCCAACGGTAAATGCACAGATTTATCGCATTCGGGGCGGTTTTGGGATAATAATTAAAAGTTTTTGACCCGCTCTGTCGGGGCTCCGGCGGACCGGGTGCGGCGGAATTTTCGCAAAGACCTGGAGAGTGCCATGAACGAGTTCAGTCAGCGCCCCAAGGGGCATCGGGACACCATAGCCGTGCACTGCGGCGAGAAGCGGTGGATGGGCAGCATCACCACGCCCATCGATTACACCAGCACCTTCGTCTTCAAGGACGTCGCCGAAATGGTCTCCTTCGCCAACGGCGAAATCGACCATTACGAATACGGCCGCTACGGCAACCCGACGCGCCAGGCCGCCGAACTCAAGCTGGCCGCCCTGGAGGGAGCCGAACGCTGCGTCCTGTTCGACTGCGGCATGAGCGCCGTCTCCGCCACGATCCTCTCCAACTGCACCCAGGGGCAGCATATCATCATCACCGACGACGCCTACAAGCAGACGCTCGGCATGGTCAAGCGCGTCATGCCCCGCTTCGGCATCAGCTGCACCGTGGTGCCCATGGGCGACTACGGGGCCATGGAGAAGGCCGTCACGCCGTCCACCGTCATGATCATCTCCGAATCGCCGACCAACCCGTATCTGAACATCGCCGACATCGACGAGATCGTGAAGATCGCCCGGAACCGCGACGTGCTCAGCGTGATCGACAGCACGTTCGCCACTCCCTACAACAGCCGCCCGCTGGAGCGGGGCGTGGATGTCGTCATCCAGAGCGGGACCAAATACCTGGGCGGGCACAACGACGTCCTCGCGGGCGCCGCGTTCGGGTCGGAGAAGGCGACGGAACCGATCTATCAGTGGCGCCGCATGACGGGCGGCGTCGCCGATCCGATGAGCTGCTACCTGCTGATCCGCGGCCTGAAGACCTTCGGCATGCGCATGGAGCGGCTGAACGGCACCGCCCTGCAGGTGGCCCAATTTCTCGAAAAGCAGCCGCGGGTCCGGCGCGTGTACTACCCCGGACTCCCGAGCCACCGGCAGCACGCGCTGGCCGTCAAACAGATGAAGGGATTCGGCGCCGTCGTGACGTTCGAGATCGACGGCAACCTGGAGCAGACCCTGAAGTTCCTCGACGGGCTCGAGCTGTGCATGCTCGGCCCGAGCCTGGGCGGCCCGGAGACCCTGGTCACCCACCCCGCCCTCAACAGCTACTACAACCTGAGCCGCGAAGAGCGGTACGAACTGGGCATCATCGACGAACTCGTCCGCCTGTCCGTCGGGCTCGAGGACCCGCGCGACATCATCGCCGACCTCGAACTGGGGTTCGCCAACATGACATAGCCCCCGGGATTCCGGGGCGCCTGCCCCGAACTTCGGACTGGGGGACTCCGGCGGTGCGTGATAAAGTGATGTGTAGATTTTGGATAGAAAGCCGGATTTGCGAATGGAGCACGAGGCAGCAGACAGGGAACCCAGACAGTCGCTGGTAGACCAGATCGACCATGAATCGACCATCGACGGCCTGTCCGAGGGACTGATCATCGCGGATAGGAGCGGACGGTTCCTGATCTGCAGCCGCATCGCCCGGGACCTGCTGTCCATCGGCACCGACCACGGGGCCGTGCACTCGTGGGCGCAGACCAACGGCTGGCACAGGGCGGACGGTCTGACG
>CAZTHE010000008.1:0-59737 GCA_964613495.1 uncultured Acidobacteriota bacterium | reverse complement strand
TTCTGGTGACGGCCTCTTGGTTGTGGCCAGAGGCCAGGCTGTGAAATCCGTGGCTACCCTCCAGGGTTTCACGTGAAACAACGCCCGGGAGAAGGACACGGATTGCACGGATTAAAAGACATCTTTCTTCGTCGATTTCGTGTAATTCGTGGCCATGCCCGGAAGTTTCACGTGAAACACTCAGCGGGGGATGTATATGGAAAGCATCCAGAGCCGTCTTCCCTGGAACCTTGCGACCTTGAAGAGTCTGAAGCGGTGTTCCATGGCGTTCGGGTCGGCAACCGCCGGCTCTCTGCCATGGAACATCCACAACTGCGTTCCCTCGTGCGCGTGCGCCCGGAGCATTTCCAGATCCTGCCCGCTCAGCTTCAGGCCCTTCCAGCTGATGAGATCCCATCTTTTGCCGCGGCCGCGGCCCTGAAGATATTCCCCAAGCCTCATCGGATGGACCGAAACCGACCCGAGGCCGAGACTGGCCGCGACTGTCTCCAGAAAAATGCATTTTTTCCCGCGGCTCTCCACCAGATCGAGGCGCATATTCGGCTTGAGTATGCGGAGCACCATTGCGGGAAATCCCGCTCCGCTTCCGATATCCAGGTGCGCGACGGCTCCGTCCGGATAATGCGCCGAAGCCCATACGCCTTCCTGGAGCAGCGGCCCCAGAACGCTCCAATCGGAACTGGACGTCAGGTTGACCCGCTTATTCCACTTTTTCAGCAGTTCGCAGTACAGGGTCAGGGCTTTTCCGCCATCCGGCGGAATTTTTGATTCCCGAATAAGCTCCTCGAGCCCGGATTCAGTCATTCGGCTTCCTTTCCCGGGGCTTCCCCTGCCGTACCTCTCCTTTTCTTCCTGGACTGGATGATCTCGAGTTGAATATTCAATATGGATACGGCGGCCGGGGAAATTCCCGGGATCCTTCCGGCCATGGCGAGGTCCGTGGGGCGTATTCTGCTCAGCTTTTCCCTGGTCTCGCGGTTCAGGCCCTCGATCCCCCAGTAATCGAAATCGGGCGGGATGCGCCGCGAACTCATCCGTGCGAGTTTTTCGGCATCCCGCATCTGCTGCTGGATGTATCCCTCATAGCGGACCTCGATTTCCGCGCATCTCCTCACCTCGGCGGACTCGGGCCATCTGTCACGGGATCTCAGCAGCGGCTCAAAATCCTCGAGCAGGATTTCTGGGCGCCGCAGCAGTTCCTCTATTCTGCTCCCTTTTGCGGCAACCGGATCCAGCTTCCCTTCCAGGCTCGGGCAGGCCGTTTCCGCGGGATTCCACCGGTATTCCTTCAGGAAGTGCCGCAGGCGGTCGATTTGATCATATTTTCGGAGAAATTCCTCATAATCCGGCCCGGAGACCAGACCAAGGCGGTGTCCGGACGGCCGGAGCCTCCGGTCCGCATTGTCGATGCGCAGCAGCAGGCGGAATTCCGAGCGCGAAGTAAACATGCGGTACGGTTCGTCCACCCCGCGGGTCACCAGGTCGTCGATCAAAATGCCGATATAGCTCTCTTCCCTGGGAAAATGCACCGGCTCCCGGCCCCGGGCCCGGAGCGCCGCGTTGATGCCGGCGACGATTCCCTGCGCGGATGCTTCCTCGTAACCGGTGGTGCCGTTGATCTGGCCGGCATGAAAGAGTCCCGCCGCATTCCTCGCTTCCAGACCCGCATCCAGCTCGGTAGGCTGGACGAAGTCATATTCGATGGCGTAGGCCGGGCGCAGCATCCGCGCCCTCTCCAGACCGGGAATGGAATGAACCATTTGCTCCTGCACCGGTACGGGCATGCTGTTGGACATCCCGTTCAAATAAATCTCTTGGGACTCCAGGCCTTCGGGCTCCAAAAATATCTGGTGCCTGTCCCGCGATGAGAACTTAACTACTTTATCCTCAACACTTGGACAATATCTGGGGCCAGTCCCGGTGATATAGCCCCCATAGAGCGCGGATTGCTTGAGATTATCCCGTATGATCGCGTGAAGCTTTTCGTTGGTGTAACCCAGATAGCAGGACACCTGCGGGAGACTGCAGGATCGCGTTCGAAAAGAAAAGAATGTCGGTTCCCGGTCTCCGGCCTGCTCTTCGAACTGCGAATAATCGATCGTGTTGCGGTCCAGACGGGCCGGCGTTCCCGTTTTCAACCGCCCTATCCTGAATCCCATGTCCTTCAGACGCCGTGCGAGCGGGACTGAGGCCGATTCCCCCATCCTCCCTGAGGCGAAGCTTCGGTCGCCGATCCGGATAATGCCGTTCAGAAACGTGCCCGTGGTCAGGATCACCGCCTTCGCCCGGACCTTTTCCCCGTCCGCCAATTCCACACCCCGGACCTCGCCCCGTTCCACCATCAGGCCCACGACTTCGGCCTGATGCAGCCATAATCCGGCCTGCCCTTCGACGATCAGCCTCATCTCATTGTGGTATTTGAGTTTATCGGACTGGCACCGCGGCGCCTGGACCGCCGGGCCCCGGCTCCTGTTCAACAGGCGGAACTGTATGCCGGTCTTGTCGGCGACCTCGCCCATGATGCCGCCCAGGGCATCGATTTCACGCACGAGGTGCCCTTTGGCAATTCCGCCGATGGCCGGATTGCAGGACATTTGCGCCAGAAAACCGATTTCCATCGTGAACAAGGCGGTGGCGGCGCCCATCCTGGCGGAGGCCACGGCGGCCTCACAGCCGGCGTGTCCACCTCCAACTACAATTACATCATATACTTGTGGATATTTAATCACGAACCGCCCGCCGGTCGATAGGTTAACCGCCGTATCCTATTTGCCAATGCAGAAACGGGAGAATATCTCCCCCAGGATATCCTCCACCCCGGTTTCCCCCGTCAGTGTGCCGAGTTTTTTCAGCCCGCCGTGCAGATAGACGAGCGCAAATTCCTCCGACAGGCCTTCGTCCAGGGAATCCGCTGCGCGCGCGAGGTCATTTTCCGCATCCCGGAGCGCGTGAAAATGGCGCAGGTTGGTAATCAGCACTCCTTCCTGCCCCGCCCCGCCGGGTCCCATCACCCGGCTGAGAATCGCGGAGCGCAGCCGATCGATGCCGGCGCCGGTTTTGGCCGAAACCTCCAGGCTGGGCCACTCTCCCGCAAATTCCGCCATTTCTTCGGCGGACCAGGCCGTGGTCAGATCCGATTTGTTCATCACCACGATGCAGGACAGCGGGTCAAGCCGTTTGCGCAGATCCAGATCCTCCGCCGTCGGACCCCGGCTCGTGTCCACGACCAGGAGCACCGCGTCGGCGTCGGCGATCGCCTGGTAGCTCCGGTCGATTCCCATCTTTTCGACAGGATCGCCCGCCGGACGGATACCGGCCGTATCCTGCAGCCTAACGGGGATGCCTTCGATGTTCGTCAGTTCCGAAACCATGTCCCGCGTCGTCCCCGGCATTTCGGCGACGATGGACCGGTCCTCGGCAAGCAGCGCGTTGAATACGCTGCTCTTGCCCACGTTTGGCCTGCCGGCCACGGCCATGCGGAAACCTTCGCGCACGATCCTTCCGCGCCGGTAGGTGTCCATCCACTCCCTGAGCCGGACCCGGATGCGTTCGAGCTTCTCCCCCAAATCCGCCCGCGAGGCGACCGGCAGGTCTTCTTCGGCGAACTCGACCGCGGATTCGAGGTCGACGATGATGTCGATCAGCATGTCCTTGAACGGTTTCAGCGACCGGGACAGCTCCCCCGAAGACTGGCGGACGGCGACGCGGGCCTGGAAGAGCGTCGTCGCCTGAATGAGGTCGTGCACCGCCTCCGCCTGCGCCAGGTCGAGCCGCCCGTGCAGAAAGGCCCGCAGCGTGAACTCCCCCGGGTCCGCCGGCCGCGCGCCGCAATCGCACAGGCAGTCGAGCAGGGCCGCGACCAGCACGGGGCTGCCGTGCAGCGAGAACTCCACCATATCCTCGCCGGTGTAGGACTGCGGCGCCGCGTAGCAAATGGCGATCGCCTCGTCCAGCTCCCATCCGCCCGTAGGATCTTTGATCGTACCGAGCCCCGCATGCCGCGGCGGCAGGGAATCCGCCCGGCTTTTGCGGTGGAAGAGCCGCCGGAAAATTTCCAGGCTCGCGGGGCCGCTGACGCGAACCACGGCGATTCCCGATCGTCCGGGAGGGGTCGACAGCGCACAGATGGTATCCCTGAGGTCTTTCATATCATTCGAATTCGGGACTCGCGATGGACGGACCGGTGCGTCCGGATCCGGAATCACCCGGTGTCAGGAAGGGTAAATCGTAATACTGCGGTTTTCCCCATCGCCTTTGCTTTCCGAGCGAACCCCCTCGATGCCGGCCAGGGCGAGATGGACGATCCTGCGTTCGCGGGGGGTCATGGGCTGCAGGCCCAGGGGCTTGCGGAGGGAAATCACCTTTTGGGAAGCCATCTGCGCCAGCAGGACCAGTTCCGCTTCCCTGTGCTGCCGGTACCGGTCCGAGTCCAGCACGATCCCGTGCTCGTCTTTTCCTATCCGGAACACCTTGTTCAGCAGGTATTCGATGTTGTTCAACAGGGCGGCCGAATTGCCGAGGAGAGCGGGGCGGTCGGGACCCGACAGGTTGACGCGAACGGTCCCGTCCTCTTCCGTTACCTCGCACTGCAATTCGAGCTGCAGGCGCCGTATCAGGTCCCGGCAAAAAAGGGCCACAGCATCCGCAGAAAACACGGGCGACTCACGACTTGGACGGGGCTTTGGAGACTCTTCCACCTATCCACCTCTCGGCGATTTTTTGAAATCCGACCTGGAAGATATTACTGCAGAGAAAATAGAGGTTCAAGCCGCTCGACAGGTTGATGAACATGACCGTGAAAACGGCCGGCATGACCATCATGACCTTGGACGTGGTCGGGTCGGTCCCCGGGCTCATGGGCGTCATCTTCTGCGAAATGAAGGCCGTGATCCCCATGACGATCGGAAGCACATAGTACGGGTCTTTGGCCGACAGGTCCTGGATCCAGCCGATGAAGGGGGCATGCCTCAGCTCGATCGAATACGCCAGCAGCGAGTAGAAGGCGAACAGCAGCGGCATCTGCAGCAGCAGCGGCAGGCATCCTCCCAGCGGATTGACGTTGTGCTCCTTGTAGAGCGCCATGACCTCCCTGTTCATCTCGGCGCGCTTCGGGTCGGTTTTTTTCAGCCGCCGGTACTTTTCCTGAATCGCCTTTACCTTCGGCTGAACCGCCTGCATCTTCTTCATCGAGATCATCTGCTTCAGCCGGAAAGGGAAGAGCAGGAGCGAAAGGAGAAGCGTCAGCAGGACGATGGCCCAGCCATAGTTCAAAACGTATTGATAAATCCAGCGCAGCGCCGCAAGCAGCGGGTGCACCAGGATGGAAAACATCCCGTAGTTGATGATTCCGGAAATGTCCGCCGCCTTCACGGCCTCGAGATTTTCCTGGTTTTTGGGCCCGATATACAGCTGGCACTGCAGCGACCCCTGCACCGGCGCGGTGACCTTCAGGAGATTTCTTTCCACCTGCTTCCCGTCTATTCCGACGGCCTTTACCGGGAGCTTCTGGATGTGAAAGTGGGAGAGGGGATTCGACGGGATGGCGATCAGCGCGAAATACTGCATGTCCAATCCGACCCAGCGCACGGACCCGTCGATTTTTTTGATCTCCTTATCATCGTCGGGCGGCCCTTCGCGCCGCACTTTTCCATCCGAAAAGTATGCGACCTCGAGCTTCGTCGTACTGCTCAAATGCTCCTGTTCCGGCCCTATATCCTGCGCGACGAACAGGCTGCCGCTCGCCGGTTTGCCATCCACACGGAGAGTGGCGTCGAGGCCGACCAGGTAGTTGTCCTTTTCGAACCTGAACTGCTTTTCGACCGAAAGCCCGCCCTTTTTCAGCCTGAGGGCCACCGTAACGGGCGGTGCGAGCGTCTTTCCGTCGTAAGGCTCCCCGTCGACCGTAACCTCGTACAGCCCTGCATTGGCCAGCGGCGTCAGCGCGGGGTTGTCGAAAACCAGCGAACCCGGAAACAACCGGGATTCGTTCCCGTGATTCGAGGCGATCATCTCAAAGACGCGGTTTTGCTGAGACCTGTACCCGTTCAGCTCCCAGCCGGTGAGGACCGCGCCGCGGTTGTCCAGGACCGCCTTGTATGGACCGCTTTGCACGGTGACGATCTGCGCAGCGGCATTCGTGTCCTCCGGTGAAACGGCCGCCGGCGGGGCGATCTCCTCCGCGGGAACAGGCGGCGCCGGCGCCGGCCGGCTCTGCTCCTGCAACGGCGCGGCCGGCGGATTTTTCCCCTCCGGCCCCATGGTGCGCTGCTGGAGCTGCTGAAAGCCGATAAACACCAGGATGGTCAGTGCAAATGCGAGAATCAGTCTTTTTTCCATGATGGGCGCCGGGCCCGCTGGCGCATGCTCCTCAATTTGGTGGCATGGAAAACGTCAGACGCCTGATCGACTCAGTGCCGGGAAGGCCATTGTGCCCAAAAGGCGCACGCGTCTCCGCTATGGGACCGGGTCAAATCCTCCTTCGCAAAACGGATGGCATCGCAGCAGGCGTTTCACTCCCAGCCACAGACCGCGAAGGAGTCCCTTTTTCTGGATCGCCTGGACCATATAGACCGAACACGTCGGTTCGAAACGACAGGCCGGAGGAAGCAGCGGCGATAGGAAGCGCTTATAAAGGCGCAGCAATATGATTATGGAATCCCTGAAATAACGCCAGGCGTTTCGGCTCCAGCGTTGTGCCATCCCGATGCCTTCCCGTTATCCGGATTGCGAGATCCTGTGCGCCGCGGCCAGAAATTCCCTCTCCGCATCGAGGTAGTCCATATTGCCGCAGCCTGATTTTGCGTTTACCAGCAAGTCGAAATGGCCGGGGATTTCGTGGCGCGCTTTCCGGAAAATCTCGCGGAACAGCCGTTTGACGCGGTTTCGGATTACCGCGTTGCCCACCTTCCGCGATACCGTGAGCCCCAGCCTGTGATGTCCCTTTCCGTTTTCCCGCCAGAACAGAATAAAACTATCCGAATGTATCTTTTTCCCCGCCTTATAAAGCGAGCGGTATTCCGAGGACCGGACGATCCGAACTTCGGGGGGAAACGATTCGGAGGGATGATTAGCCACTCACCGTCAACCTTTTGCGCCCCTTGGCGCGTCTTCTCTTGAGCACCAGCCGTCCGCCCTTGGTCGACATGCGCTCCCGGAAACCGTGCGTTTTCTTTCGCCTGCTGTTGTTGGGTTGAAACGTCCTCTTCATAATGCAGAAATCTCCAATCCGCTGCCGCGTCCAAATTGATAAAGATATGAATGATAGAAAGTGCCGAAGAAAAAAGCAAGCTCTGTAAGCGGTTCCGGCACGTGAAATTCGGGCCCCGTCCGCCCGGCTCGCGTCATCGGAACCCGCACTTCTGCCGGCAACCTAACGTCCATGAGACCGGGACACGCACGGCGTCAATACCGAGTCCGGATCCTCAATCTCCGCGCGATGACGCTAACCACATTTCTTTCATATATTTATAAACTTTTTGGCGAAGCCGTGACCCTTAATCCGCTTGATTATTCATGCAGGCTTGCCGCGAGGCGCTCCCAGACGGTTTGAAAAACCGTTTCCGGATGCAGGATTTGCCGGACAATGTCGAATAACCATTTCTTCCAACCCGACACGGTCTGCCCAAACCGGTGATCCGCGGGCTTTTCTGGAATCTGGAATCCAAACATGCATGCCCGGACCCGCAGCAGCAGAAGCTTCGCGAATATTGCGTGTCAATCGGGCGTCCCGCCCCACCAGCGGTCGCCCCGGTCGCGAAGTCCGTCCAGCGCCCTCTGAATTTCCGCCTCCACGTCCTTCGCGTCCTCCCTGCCGCATGAGGAATCCGCATAGATCGGATCTCCCATCAGCACGATGGCGCGCGAAAAAGGCCTGGGGAACTGAAAATGATCCCAGCTGCGGATCACCCACCTTTTTTCCGCAGCGATGTGAAAAGGAAGCACCGGGTTGCCGCTCTTGCGGGCGATGAAGGCAGCGCCTTTTTTGGCCACATAGCGGGGTCCCCGGGGACCGTCCATGGCGACGCCGACATCCTTCCCGTTCCTTAACGCGCGGAGGGCCTCGACGGCGGCGCCATGGCTGCCCCGCGTGCTGGATCCGCGGGCGGTGCCGTATCCGAAACGCCGGATGACGCGCGCAATATACTCCCCGTCTCGGTTTTGGCTGGTCAGCACCACGATGCCCTGGTTGCGAAAATAGTAGGTTGCCAGGAAGATGCGTCCGTGCCAGAACGCCAGGATGGCCCGCCGGCCGCTCTTGCGCAGCGTTTCCAGGGCCTGCATATGGACGGCCTGCCACCGCAGCGTGCGGCACACGATTTGGATGACCCAATACCCCAGGAAGGAAATCAGGCCGATGTGGACTCGTTCTAGAATATTCAGGACGGCACCCGTCTGTCGGGCCGGCCGTTCGGGGAAGTGCCGGATTTCCCGGCCCTGCCCCCGAACGGATCAGGCCAGGCTCGATTGCACTCTCTGCGGGATCAGCGGCAGCCGGCGTATCCGAACGCCGGTGGCGTCGAACAGGGCGTTCGCGAGCAGCGCCCCCATTCCGACGATCGGGGGTTCGCCGCAGCCCGAAGGCGCGATCTCGCTGTTTTCCACGAGTACGGCGTCGATTGCGGGCGTCCAGGAAAAACGCGGTATTCTGTAGGAGCCAAAATTCAGATCCACGACGTTTCCGCCGCTGAAATGGATCTCCTCGCTGAGGCAGTAGCCGAGGCCCATGGTGACGGATCCCTCGATCTGCAGCCTTGCTCCCTCGGGATTGATCACCGGTCCCATATCCTGGGCGAGGACGACGTGCTCCACCTGAATGCGCCCGGTCTTGCGGTCGACGCGGATTCGGGCCATCGCGGCGACGTACGTGCCGAGATAGTCCAGGCACACCATCCCGACGCCCCGCCCGCTGGGAGCCGGGGCCGGAGTCCAGCCGAATTTGTCCGCCGCGGCGCGCACCACGCGGATCATCCTCGCATCCGACAGGTTCTTGAGCCGGAATTCCAGGGGGTCCATGGCCACGGCCGCGGCCATGGTGTCCACATGCGATTCCCTGGAGAAGATATTCGTGTTGCTGCCCGGCCCGCGCCAGGCCCCGGTCGGGAACGGGTGCGGCCCGCCGCCGCCGAAACCGCTTCCGCGCGACGTGGTTTTCAGGTTGGGAACGTCGTAGATGTTTTGCGAACTCCTGTCGCCGGCGAAGAAGACGTGGTAGTCCCAGAACGTGATCCGGTTGGCCGAATCCAGCCCCGAGCGGATCCGGACGACGGCCGCCGGCTGGAAGGTGTCGTAGAAGAACTCCTCTTCGCGCGTCCAGGCCACCTGGACCGGGACGCCCGTCATTTTGGAAAGACGCGCGGACTGGACGGCCTGGCCGACCTGGCTCTTGCCTCCGAACCCGCCGCCCACGAAGGGGGTGATGACGCGCACCTGCTCGGGCTTCAATCCGACGGCCCTCGCGATTTCGCCGTCGGCGCCGAACGGCCGCTGGGTGCCGACATATACGGTGGCGCCGTCCGGCCGCACGTCGGCGACGGCGCTGTGGGTTTCCAGCGCCGCGTGCGCGACGTACGGCGTGGAATAGGTTTCCTCGAAGCGGCGCACGGCAAGCGCCTGGCCGGCGTCCACGTCGCCCTTCTGCTCGACGACATTGTCCCTTGCGGAAGTCTGGAGAATCCGCTCGTGGATGTTCCGATCGTCCACCGTCGCCTCGGGCAGTTCGTATTCCGCACGGACCAGGGACAGGGCCTTTTCCGCGACATCGGGAAGCGGGTGAACCACGGCGACGAAATCGCCCTCCCGGAGCACCCTCGCGCCCCCTATCGAGTTCGCGGCCGACACGTCGACCGATTTCAGCCTGGCGCCGTGGGCGGGGGGACGCAGCGCCCTGCCGTACAGCATGCCCGGCAACCGGATGTCTCCAGCGAATTGGGCCTTTCCCGTGACCTTGTCGGCGAAGTCCGCCCGGGGCAGCGACCGGCCACAGACCTTGAAGTCCGCCGGATTCCTCAGCGGCGGCTTCACCTGGAGACGCCGCTCGATCGCTTTTCCCTGCGCCAGCGCCCCGTAGGCAATTTTCTTCTTCGGGTCCGAGCGGTCGCAGACGGCCCCGTCCCGGGCGACCAGGCGCTCCGGCGGCAGCTGCAGCCGGTCGGCCGCCATCCGGACCAGGACCTCCCGCGCCTCGGCGCCGGCCGCCCGCAGCGCGGGGCCGAAGTACTTGATGCTTCGCGAGCCGTTGGTTCCCCCATCCCAGGGGCACCGTTTCGTGTCGCCCAGGACCATCGTGACGGACGCATACGGCACCTCGAGCTCCTCCGCCAGCATTTGAGCCAGGGACGCGGTGACGCCCTGCCCCAGTTCGACCTTCCCGGAGAAACACGTGACGCGCCCGTCCTCCGCGATATGCAGGTAGGCGTTGAAGTCTTCGGGATAGCCGCCTCCCCGGCCCTGCTGCCCGAAGAGCCAATCCTCCATGGTGAACAGGAAATAGAGTCCGGGACCGAGCAGCCTGACGAATTCCCTGCGGGGCAGCAGCAGGCGGCAGCCCTGGGCGCCGTTGCCGGTCTTTCCATCCTGGCGGCGGGGGCTCGACGCGGAATTTTCCGGCCGGCGTTCCGGATCGATGCGTAGGGTCTGCGGCATAGGCATTCCTCCTTCCGGCTTCGGGCAAACTCCGTCCCTGGACTTGCGCAGGTCCGGACAGCTATCAGATTAAGCCAAAGCGGCCGGGAATTACACGAATTTCGGCGCGGGTGGGGTCTATTGTCCGACGGCCTTTCTCTCGAACGCGACGGGCAGGATGGAGTCCGCGGCTGCGGCCTCTTCGTGCTGCACCACGGCGGTTCTGTCCGGATAGGTGACGCGGTTGGTGGGCGGCTGGCGCATGATGACGCCTTCTCTCTTCATTCTGCGGTTCTCCCGTGCCGCGAAAAGCCGGACGGCGAGCGACTTGAGCCGCTCGCCCGCCGTCATCGGTCCGAAGGCTTCGTCATACTGCCGCAGGACGCCGCGGCACTTCGCCGCGGCCGCGGCATTGGGGGCGTATTTCAGCGTGCTGCCGAGGGCGGGACGGAACCGCAGCGCATTTTTCCTCATGGATTCCAATCGCCGCTGCATGAAAGCATCCGGGCCGCTCGTTATGCCCGGGACATAGCTCATGGTCTTGCGGTCCCAGACGAGGCCGCGCTTTTCGCGGTCGGCGATTTCGTCCCGCACGCGCAGATACCCCTTCAAGGCCGTCGCCGCCAGGCTGAGAACGCCGGGTCCGTGCTGCAGGTACTTTTTGACGAACGCCTCGCGCAGGTAGCCGGCCGTTTCGGGCAGGGTGAAATGGGGATGACGGAACCAGATTTCGTCCTGGCCGTGCTTCCGCGCCCAGGGAATCCCGGCGAGGATCTTCCCTTCGGCCTCGTAGTCCTGATAGAGGCGGGTCCCGGGATTGGGCCCCAGTTCCATGAACTGCAGCAGATCGGACTCGAGGCCGATCGCCCAGTCGATTTCCTCGTGAATGGTCACCTTGTCGTGGTGCTCCAGGAAAAGGATGACGGACGCGAGCACCGAAATCCCGTGGTCCTGAAGGTCGGAGATGAGCTTGTGGAGGTCGATCCCCCGGGTTTTTTCGAAGAGATTCGCCTTGGATTCCACGCCGATCCAGATGAAATTGACGCCCAGCCGCAGCAGGAACTGGGCTCCGAGCTGTGTGATGGCCTCGGCCGACGAGAACGCGCTGAAGGTGTAAGCCTTGCCGTGCGCCTCCATCTGCTCGAGCATCTCGCGGGCGCGCTCCGGGTTTTTGCAGAAGTTCTCGTCCATCAGCCCGAAGTCGTCGACGCCCAGCTCTTCCTCGGACCTGCGGCAGACCTCGAAGATATCCCGGCCGGTCTTCAGGAACGCGGTGTACTGCCGGTCGAATTTGTGGGAAGTGGCACAGAAACGGCAGGAATTCTGGCACCCGACGCCGGGGATGATGATGCCCGCCTTCCCCAGGATGGGCGCCCCGTAAACGAAGGAGTTGACCGCCGTCCGGACCGTCGGGTGGAGAATCGGCCGGTCCGGGTCCTCGCCGAAATACCGCCGCAGCCAGGAAATGCCTTCCCCGTGGCAGATTTCGTCGCAATCGACGATTTCTCTCAGCTCGGGGACGGAGGTGCCGTGGCCGCCGAGTATGATTTTGGTCTCCGGAGACCGCTTCCGGATATAGGCCGCCATGCGGCCCGCCTTCATGACGTTGGGGACGATAAATGAAATCCCCACGTGCGTATAGGCGCCCCTTTCGATTTCTTTCGTGAACTCATCCCAGGACGGGAAATCGAGGACGGTGGTGGGAACCCGGATGTTTTCCGCCAGCATGTAGAGCCCGAAGCTCGGGTTGGTGGACCGGGGAGAGTGGATCCCCTGTTCCCGGGTGACCTGGTTGTTCAACAGCTCCATCGTGCACAGGGGCTCCGTGGTCTCGTCTTTGACTCCGAAAGGCTTGAAGACGCCGCACAGCAGTAGTCTGCTCATTCGCAATCCCTCGGTTCCGTGGATGACTTATTTTTACAGGCGTGGAATATTGCGAAGCAGACATGAGGATTCCAGGACTGCAGGCTCAGTCATTAAAGCCGGACAAACGGTACTCGAAACCCGCCCGGTTGTAAAGAACATCCGGGGCCCGGCTTCCACCGGCGTGCCGCCGCTCCCCACGTCCGGGTTCGGCCGGCGGCTACGGCAGGACCTCGATGCCCTGCAAACGCAGGTACTCCTTGACCTGCCGGATGCTCAAAATGCGGAAGTGGAATACGGAGGCGGCCAGCAGGATGGCGGCTTTGCCCCGCACCACGGCCTCGGAAAAGTCTTCGAGCTTTCCGGCGCCGCCGGACGCTACGACCGGCACTTCGACCGCGTCGGAGACCGACCGGGTGAACTCCAGATCGTAGCCCGCCCGGGTTCCGTCGCCGTCCATGCTGGTCGGCAGAAGGACTCCGGCGCCCAGCGCCTCGCATTGCCTGGCCCATTCGACGGCATCCCGGCCGACGGGCTGCGTGCCTCCGGCTACCACCAGCTCGAACCCCGACTGCATCGCCGGGTTCCTCCGGGCATCGATGGCCACCGTCACGCACGCCGAACCGTATTTCTTCGCCGCCTCGCCGACGAGGTCCGGCCGCCTCACGGCGGCGCTGTTCATGGACACCTTGTCCGCCCCCGCTTCGAGCATCTGCTCGATATCCTCCAGCGAACCGATGCCGCCGCCGACCGTCAGCGGGATGGTGATCACCGAAGCGACGTTCCGCACCCATTCGACCCGGGTCTTGCGGTTCTCGACCGTGGCCGCGATGTCGAGCATCGCCAGCTCATCGGCACCTTCCTGCTGGTAAAACTCGGCGTTGCCCGCCGGATCTCCTGCGTCCCTCAAATCGGTGAAATGGGTTCCTTTGACCACACGGCCGTTCTTCATGTCGAGACACGGCATTATTCGGACAGGTTTCATAGACGATCCCTATTCGTAGCGGAGAGATTCGATCGGGTCGAGCAGCGCGGCTTTCCGGGCGGGCCAGACGCCGAAAACCAGCCCGATCAGGACGGACACGCTCAACCCGGTAAATACGGCCCAGAGGGGGATGCTCGCGGGGATGGACGGCACGAGTTTCATGATCAGAAAACTCGCGGCGACGGCGAGTACGATCCCCATGAATCCCCCGACGCCCGTGAGCGTGATGGCTTCGAAAAGAAACTGGGAAACGATGTCTCTCCTGGTCGCGCCGAGGGCCTTGCGGACGCCGATTTCGCGCGTTCTTTCGGTCACGGACACGAGCATGATATTCATCACGCCGATCCCGCCGACCAGCAGCCCGACGCTGGAAATGGCGATGATGACGGTCCCGAGGATCGCGGTGATGGAGTCGAGCTGCTGGATGATGCGGTCCGGAGTCGTCAGCATGAAATTGCTGGCTTCCGACGGCTTCACTCCGCGCCTGCGCCTCAGGAGGTTCTCGACTTCGTCCAGCGCCTGCGCGCGCAATCCCGGCTGCGCCTGGATGAGCAGCTGGTGCATGTCCTCCCAGGGCATGATTTTGTGGAAGGTGCCGTAGGGAATCAGGACATAGTTGTCGGCGGAGCTGACCAGCGATCCCAGCTTGCTCTTTTCCGCGACGCCGATGACGGTAAACGGATGTCCCTGGATGAGAATCTGTTTCCCGATCGGGTCGGCTTCGTAAAACATGGCTTCCGCGGCGTCCGGCCCGATGAAGGTCACGGGCATTTTGTGCAGGTCCTCCGACTGGGTGAAGAAGCGGCCCTGCGCCAGCTGGGTGTTCGCCGTCGCGGCATAGTTGTGGGAGACGCCGTCGAATTCGGCGCTGCGGAGCGCCTTTCCCTTGTACTGGATCTGGACCCTCGTCCGGAAGGGAACCCCGACCCAGGCGACGTCCCGCACGGAGGGGCACTGGGTCTTGATGGCTTCCGCATCCGCCACCGTGAGGGGCTTGCGCATGAATTGCTCCCGGGACCCGCGGCCGCCGACGTTGATGATGTCCATGTGGAACGCGATGATATTGTTGGTCCCCAGCTCCTCGATCGACGAGACCACGCTGTCCTTTACTCCCGAAAGGATGGAGGCGATCACGACGACGGTGGACACTCCGACCACGATGCCGAGCACCGTAAGGAAAGCCCGGAACTTGTGGGCGAGGATGGTCCCGAAAGCCATCGAGAAGTTTTCGCGGTAATCAATCATCGCATCGTGTCCTGCACAAAAACCGCAGCGGAACGGAAACGGCCGCGCGCCGGCCTCTATTCCCTCGCCAGCGCGACGATGGGACTGAGTTTGGACGCCTTGTAGGCCGGGTACAAGCCCGAAATCACCCCAACGCCTCCCGAGGTGAAGATCGCCATCAGGATGTACATCAGCGTGATCTCCATCGGGAATCCCACCGTCTTCCCTATGATCCAGCTCAACACGTAGGCGAGCAGAAGCCCGAGAATTCCCCCGATGGAAGCCAGAAGCGCCGATTCGATGAGAAACTGCATCAGGATATCGCTTCGCTTCGCCCCGACGGCTTTGCGCGTCCCTATTTCCACGGTGCGTTCCGTGACCGTGACCAGCATGATGTTCATGATCACGATGCCGCCGACGACGAGCGAAACGAGCGTGATGGGAATGATGGCCTTCGCGATGATCCCGATGATCCGGTCGACGAAACCCTGGATCGCGCTGCTGGCAAGAATGTCGAAGTCGTCTTCCCTGTTCGGTCTCAGCTTGTGGCGCGACCGGAGGATCTGCCGGACTTCATCCTGCGTATACCCGCCGGAGTCGGTGGCGGGGGCCCGGACCTGAAATTGAATCGACCGGCGCAGCCCGTACTTTTTCAAATAGGACGTATACGGGATATACACGTTGCTGTCGAGCGATTGGCCGCCCATGGTCCCGTTGAGCTTCTCGACCCCGATCACCGTGTAGCTCTCGCCGCCGACCTTGATTTCCTTGCCGATCGGTTCGATGGAGCCGAACAGCTCTTCCCGGACCTTGTGCCCGATCACGGCGTTGTTTTTGGAGTGCGTCACGTCGAAATTCGAGACGAAGCGCCCGTCCGCGAGGTCGAGCGACTGGATCTTCTGCAGGTCCTCGTTGACGCCCCTGATTCTGGCGTCATAAAAAATGCGGTTTCCGCGCTTTACGTCGTCGGTCCCCTGGATCATGGGCGAGATGGCCTCGCATCCCTCGCATTTCTCCTCCACGGCACGCATGTCTTCGGGGTAGATATTTTTGTTTCGCTTGATGATGATCTCGAAATCTTCGTCCGAGACGTTTGTCCGGGCAAAACGGGCCACGATGAACGTGTTGCTGCCGAACGTGGAGGACAGCCGCTCCCAGACATACGCTCCCATTCCTTCGATCGCGCCGCCCACGGTGACGACCGAAGCGACACCGACGATGATCCCGAGAAGCGTCAGCACCGACCGCAGCTTGTGCGTCCAGATGGAATCTGCCGCGATGCGAAAGGCTTCCCAGACGGGGGCCAGGATACGGCCTTTCCCGGGGCTCTTTGCAGGGTCCCGGACAGGATCGGCGGATTGTGTTCCCGATAAACCCATTCCCATTATTCCCAAAGGCGGCGCGAATACACCCGGCCACCGTGTCTTAATACGACGGAGACCGCGAAAACGTTCTCGCTTTTGAATTATTTAGCGGCAATTTTTAGGCGGCAGCCTTCCTCTCCGGGGCGCGGTTCACGGATGCCAGCCCTTCTTTCGACGCGCCGGCTTTGGATTCGGCTGAGGCGGAGGGGGACTTCCTGGTTGTGCCGGTCTCTGCTGCGGCCTTCGCCGGCTTTTTGGTTTTTTTCTTGCTCGAAACCGATTTTGTGGATTTCTTTGCCTGGCCGCCTTTCTTGGAGGACGCAACCTGCGGCCCATCATCGGAGCAGTCGGGCAACCGGATCCAGCTGCCGGCCCTCAGAATGGATTTTGAGGAAAAACCGTTGGCCTTCCGGAGCTTGCTCACGGTGGTGCGGTATTTCCTGGCGATGCCGCTGAGCGTTTCGCCCGGCCGCACCTTGTGACGGCAGTCGGAATCCACGATTGCCCTGACCTTGGCGCTCGGAAGAGAAGCCAGCTGATCCTCGATTTCCGGAGGGATGTCCGAGGGCACTTTCAGCTGAAAATTTGGATAGTTGGCGGGCGTGGTAAGCCCTCTCAGAGCCGGATTGAGCTTTTTGAGTTCCTCGATCGAAGTGCTGAGCACTTTTGCCGCCGCCCGAAGGTCTATGGGCTTGGACACCGAGACCTCCGTATATTGCAGGGGAGGATCCAACTCTGTCGGAAGCCCATATTTTTCAGCATTTCGCCCGAGAATGACACTCGCCTGGATCAGCGGGACGTGGTTCTTCGTTTCTGCCGGAAGCTTCCGCTTCAGGTCGGACAGCTTCCAGAAATCATTGATTCCCGTGCTATTTATGAGCCTGCGAACCTTGCCCTCGCCCCAGTTATATGCCGCCAGGGCCAGGTTCCAATCCTTAAACATTGCAAACAAATCATTTAAGTATCTGGCCGCGGCGCGCGTGGACTTCTCCGGATCAGAACGCTCGTCCACATCCCGGGTGACCTTCAGCCCATAGCGGATTGCGGTTGCTTTTTCGAATTGCCAGATTCCTTTGGCCCTGGCTTTCGAAACCGCGTGAGGCTTGAATGAACTCTCAACCTGGGCCAGGTACAAGAGGTCTAGGGGAATGGATTCTTCGCGGAAAATTTTCTCGATCATGGAGCGGTATTGCCCGGAACGGATGAGACCGGCTTCGAAGGAATCCCGTCCGCGATTCAGCCAGAAGTTCAATGATTTCAATACCGTTTCGTTGATCGTAATCGGAATTTCATATTCGGTGTTAGCTAATTCGAGCGCCAGGACATGCTGCACGTCCGGGTCCAGTGTCACCGGGATAAGGTCGAGGTCTTTGATTTCCTCCACGGCGAGATTTTCGATCTCTTCTTCAACGTCAAATGATGCAATAAGATACATTGATTCGTCCTGCTGGATGCGACGAATCAGGTCATGAAAGAACTTGTTCAGGGACGGGGTGGAGGCCAGGTCATAGCCGCAGTGCAGCAGCATATCGACGGCTTCATCGAATGCGGTGCGAGCCCCTTCGAGATCGCCGGCCTTTATCAGGTCCGATCCTGCAAGATATTTTGCGCGGGATGACCGCATCAGATCGGAGATCCCGGGCGAATAGCTGATGGCTTCCGGCGAAAGAACCGGGGCGATTCCGGGAAGCATCGCGGCTTCGGCCTCGGAAACCGCGGCCGAACAGGCAAATGACGGAAGTCCCGGCATTGCGGTGACGAGCAACAGCAGCAGGGATAATGCCGGTGCAACAGGAAGCGGCCTGATCTTGTTCATTCTATAATCGCGAGTGTCGGTTAGTGTTCGGTCGGCAGAGCGCGAATCTGCACAAGGAAGCATAAACCTGCCGCAGGTCGCCGGGCAACATTTTTCGAAACCTAACGGACCGGATTCTGGGCCGTGGGGGGCAGGATCCCCGGGGCCATCAGCAGCTTGGCCTCCGGCATGACGTCGAGGGCTTTCAGGACCTGGGAATCCCCCGCAACGGCGGCTTTGAAGCCCTCCTGAAGCCCGAAAGACGAGGTATACACTTCCTGTCTTATCCGGCGCTTGATGAAATCCTCGTTGCTTTTAATGTCTTCTTCGGCGAATTCCACGCGCCGTTCGACAAGATATTTTTTGAAGTCCTCGAGAATGGCATCGGTAATTTCCAGATTCGGCAAGGTCCTGGGAACCTTGCCGGCCGCAGCCGAGAATTCGATGCTTCGGGCCGGTATCTGAAAATTGCTGGCGGCGGGCACTTCGCCGGAAGTGAGCCGGCGCGCGTATTGAAAAAACACGTCCTTGGACGCGAGTAGCGCCTCGAAGCGACTCAGTTCACGCGCAGGCTCGACAAAATCCGGCGTGATCCCTCCGCCGCCGTAGACCTTGCGCCCACGGTCCGTCTGGCGTATTTCCCGGTCCTTCGTGGTTTCCGGCACGGCATCGGAGGTATTCATCAGGTACTCGACGTTGGATCCCGAGTAGTCCCTCTGAATCAGGCGTCCGCTCGGTGTGTAATATTTTGCGGTTGTGAGGGCCATCCCGGTCTCGTTGTCCAGGTTGAAAATGGACTGCACCAGGCCCTTGCCGAAACTGGTTTCTCCTACGATGAGGGCCCGGTCATGGTCCTGCAGCGCTCCGGCAACGATCTCGGAGGCGCTGGCGCTGTGCCGGTTGATCAGGACGACGAGCGGGACCCGCATTTTCTCCCGGTTCGGGGCCCGATAGGCTTTGGCAGACCCTTCCGATCTCCCCTTCGTCGAGACAATCAGTTCTCCCCGGGGCAGGAAGAAGTCCGCGACCTCGATCGCCTGGTTCAACAGGCCGCCCGGGTTGTCGCGCAGATCCAGAATCAGGCCCGTCCAGCTATCGCCCTGCAGCTCTTCGATTTTATCGCCCAATTCGCGCGACGTGGATTCGGAAAACCGGTCGATTTTCAGATACCCGATCCCCGGCTTGATTTCAAAAGCGTAAGGGACGGTGACCATGGGAATTTCGTCGCGTTCGATCGTAAACTGGAGCGGATCGCGCACTCCGGGACGTTCGATGGTTATGTTTACGGTCGTGCCCCGGGGTCCCTTGAGGTGACTGACCACGTCGTCGGACGTCCATTCATCGATCGGTTCGCCTTCGATGCGCGTGATCACGTCGCCCGCCCGCAATCCTTTCCGCTCCGCAGGGGTGCCGATGGCGGGCGGATCCACGATCACATGGCGCCCGTGGTCGCGCAGGAGCGGACGGACACGGATTCCCAGCCCATAGTACTTGCTGTGCTGGTCCTCCCTGAGGCGGTTGAACTCCTTCGGATCGAAAAAGCTGGAGTGCGGGTCGAGGGCCCGCAGCATGCCCTTTATGGCGCTGTACACCAGCTTGTCCGGGCCGATCCTGTCAACGTAAGTATTCTGGATGACGTCCAGGGCTTCGGTAAAATTGGTCAGGAATTCGTTCGGGGAGGTGGTCCCGGCCGATTGCGATGTCGCGGCCGCCTTGCCTCCCAGAAATCCGCCCGCCAGCGATGAAAAAAGGATAACCAAAAGGATAAAAACCGGAAATCTTTGCTTCATATAGGATTGGCTCCAGGCGTAGTACTACCCGCCGGTTGAGTATAGCATGCCGTTTGCGGCGGTAGCAAGACAACCTGCTCGATGGGGGAGGCTTACCGCAAGGCTATATATGCGGGGGAACCCGATTCCGGATTCCGGATTCCAGATGGCGGGTAGCCAGGCAGTCCCAGGTATTCCTTCGAGCCGATCCTGCTCACGGCCGAATCGGGGACTCACCGGCTTCTCTTGAATCTGGAATCTGGAATCGCGCCGATTCCTGCGCCCCCGGCGCCGCGGCTTGACTTCCGGCAACTGCTAATCTAGACTTTAGCCACGATCCTGGCGGTCGCCGCAGGCCAAGAAAGCGGGTGATGGTATGGGCTCTCTGGGGATGCAAGAAATCGTCGTTATCTTTATTCTTGCGCTCATCATCTTTGGTCCCCGGAAACTGCCCGAGCTGGGAAAGACTATCGGGAAAGGGCTCGCCGAGTTCAAGAAGGCTTCCAACGAGCTGAAACAGACGTGGGAAGACGAGGTCCGCCTGGACAAGGAGAAGGAAACCATCTCCGAGATCGTGAAGGACGTCACGATCCAGCCCTCCGAGATCCTCAACGACACAACCAACTCCGCCGAAGAAACCAAAGAGAGTCAATGAGTCACGCAACCCCGGACCCGGAAACGGAAGAAAAAACATCCGAACCGGAGAGCGAATCCGGGAAGATGTCGTTCCTGGAGCACCTCGACGAGCTGCGCAAGCGCCTGGTTCATGTCGTCGCGTACATCGCCGTCGGATTCCTCTGCTGCTGGCCGCTTGCCAGGCCCATCTACAACTTCCTGGCCGTGCCGATCACGAGCGCTTTGCCCGAAGGTGCGAAGCTCGCCTTCACCAAGCCGACGGACCCCTTCATCCTTTACATGAAAGTGGCCTTTCTGGCGGCGATCTTTCTGACGCTGCCGTTCACCCTTTACGAGGTGTGGAAATTCATCGCGCCCGGGCTTTATAGGAAGGAAAAGAGGTACATCGTCCCGTTCCTGGTTTGCTCGATGGTTCTGTTTCTGTCGGGCGCGGCTTTCTGCTATTACGTGGTCCTCCCGCCCTGCTTTAAATTCCTGATAGACCTGGGGTCGTCCTTCACGCCGATGATCATGATCAACGATTACCTCGACATGACGAACCGGATGCTCCTGGGATTCGGCATCATCTTCGAAATGCCGGTGATCGCGGCATTTCTATCCATATTCGGGCTGGTCACGGCGGGGTTTCTGTGGAGAAAGTTCAAGTACGCGATGCTGGGCATCGTCGTGCTCGCCGCGCTCATATCGCCGACGGCCGACGCCTTCAACCTCCTCCTGTGGACCGCCCCGATGGTGCTGCTCTATATCATGAGCATCGGGGTCGCCGCCCTGTTCGGCTGGCGGCGGAAGGTCAAGGGGCTGGCGTAGCAGGGTCCCGGTCCGCCGGGGAGAAGCCCCCGGCGCCGAAATGTTCCCGGATGGAAGCAAACACCTCGTCGGCCGTGTGCGCCTGGTGAATCCGGGCCCTCAGGTGCGCGCTGCCGGGAAATCCTTTTGACAGATACCCGCCGGCCTTTTTGATCTTCCCCAGGGCGACCGGAGCCGGGACCTCCACGCTGATCCGGCGCAGGAAGGCCACGAAAAAGTCCATGCGCGCCTCCAGGGTCAGCGGGACCGATTCCCTCCCGCTCAGGTGATCCCAGCACTGGCGTATCAGCCACGGATTGCCGAGGGCTCCACGGCCGATCATGACCCCGTCGACTCCCGTTTCCCGGAACATGCGTGCGGCATCGGCCGGCGCGAAGACGTCGCCGTTTCCGATCACGGGTATGCGCGCCCGTTCCTTCACCCTGGCGATAATGCCCCAGTCCGCGCTGCCGGAAAAGAGATCCGACCGGGTCCTGCCGTGAATGGCGAGCGCATCGACTCCACAATCCTCGGCCAGCCGGAGCACTTCGAGCGCATTGATGGAATTGCGGTCCCACCCCGAACGGATCTTGACGGTGAGCGGAATCCGGATGGCTTTTCTGACGGCGCGCAGGATTTTTTCCGTGAGGGGCAGGTCGCGGAGAAGATTGCTGCCGCCTCCCTGCCGCACCACCTTTTTTACCGGACACCCGAGGTTCACATCGACGATGTCGGCCCCCATTTCCTCCACCATGACCGCGGCCCGAGCCATCCGGCCGGCGTCGGAACCGAAGATTTGAATGGAGATGGGGCGTTCCGCCTCTTCGAAGCGCGTCAGAAAGGAGGTCCTGTCCTGGTACCGGGTCATTCCCTCGGTGCTTACCAGTTCGGAAACGACGAGGCCGCAACCGCCGAGGCCTTTGATGACCCGGCGGAAGAGCGAGTCCGTGTGCCCGGCGACCGGGGCCAGCACGAGCGGAGGATCGATGCAGACATCGCGGATCTTAAACATACGCGATCCAGTATATCAGTGTTAGAATCAAAATCGCCCCGGTACCCGCCACGCAAAATGCTTTTCCGCGGGACCTGGGAATCTGGATAGGTTTATACCAGTGCCTTCCATGCCTTTGCATGCATTTGGGCTGAAAGCCGACGGCTGAGAGCTGACGGCTATCCTCGGGGATGGACGATGATTTACCCGCCGGGCCAGGGGCCATCGGGGCCCCATTTGATGCAGTTGTGGCGAGACTACCTGGAGCAGTTCGCGGACAGGGACGGAGACGTTGCCGGCCAGACCGTCGTGGCCGCCTACAGCACGGTCGAAATCCTGACCTGCCTGGCCAGGGCTCTCGATAAAAAGGCCCGGTACAAGGGCCTGATCGACGAGCGCCTCGCCCTCTTTCGCGAGGGAAGCCGCCAGGCGGAGAGCTTTTCCGACTGCATGATCAACGCCGCCTTTTCGGTCTACAATTGTCTGAATACGATCAGCCACCAGATCACCGACGGGAACCGGGAGGCCGCCGCCCTCGTGAAGCAGGTGGACGAGCAGGTTCACCGGAGCGCCGGGGCCGGGGACCCGGTCGCGCGATCCGCCGCGGCCCTGCGGGCGGGCTTTCCTCTTCTCGGGCTCGCGACCATCGCGCTGGACCCGGGGCGGAAGCTTCTCCCGGCCATCCGGCAGGTGGAGCAGCGGTTCGCCGCGGGAGTGAAAGCGGCGTCTTCAGACTGGGACCAACTGGTGCATGCCCTCTACCGTATCGTGGAAATGATGCAGGTATTCGCCCTGCTCACAGACCCGGATCTGAAGGATTCGATCAACCAGATCGCCGCGCGCTTCCAGGAAGAGGACCAGGCGAAGGGATTGAACCTCAAACTTCGCAACGGCTTCTGCCGCTTCTTCGAATTGGGCCATCTCCTGGCCATCCAGGCCGACGCCGTGCGCTGACCGCGTCGCCCCGCGCCGAACCGCGGCAGCGAAAAGCGCGCACCGGGAAAAAAGAAAGGCGGGCCCGGAGGAAAACTCCGTCCCGCCTTCTTTATCGGACGCGAAAAAGTCCTCTATCGGCACGCGGCGTCGAAACGCCCGGCCACCGCCGCCCAGTCGATCGCCTTGAAGAACGCTTCGATGTAGTCCGCCCGCTTCAGGCCGTAGTCGATCATGAAGGCATGTTCGAACACGTCCATGATCAGGAGAGGGACGGCTCCCGCGAGGTGTCCCGTGTCATGTTCGCCGATCCAGGTGTTGATGAGCCGGTTTCCGGCAGGATCGTAATAGAGGATGGTCCAGCCGATGCCGCGCATGGCTCCGACGGCCTTGAATTCCTTCACGCAGTTGTCGGCCGATCCGAAATCCTCGGCGATCCTGGCGCACAGTTTGGACTTCGGATCCAGGGCCGCGCCGCCCTTGACCATGTTTCCGAAATAGAGCTCATGGAGCCGCATCCCGTCGAATTCCCATCCGAACCGGCGCTTCATCTCGGCATACTGCGGCGTGCCGGCCTTGGCCTGTTTTTCGAGATCCGCGAGTTCCTCCATCAGCTTGTTCGTATTGGCGACGTAGCCGTTATACAACGTGAAATGATTGTTTAACAGCTGGTTGCTGAACCCTTCCGTGCCCAAAAGTTTCTCGTAGTTCGCGGCTTGATACTTCATGGAAACCCTCCCTTTCGCAACGATCATTGAATCGTCAAAATTGCCATCGCCCCGCGCAGGATTCATCCCGGGGATGAACCCGCCCTATTGGATTGAAGTTTAGGACAAAACGCCTCGGTCGGCCAGTCCCCGGAGCGATTTATTCCGCGCATCGGGGCGCCCCGGGCCGCGCGCGTTCCGGGTGCCGTCGGCGGTCTTACATCTTGATCCATGCTGCGGAAAGGGATAGTCTTGCTAGTTTGCTTCTGTCGGTTGCGTGGAGACTGAAATGCGCAAGATCGATCTGTCGAACCGGGCCCGGACTACGCCTCCGTCCCCTATCCGCAAGCTCGCCCACCTGGCCGGCAGGGCCAGGAAATCCGGCATCCGGGTCTATCCGTTGAACATCGGGCAGCCGGATATCGAGTCTCCGAAGGAATTTTTCGACGGCCTCGCCCTGTTCAAACAGAAGGTGGTGGCCTACGAGCAGTCGCAGGGGAACGAAGGCCTCTGCATCGCGTGGTCGAAATACATCAACCGGACGCTGGGGCTCGGGACCGCGCCGGAGCAGTTCCTGATCACCATGGGCGCCAGCGAGGCCCTGGTGTTCCTGTTCATGACCTGCTGCGATCCCGGCGACGAGATCATCGTCTTCGATCCCACCTATGCGAACTACCTGGGCTTCGCATCCATCGCGGGGGTTCGCCTGGCGCCGGTCCTGAGCAAAATGAATGCCAATTTCGCGCTCCCGGCCAGGACCGAAATCGAAAAAAGGATCACGCCCCGCACGCGCGCCATCCTGGCGTGCAGCCCGAACAACCCTACCGGGACCGTATGTTCGAGAGAGGAGCTGGAGTTCCTCTTCGCGCTCTGCGAGGAGCACAACCTCTTCCTGATCGTGGACGAGACGTACCGGGAATTCGTGTATGACGATCTGAAGCCGCTTTCCATCCTGCACGTGGTCCCCGACAGCCCGAGGGTCGTCGTGGTGGACAGCCTGTCGAAGCGCTTCAGCCTGTGCGGCGCCCGGATCGGGTGCCTGCTGACCTGCAACGAGGAGATCCTGGCGGCGACGCTCAAGATCGCGCAGGCGCGCCTGGCCGCGCCCACCCTGGAGCAGTTCGCCTGCGCCCATATGCTGGAGCACATCCCGGACGCCTACCTGGAGGACGTGCGGGCGGAGTTCGGCCGCCGCCGCGACGTGCTCTACCGCACCCTGAGCGCCGTGAACGGAGTCGCCATCCACAAGCCCCAGGGAGCCTTTTACTCCGTCGTGCAGCTGCCGGTGGATGACGCCGAGCGGTTTGCCGCGTTCCTGCTGTCGGAGTTCTCGCACAACAGGAGGACGACGTTCATCGCCCCCGCCGCGGGCTTCTACATGCAGCCTGGACACGGAATTCGGGAAGCGCGCTTCGCCTATGTCCTCAACGCCTCCGCCATCGCGGAAGCGATCGAGGCGCTGGCCGCCGGTCTGGAAAAATACCCCAAAGGATAGGAAGGCGGACCGGAGCAACAGACCATACCAGCCATTGAACGTACTCATCCGTCTTGAAACAATATGGCCCCGAGAGTGAAGGAGGAAGCACCACATGGCCGATGTTTTTACGCATGATCTGATTATTTTCGGCGCAGGACTGGCCGGGTTGAGGGCGGCGATCGAAGCCTCCCGCACCGCCAGGGGAAAACTGGATATCGCCATCGTCTCCAAGAACCAGCTGATGCGCGCGCACTCGGTCGCGGCCGAGGGCGGCACGGCCGCCGTGATGCGGCCGGAGGACGGGGACAGCGTCGAGCTCCACGCCTGGGATACCGTCAAGGGAAGCGATTTCCTGGCGGACCAGGATGTCGTCGACCTGTTCGTGCGCACGATCCCGTCGGAGATCCTGCAGCTGGATCACTGGGGCATCCCCTGGACGCGCCGCCCGGACGGCCGCATCGCACAGAGGCCCTTCGGAGGCCACAGCTATCCGCGCGCCGTGCTGGCTCAGGACAAGACCGGGTTTTTCGAAATGCAGACGCTGTACGACACCCTGCTGAAATACAACGGGGTCAGGCACTACAACGAGCATTTCGTCACGTCGATCCTCGTGGAAAACAATACCTTCGCCGGATTGACGGTCATCGACATGACCACGGGCCAGTTCAAGGTCATCCGCGGCAAGGCTCTGCTCATCGCCAGCGGCGGCGGCGGGACGCTGTTCGGGTTCACGACCTATTCGCAGACGGTCACGGGCGACGGCATGGCGCTGGCTTACCGCGCCGGCATCCCCCTGGAAGACATGGAATTCCTGCAGTTCCACCCCACGGGCCTTGTGCCTTCCGGGATCCTCATCACCGAAGCGTGCCGCGGGGAAGGCGCGTACCTGATCAACAGCAAGGGCGAACGCTTCATGAACCGGTATGCCCCCTCCAAGCAGGAGCTGGCGCCGCGCGACCTCATTTCCCGTTCGGAAATGACCGAGATCGAGGAGGGGCGCGGCGTGAAGGAGCCGAACGGCCTCGATTACATCTACCTCGACCTGCGGCACCTGGGCGCCAAGACCATCAACGAGCGCCTGCCGCTGATCCGCGAGGTGTGCATCGAGTTCAACGACCTCGACCCGATCAAGGAGCCCATTCCGTGCCGCCCGGTGGCCCATTACTCGATGGGCGGCATCGAGACCGACATCAAGGGGGCGACGCGCGTGAAGGGCATCTGGGCGGCCGGCGAAGCGGCTTGCGTGAGCCTGCACGGGGCCAACCGCCTGGGGTCGAATTCGACGGCGGAATGCCTCGTCTGGGGCGGAATCGCGGGCGGCGAAGCCGGAAGGTACTGCAGCGAGGCGCCGCAGGCCGCACCGGTGCCCGAATCCCGGGTCCTGGCCGAACACAAGAGGATTTTCGACGACCTGCTGTCCAGGAACGGCAGCGAAAACCTGTACGACATCCGCAGGGAACTGCGCTCGAACATGGACGTGAATGCGGGAGTCTTCCGGACGGGCGAGGAATTGAGCCGGGGCCTCGAGAAGATCCAGTCTCTGAGGAAGCGATACGCGGGCATCCGGGTCGCGGACAAGAGCACGGTCTACAACACCAACCTGTACCACGCCCTGGAGGTCGCAAACCTCCTGGACCTCGCCGAGGTAACGGTGAAGGGGGCCCTCACGAGGACCGAATCGCGCGGCGGTCACGCGCGGCGCGATTACCCGACCCGCGACGACGTGAACTGGCTGAAGCACACGCTGGCGTTCTGCTCGGAACAGGGGCCGCGGCTGGACTATAAGCCGGTCACCATCACCACCTGGAAACCCGAGGAGAGGAAATACTGAAAGGATAGAACGATATGCAAAACAGACGCAAAAACAATCTCGGGCTCATGGGCTGGCTCAGCGGGGGGCGCTACGGCGCGGAGCGGTATGCCTATGCGCTGCATCGCCTGAGCGGTCTCGGTATCCTCGCTTATTTCCTCATGCACATCTTCGTCACCGGAACGCGCGTTCACGGAGCCGGCCAGTGGGAAGCGGCCATGGCGTTCTTCAACACGCCGTTTTTCAAGATCGGCGAGTTCCTGGTGTTCCTGGCCTTCGCCTACCACGGGATCAACGGCATCCGGCTGATCCTGGTGGAGCTCGGCTACCTCGTGGGCAAACCGGGGCTCCCGTCATACCCGTACAATTATTCCACTTTGCGTCAAAGGCCGCTTTTTGTGGTCGCGATGGTCCTGGCGGCGGTGCTCATGCTCGTCGGTGGCGCAGATTTTTATCACATGATGAGATAGGAGGCATCATGCGCGAATCGAAATTGTGGTCCTGGCACATTGTCAGTGCGGTGGTCATTCTCTTTCTGCTGGGCCTGCACATGGGCATCATGCACCTGGGCGCCATCCTGCACGCCCTGGGGGCCGGGTCCGGCGAACCCACGGCGTCCGCCGAAGTCTTCCGCCGCAGCCAGCAGGCTTTCTTTATGGTCGCCTACATCGCGCTGCTCGCCGCCGCCCTGTTTCACGGGCTGTATGGCCTCCGCAGCATGCTTTTCGAGCTGTCGCTGTCGAGATCGATGGAAAAATTCATTGGCGTGGTCTGTGCCGTCACCGGCTTTGCTCTGTTTTTATACGGTAGCTATGCTGCGATCGCGGTGTTTCAGTTGAAGGGAGTGCAATCATGAGCGGATCTGCAGCGAAAGACTCGGAAAGCGTCAAGACCGTGCGCTTCGACGTGCTGCGGTACAATCCCGGGGTGGACAAGGAACCCCGGGTGGAGCAGTTCACGGTCCCGGTCACCAAAGGGATGACGGTCCTGGACGGACTGACGTGGATCAAGGAACACAAGGATCCCACCCTGTCCTGGCGTTCTTCCTGCCGCATGGGCATCTGCGGGTCCTGCGGCATGTTCATCAACGGGCTGCCGCGCCTGGCCTGCAACAACCAGATCGTGCACCTGCATTCGGACGTGGTGGTAGTCAAGCCGCTTCCGAATTTCGACATCATCCGCGACCTGGTCCCGGACCTGGAGAGCCTGTTCGAAAAGCACCGTGCCGGGAAGCCCTACCTGATCCGGAAGGACCTGGAGGAGCAGAACCTGCCGACGGGGGAGTATTTCCAGTCGGAAGAGGAGCTGCTGAACTACATCCAGTTCGCCTACTGCATCAAGTGCGGCCTCTGCATGTCCGCGTGCCCGACCGTGGCGACGTCGGAGAACTACGCCGGCCCGCAGAGCCTGGCGCAGTCCTGGCGGTACACGAGCGACTCGCGCGACGACGGCGCGCCGGAAAGGTCCGAGGCTCTTTATTCCAGCCACGGGGTCTACCGCTGCCACTTCGCCGGCGCCTGTTCGCAGGTCTGCCCCAAGGGGGTGGACCCCGCCCTCGCCATCCAGATGGCCAAGAAGGACGCCTTCCTGAAGGCCTTCGGGATACGCAGGGAACGCAAGCCGACGGCCGTGGCGCCCAAGGTCCGCGACTGGACCCCGAAAGCCGGTATTCCCAAGGCGCCCGCGCCCACGGTGCCCCAGGAGTAGAATCGGCGGCCGGCCGCAGCCTTCCCGGAGGGCGCGTATGAAACAGGTGACGCTGTATACGGATGGTGGATGCATCAACAATCCCGGTCCGGGAGGCTACGGCGTGGTGCTGCTCTACGACTCCCACCGCAGGGAGCTGTCCGGGGGGTTCCGCAGGACGACCAACAACCGCATGGAGATCCTCGCGGCGATCGCGGGGCTCGAGGCGCTGAAGGAACCCTGCCGGGTGACGCTCTACAGCGACTCGCAGTACCTCGTCCACGCCATGGAAAAGGGATGGGCGCGCCGCTGGCGGTCGAACGGGTGGATGCGGAACAAAAAGGAAAGGGCCCTCAACCCGGATCTCTGGGAAAGGCTGCTGGAACTCTGCCGCGTTCACACCGTGAAGTTCGAATGGGTGCGCGGGCACGCGGGACACGGGGAAAACGAGCGCTGCGACCAGCTCGCCAACGGCGCGGCGCGCGCCGCGAGTCCCGCGGCGGACGAGGGCTACGAAAGGGAATCGCCGTAGAGGCGGCGCGTGTTTTCGGCGATGGTGCGGGCCGCTTCCTCCGGTGAAATCCCCCTGAGTTCCGCGACGCACCGCAGGGCGAGAAGCGCGTTGGCAGGCTCGTTCCGCTCCTTCGGGTCGGGCCCGAGGACGGGGCTGTCGGATTCGAGCAGGAGGCAGGAGAGCGGAAGGTGCTTCGCGAGCTTCCGCTTCTGCTCCGAGCGGACGACGGACGGCGGGATGGAAAAAAAGTAGCCCGCTTCCGCCGCCGGCATCGCCGCCGAGAGCTTCCCGTCGAACGCGTGCATCTGCACCTTCACGGCTCCCGACTCGAGCAGCAGGCCCACCGCATGCCGTCCGGCGGACCGGGAGTGCACGTTGACCGGCAGCCCCGTTTCCTTTCCGAGCTCGATGAAGCCCCGAAAAATCCCGCGCTGGATCTCTCGCGCGGACTCATCCCGGACAATCCAGTAATCCAGCCCCACCTCGCCGATGGCCGCCATCCGGTCCCGGTGACTGCGGACGAATGCGCGCATTCGCTCCGCAAGGCCGAGGTCGAGGTGTTCCGGGTAGAGGCCCGCGGCCGGCCGGATCATCGGGTGCCGCGCGGCGAGTGCCAGGTTCCTTTCGGCATCCTCCAGCGTCTCGCCCACGGCCAGCACCGCGGAGATCCCGGCGGCGGCGGCCCGGGCGAGGACCTCGTCCCGGTCGCCGTCGAAGGCGGCGTCGCACAGGTGCGCATGGGTATCCGCGAGTGTGATCATATCAACTAGTTGTGCCTGTTCTGGCCCGGTTTGTTGAACTTGGCCAGCAGGTCCTGGACCGACGCGGCCCTTTTCCCGGGCGGCCGCGAGGCCTGTGCCGTGTTCTCCCGCGGTTTTTGCGGGTGTCCCGGCTTCCCGGACGCCCTGGGTCCGGATGAGGGGCCGGGTTTCCGGGATCCGGATGATTTCATCGAAAGGGAAATGCGCTTCAGCGCTTCGTTCACCTCGAGCACGCGGACCCGCACGATCTGCCCCACCTTGACCACCTTCTTGGGATCGTCGACAAAACGGTCGGCCAGCTGCGAGATATGCACGAGCCCGTCCTGGTGGACGCCGATGTCCACGAAGGCGCCGAAATTGGCCACATTCGTCACGATCCCTTCCAGCTCCATTCCCGCGACGAGGTCCTTGATCTCCTTCACTTCCTCGCGGAAGGTCGCATAGCGGAATTCGGCGCGCGGGTCGCGGCCCGGCTTCTCGAGCTCCGCGATGATGTCGCGCAGCGTCGGCTCGCCGACGTCGGCGGTGACATAGCGCCCGAGGTCGATCGAGCCGAACCGGGCGGGATTTTCCGTGATGCGCTCCGGCGGGATCCCGAGGTCCCGGGCCATCTGCTCGACGACGGGATAGCGTTCCGGGTGGACCGCCGTGTTGTCGAGCGGGTTCTCGCCGTCGCGGATCCGCAAAAATCCCGCCGCCTGCTCGAAGGTCTTCGGGCCGAACTTCGGCACCGCCAGGAGATCCTTCCTGCTGCGGAACGCCCCGTGCTCGTTCCGGTAGGCAACGACGTTCTTAGCCACCGACGGCGCGACTCCTGCCACGAAGCCGAGCAGCTGTTTCGAGGCCAGGTTCAGGTCGACACCGACATAGTTCACGCAGCTCTCGACCGTGTCGTCCAGCTTCTGCTTCAGCAGTTTCTGGTCGACGTCGTGCTGGTACTGGCCGACGCCGATCGATTTCGGGTCGATCTTCACGAGTTCGGCGAGCGGGTCCTGCAGCCTGCGCGCGATGCTGGCCGCGCCGCGGACGGTCAGGTCCAGGTCCGGGAACTCCTCGATCGCCGTCTCGCTCGCGGAATAGACCGATGCGCCCGCCTCGCTGACCATCACGTGCACCGGCTTCGGATCGATCCCGGCCACCACCGAGGCCACGAAGGAATCGGTCTCGCGCCCCGCCGTCCCGTTGCCGACGGCGATCAGCGCGATGCGGTGCTTTTCGATCAGCCTCCGGAGCGTCTCCGCGGCCTGCGCCCGCCCGGCGTCCGATTTGTGCGGGTGGATCGTCGCATATTCCAGCAGCTTGCCCGTGGCGTCCACGGCGGCGACCTTGCAGCCCGTGCGGAATCCCGGGTCGACGCCCAGCGTCGGCTTCATGCCCGCGGGGCTGGAGAGCAGCAGCTCCCGAAGGTTCAGCTCGAACGTAGCCACCGATTCCCTGTCGGCCGCGACCTTCTTCTCGAGGCGGACCTCGCCGATCAGCGTGGTTTTCATCAGCCGTTCGAAGGCGTCCGCCAGCATCGCCTGGTAGAAGCGGCGCACTTCGGGCGCCGCCGAGTGGATCTCCCGGGACTCGAGGTACGAGGAGACGAAGGCCGGATCGAACTCGATCGTGAACGTGAGGATCCCCTCCGCCTCCCCCCGCCGGAGCGCTAACATGTTGTGCGGCGCGATGTCCTTCACCCGGACCCGGTACTCGCGGTACATCTCGAACTTGGTCGCGCCCTCGGGGAACTCCTCCCTGATCCGCGAGACGAAATAGCCCTCGTTGGCCATGTACTCGCGCAGGTGCCGGCGCACGTCGGCCTCTTCGGCCGCTTCCTCCGCCAGGATGTCCGAGGCCCCCTGGAGCGCATCGTCCGCGGTCGCCACCCCCAGCTCCGCCGACACATAGCCTGCGGCTTCGGCCGCAAGGTCGGCCGGCGCCGCTTCGGGCGAGTTGAGGCCCTTCACGAAGGCCGCCAGCGGTTCGAGCCCCTTTTCCCTGGCGACCGTCGCACGCGTGCGCTTCTTCGGCTTGAACGGCAGGTACAGGTCCTCCAGCTCGGTCTTCTGGAGGCAGGCGCCGATTTTCGCCTTCAGCCCCTCGGTGAGTTTTCCCTGCTCCTCGATGGACTTGAGGATCGCCGCTTTCCGGTCCTCGAGCTCGGTCAGGTAGGTGTGCCGCTCCAGCAGGGCGCGAAGCTGCACTTCGTTCATCTCGCCGGTTCTTTCCTTGCGGTAGCGCGCGATGAAGGGAACCGTCCCCCCTTCGGCGAATAGAGCCAAAGCGTTGTGTACCTGGTCCGCACCGAGCGACAGTTCCCGCGCCAGCAATTCGATCGTGTCCATAGCCCTTCTTTCGAATGCTGGAGTGTACCCCGAAGCGACTTCGCCGCAAAGAGCGCGAAGCATGGAAAAATTTATGTTTCCTCCAGCGGATCATTCTGTGCTTCAATGCATCTGCCATGCAGGATCTCGTCAAGCAGGTATCCCGGTCGTTCTATCTCACCCTGCGCATCCTGCCGCGCTCCATCCGCCCGCAATTGAGCCTCGCCTACCTGCTGGCCAGGGCCTCGGACACGATCGCCGACACGGACCTGATCGAGGCGCGAAGGCGGCTCGAAGCCTTGCGCCGGTTCCGGTCCTGTATCCGGGAAGCCTGCGACGGCCAAAAGCCCGGCCTTCCGGCTCTCGGAGACCTCGCGGAGGCGCAGACGGCCGGCGGGGGGAAGGGAACTCCGGCGGAGCGCACCCTGCTGCAAGGAATCGAATCCCTCCTGGAATCGCTGCGGCGCTTCGCCGCGGCCGACCGGCTCCTGATCGGAAGCGTGCTCGAGACGATCACGCGCGGACAGGAAACGGACCTGACGCGTTTTCGCGACGCCGCCGCGGACCGCATCGCCGCGCTGGACACCGACGCCGACCTGGATGCGTACACCTACGCCGTGGCCGGCTGCGTCGGGGAGTTCTGGACGCACATGTGCCGCGCGCATGTGTTCCCACGGGCCGCGCTGGACGACGCCGCGCTCCTGGCCGACGGCGTCCGCTTCGGGAAGGGCCTGCAGCTGGTGAATATCCTGCGCGACCTGCCGCGGGACCTGCGCCAGGGCCGCTGCTACATACCGCGGGACCGGTTGTCCGGCTGCGGGTTCGAGCCCCGCGACCTGCTCGATGCCGCGCGCATGGACCGCTTCCGCCCGCTGTATTCGCTCTACCTGAGTCAGGCGGAGGACTGCCTGCAGGCAGGGTGGCGCTACACCACGGGCCTTCCGTATCGCTGCGTCCGCGTCCGCCTTGCCTGCGCCTGGCCGATCCTCATCGGGATCCGCACGATCCGGGAGCTGCGGAACGGCAACGTCCTCGACGCCGGGCGCCACGTGCGCATCCGCCAGGCCGATACCTGGAGCATCCTGCGCCGCACCATCCTCTACTACGCGTGGCCGGCGAAGTGGAACGGTCTTTACGAATTGTACGATCGAGGGGAATCGGGCCGGGGTCGGACCGATTAGTGATTGCCGGAACCCAACAGCGTCTGCTCGCTCTTGCCGCGCATATCGCCCTGCAGGACGCCGGCGCCATGCGCCGCGTTCTGCTCCAGGATTTCGGGAGGCTGATTCCCGTCCAGGCGAATGATCCTGGTGCCGCGTTCCTGGAGCGACGCCATGCTGCGGAATACGTCATCCGTTTTCGGGAATCGCGCCACGATGAAGACATCGGGGAGAAGAAAGCGGGCTTGCGAGGGACTCATGACCTCCCGGCCGCAGAAATCGCCGCCGACCAGATCCATGTCGTCGTCGCAGACTCCGAGGATGTTCACAGCCGCCATCTCCAGGGCGTGAAAGGCAAGCTGGGCCAGATGCCCGCAGCCGAAAAGGATGACCCGCCGCAGCCCTGCGGGAGCCTGGTTCCGGATCCGGTCCAGCACGTGTTCCTTGGATGCCACGAACATGGAGACCATTTCGTTGACCAGTTCCATCTGCAGGCTTTCAAACTTTTCTTCCCCGGCGGGGGTCAGGTGGTACGTCACGCTTTTTATCGTCCTGCGGTGATATTCCAGAAAACCCGAACTGCACAGCTCCTTCATGTAGTTGTTCACCATCGCGACAGATAGCGAGCACCGTGCCGCAAGCTCGGCCTGAGTGATATGCGCGTCGGCGGCAACTTCTCTCAAGATATTCATTTGATTGAGTTTCGGGGATTGAACGTAAAGGTTTGCGAGTTCCTTCTTCTTCATGGGTGTCACTCACTCAACGGTTATAGTCAACCCGGCGCTGCACGCCGAAACACACGGCACCTGCTTCATCGTCGAAAACGATTGAAAACTTTAGGGTTATTTCGTCAGACGCCCCGGAAAGCGGCCGCGGCTCCCTGAATTCAATCGCTCGCTCCGACACCGCCCGCTATCGCCCAAATCGGAAACCCGCGGGTTTGATCTGGAATCTGAAATCTGGAATCAAACGTGCGTGCCCGGATACGCCGGGGCAGCGGCAATCTCTTAGGAAAACAGGATTTAATGAGTGGGTGTCCTACTTTTCGGCGGCGGCAAGGAGGGTCTGGAAATGGGGCGGCTCCTCTTCCCGCGCCACGACGCTGATCTCTATCTTTTTGAAGCCGGCGCTTTCCAGCCACCGGTGCAGGTCGCTCTCCGCGAAGCCGAGCCACCGGTCGCCGTAGGATTCGTGCGCCTTTTCGAAACGGTGTTTGAGCAGGTCCAGGATCAGGATCCGGCCGTGCGGGTGCAGCAGCCGGTGGCCGGCGGCGATGGCGGCCGCCGGATCGGTGGCGTGGTGCAGGGCCTGGCTCAGGATCACCAGATCCACCGAGGAAGGCTCGATCGGGGGGTTCTGCAGGTCGCCGAGGCGGAATTCCAGGTTTTTCAGCCCGTTTTTCCGGGCCTTGGCGGCGCCGAACGCCACGATCTTCTCCGAGTTGTCCACGGCGATCACCTTTTTACACCGACGTGCGAGCAGCTCGCTCAGCAGGCCCTCGCCCGAACCGAGGTCCGCAACCACGAGGGGCGGCAGGATGCGCAGCAGCAGGTGGCCGAAACCCTGCCAGGACCTTCCCGGCCCGTAGACGCGGTCGAAACGGCCCGCCACCTGGTTGAAGTAGACCTCCGCCTGTTCCTCCCGCCGCCTCAGGATCCGCTTCAGGTTGATCCGGTCGCCGGCATACTCCGCCAGTTCGCGCGCGCCCCGGAAGGCGAGCGCGATACATTCCGCCGCCCCGCCGGAATCCCGGTCCAGCCGGTAAAAGGTCCGTTTCCCCTCGCGCCGCGACTGCACGAGGCCCGAGTCCTGCAGCAGGCCCAGATGGGTCGAGATGCGCGACTGTCCCAGCCGGGTGATTTCCTGCAGCTCGTGTACCGACAGTTCCGCGTCCTCGAGCAGGGCGACGATTCGCAGGCGCGTCGGATCCGACAGCGCCCGAAGCGATTTCAGGACAGGTGCCATGGCGGCGACTCCCCGGGGAAAAATATATTCTTCCCCAAAAAACGATTGACGCACGCTCAGACTCCAATATATCATCTTATCCGGATTTGTCGATATATAATTTGCGGCGGTCCCGTGGTGGGGCGCCGCTCGACTTTCTGTTTCGAAAAGGAAAACCGTTTATGTCCGATGCAACCGTTCTGGATGCCAAAAGCCGGACCGCTTCTTCGAAGGGCGCGGAAGCGGATTTCTGCGTGCGGGACCCGGGTCTCGCCGAGTGGGGCAGAAAAGAAATTTCCGTCGCCGAGCAGGAGATGCCGGGGCTGATGGCGGTGCGCGCCAAGTACGGCCCGCAGAAGCCCCTGCGGGGCGCACGCGTGTCGGGATCGCTGCATATGACGATCGAGACCGCGGTCCTCATCGAGACGCTGGTGCAGCTGGGCGCCTCGGTGCGCTGGGCGAGCTGCAACATCTTCAGCACGCAGGACCAGGCCGCGGCCGCCGTCGCGGCTTCCGGCGTTCCCGTCTTCGCCTTCAAAGGCGAATCGCTGGAGCAGTACTGGCAATTCACGCTCGCCGCCCTGACTCATCCCGGCAACGAAGGCCCGCACCTCGTCGTCGACGACGGCGGCGACGCCACCCTGCTGCTGCACAAAGGCTACGAAATGGAGCAGGGCAGCGACTGGGTGCAGACGCCGGGCGACAGCCACGAAGAGCAGGCGATCAAAGACCTGCTCCGCAAGTGTGCCGCCGAGCGCCCCGGCTGGTTTACGCGCGCAGCCGCGGGATGGAAGGGAGTCAGCGAGGAAACCACGACTGGCGTGCATCGCCTGTACCAGATGCTGGAGGCCGGCAAGCTGCTGGTGCCCGCCATCAACGTCAACGACTCGGTCACCAAGTCGAAATTCGACAATCTCTACGGCTGCCGCGAATCGCTGGCCGACGGGCTCAAGCGGGCGCTGGGCGTGATGATCGCCGGCAAGACCGCCGTGGTCTGCGGCTACGGCGACGTGGGCAAGGGCAGCGCCCATTCCCTGCGCGGCTTCGGAGCGCGCGTGATCGTGACGGAGATCGATCCCATCAACGCCTTGCAGGCCGCGATGGAGGGATTCGAGGTGACGCGGCTCGAGGACGCGCTCGGGGAAGGGGACATCTACGTGACCGCGACGGGCAACTGCGACGTGATACGGCTGGAGCACATGCTCGAGATGCGCGACCAGGCGATCGTCTGCAACATCGGCCACTTCGACAACGAAATCCAGGTGGACCGTCTGAACCGGGCCCCGGGCGTGCAGAAAGTGAACATCAAGCCGCAGGTGGACCGGTACGATCTGCCGGGGAACCGGAGCATCTACCTCCTGGCCGAGGGGCGGCTGGTCAATTTGGGCTGCGCCGAAGGGCACCCGAGCTTCGTCATGTCCAATTCGTTTACGAACCAGGTTTTGGCACAGCTCGACCTGTGGACGCACCGCGCCGAAAACAAGCCCGCCGTCTACCGGTTGCCGAAGCGGCTCGACGAAGAAGTCGCCCGACTGCACCTCGAAAAAATCGGGGTCAAACTGACGCGCCTGACCCGGAAGCAGGCCGACTACATCGGCGTGCCGGAAAACGGCCCGTATAAACCGGAGCATTACCGGTATTGATTCGCGCAGGACCGGCAATGCATGTTTTAATTCCAGATTCCAGATTCCAGAGAAGCCCGCGAGTCACCGATTGATGCGGGAGTGAGTTGGATCATAACGAAGGATTATTCGAAATCGGCTGGTCCTATGCACTCTGGAATCTGGAATTTGGAATCTGGAATCGATTTGTCCAACGCGTCCTTACCGCCTCGCGACGGACCTTCCCGTGAAGCGGGCTAATCGGAATCGCGGAGAACGTGGATCAGGGAGAGGGGGTCGACGCGCACTCCGGCGAGCCGCACGGTCCAATGCAGGTGCGGCCCGGTGACCCGGCCCGTCGCGCCGACCTTGCCGAGGAGAGTGTTTGCCGCGACCCGCTCCCCCTCCTTGACCGAGATCTCCGACAGGTGCCCGAAATAGGAAAACAGGCCCAGGCCGTGATCGAGGATGACGGTGTTCCCCGAGAAGTAGAGATCGGAGGCCAGCACGACCCTCCCGCCGTTCGGGGACCGGATGGGCGTGCCGACGGCGCCCCGGAAGTCCACCCCCGAATGCGGGCTGCGCGGCTGCCTGTTGAACACGCTCCTCTTGCCGAAAGTGCTGATCACTTCCCCCGGCACGGGCCGCCCGAAGGAACCGCCCCAGTACCTTTCGGGCGTGACGACGGCGAAAATGGCGTTGACCCTTTTGCTTTCCTCCTCGATCCGCCGCGCCACCTCCGGGGGAGGCGTCACATATTTCGGCTCCACCGCGAGCTCGCGTGCCGCGAATTTCTTGGACAGCACCTTCAGTACCTTTCGTGCCGCCAGCGTCTTCCCGGCCAGGCTCTCGCCGGTTAGCACGATGGGGTGCGAGCCCGGCCGCGTCTCAAGACCGATACCCACCAGCCCCGTCCACACCCGGCCTCCCTCTGCGCCATACGCCGGGAACTCGCGCTGGAACACCTTGATTTTTAATCTCTTAAGGGGCTGCCGGCTCCTGGCTTCGACCAGGATTACCTCTCCCGGCTGAAGCGATCGCTGCCGGTGAACGAACGAAATTGCCGCATCTTCCGCCGCCGCCCCGAATCCGCAGCACAGCGCCAGACAAATCGCGACCGTGGCCGCCCCCCGGACGAACCGCCGATTTTGCACCCGGCCGCTTCGCCCGCCATGGTCCTTCCATATGCTGTCCATGGTATCGAATTCTACAGCGTTGCCGCCCTGGTTCCCAACGTTATTGCTCCCCGCCCGCCTGGATTCCAGGCGCACCCACACAATCCGGTATCGATCGCGCTTTTTGCGAAACCCGAGTCCGGAATCTGGAATCTGGAATCTGGAATCTGGAATCTGGAATCCATACTAAGGTATACTCTGAGCCGTTCGGCAGGTATCGCCCATTTCGATCGTTACGGCAATTCTATGATGCGCCCCATTGGAATCCTTATTCCGATGCTCTTTGCGGTGCTTTCCTTTGCCTCCGCACAAACCGCGCTGCCGGAGCAGCCGGTCGCCATCCGGATCGATGCGAAGGCGATTGCGTGCCTGAATCCCGAAGACCCTTCTCTCCGGTGCTTCGGTTCGCTTGAATTCCGGGGCGGCCTGGACCTCTCTTCGGAGAGCAAGTCTTTCGGCGGGCTGTCCGCGCTGCTGCTTCACCCCGACGGGGAGCGGTTCCTCGCGCTTTCCGACCGCGCCTACTGGGTGCGCGGACGCGTCGTCTACGAAGCGGACCGCCCCGTCGGCATCGCCGACGCGTCCTCGATTCCGGTCCTGGACCACGAGGGCAAGCCCGCACCCCGGTGGGACACCGAGTCGTTCACGCTCGACGGTAACGCGCTTTATGTCGGCCTGGAACGCACGCACGATATTTTCCGCTTCGATTTCGACTGGAAAGGTTTCCCCTCGAATCCCCGGCCCGTTCCCGCCCCGCCGGAACTGAAGGACCTGCCGTTCAACCAGGGACTGGAGGGAATGGTCTTCGTGCCCGCGACGCAGCCCCTGGCGGGAACCCTGATCGGATTCTCCGAGCAGGGCCTGACGGCCGAAGGGAACCTCAAGGCGTTTTTAATCGGGGGAAAGACTCCGGGAGTGTTTTCCGTGCGCCGGTCCGACGGGTACTCCACCAGCGACGCGGCGATTCTCCCGGGAGGCGACATCCTCATCCTGGAGCGGCAGTACTCGCTGGAGCGCGGGGTATCGATGCGCCTCCGCCGCCTCCGGCAGGCCGACATCCGGCCGGGGGCCCTGGTCGACGGGCCCACCGTCATCGAAACCGGCGTGCGCTACGAGATCGACAACATGGAGGCCATCAGCGTAACCCGCTCCCGCTCCGGGGAGACGGTGCTGACCCTCATGTCCGACAACAATTTTTCCGCCATCCAGCGCACGCTGCTGCTGCAGTTCACCCTGAAGGAAAATTGATCCGGCGCAACCGGAGCCCGTTCATTCCGACCGGAGGGATTCGACCGGATCGAGGCGCGAGGCCTTGACCGCGGGCCACGTCCCCGACAGGAGCCCGATTACGATGAACGTCGCGAAGGAAACCAGGAACACGCGCGTATTCACGACCAGGTGGATATCCCCCTGCCCGCTGGTATCTTCGAACAGCGGGCCCAGGAACGGGATCACGCCGATCCAGTGGGCGAGCAGCACCGCGAGGACATAGCCCAGCAGCCCGCCCGCGATCGACAGCGCCAGCGCCTCCCCCAGAAACTGAAGCCGGATGTGCCGCCTGCGCGCCCCCAGGGCCTTCAGCACGCCGATTTCGTGCGTACGTTCCTGGACGCAGAAGAGCATGATGTTCATGATGCCCACCCCGGCGACGGCCAGCGTCAGCAGCCCGATCCCGCGCAGCAGGCCCTTGATCGCCGCCGCGAGGCCGTTGACGATGGCGAATCCCTCGCCGGAGGTGTGCATGAGCAGCGCCTTCTCGTCCGCCGGGTTGAATTTGTGAATGTCGCCGAGCACCTGCCGGACCTGCCGGACCGCCGCGCCTTCCATGGCGCCGCTCACCGGCTGGAACACCAGGACGCTGTTGGTGCGGATGTCCCGCATCATGCCCATCACCGGAATCGGGATGAGGGCGCAGGAATCGTCGCTCGAGAAATAGCTCGACAGCGAGATCTTTTTCCGCAGCACTCCGATGACGGAAAAACGCATCCCGTTGATGAAAATGTCCTGGCCCAGCGCCGGCGCCCGGCTGAACAGCTTTTTCTTCAGGTCGTATCCGAGCACGACGACGCGGCGCATGGAGGCGACATCCTCCGCGCTGAGGAATCGCCCTTCGCCCATGAACATGCCCCGCATGGGCCCGTACTCGTCGTTGACCGCGCGGATGCCGCCCATCGTCAGCCGGTCTCCCCAGCGCAGCTGCATCTCCTCGTAGATTTCCGGGCTGACCCGCTTTACCAGCGTGCAGCGCTGCCGGACGGCGTCCGCGTCTTCCGGCCGCGTACGCACGATGCGGCCCGCGCGCCCGCCGCCGGCCTGCAGGGACGTCTGGCCGTTCCAGGTCACGACGACGTTGTCGCCGAAATACTTCATGCCGAGGAGCATGGCCCGGTGGAAATCGTCTCCATAGGCCATGAGAAGGATGTAGGACGCGATTCCCCACGTGATTCCGATGACCGTCATTACGGACCGCTTGCCGTACGTTCTCAGGTTTTCGACTACGCGTTTCACGATTTCAAAAAACATCGCGTCCCCATCGACCGGGACCCGCCGCGGCCTGCCGGCCGCGCGCGCCCGATCGCGAATCACTCGTGCCTCAGCGCCTCGATCGGATCCACGACCGCCGCCATGAAGGCCGGATAGAGGCTCGACAGCACGCCGACCAGGATCAGAAAGCCGCACGCCACCAGGCCGACCGCCGGCGTCACGATCATGCCGGCGAAGAAATCGATCGGGGGGAGCCGGTTGATCCCGGCGCAGATCCCCCATCCGATCGCGATGCCGGCCGCTCCCGCCAGGAGCGTCAGCAGCATCGATTCGGCAAAGAACTGCAGCAGGATCCGCCGCGTGGTGGCGCCCACGGCCTTGCATACGCCGATCTCCCGCGTGCGCTCGCCGACGGACAGCAGCATGATGTTCATCACCCCGACGCCGCCGAGGATCAGCGTGATGATGGCGACGACGCCGAGGAATATGCTGAGCGAATCGAAGATCTTCCTGACGAATTTCGCCTGCTGGACGGTATTCCAGATGCCCAGCGCGTCCAGATCGAGCGGATCAAATCCTTTTTCTTCCGCCAGGATCTTCCGGACCTGGAATTCGGCCGCCTCCCCCAGGCTCTCGTCGTGCGGCTGCAGGATCATGTTGGAGAGCTCCCTCTTGCCGTACACCGCGGTAGGAATGGGGAAATCCCGGTTCATGGCATGGAATGGAACGAAGATCTTGCTTTTATCCGGTCCGCTGTAGTTGGAATTCTGGTCTTTGGGGACCAGTTCCCCGATGACGAGGTAGGGATACCCGCCGATCCGTATCGTCTGCCCGACGGCCTTTTGGCTGCCGAACAGCTGATCGCGCACCTCGTCCCCGAGGATGCAGACGCGCCGCGCGCCCTCGTTGTCCGCGTCGTTGATCTGCCTTCCCCCGGGCACTACCTCGATGGTCCGCATCTGCATATAGTCCGGATAGACGCCGTGCGTGCTGAATGCCCCGTTATTGATGCGCGAGCCCGCCGTCAGCCTCCGTTGAATCTCGGGACTGAGCCGCCGCAGGTGTCCGGCATCGCGCTTCAGGAGAAGATAGTCGTCCAGGGTCAGGCGGATGGTCCGTCCCGGCCGCACCCCTTCCCTGCCCTTGCTCGTCATCCCTCCCCAAACGATCAGGATGTTCTGGCCAAGGGCCCGCGTCTTGCGCTCCTGGGCGACCCACAGCCCCTCCCCCATGGACGTCATCAGGATGAGGCAGATCAATCCCCACGCGATTCCGAACATGCTGAGGAACGAACGGGTCTTGTTCGCGGTCAGGTGCATCCAGGTCTGTTGAAGCAATCCCATGACGGAACTCCGTGTGAGGGTCCGGCAGCCGGCGCGCAACGGGCAGCCCCGGAAGCGGCGCATCGAGGCGCCCTGCGCGGATTATTGGACTACGACCTGTTCGTCGAGCTTCAGGCCCGAGAGCACTTCGGTCCTGGCGCCGTTGCCGATCCCGACCCGGATCGGGACCTGGCGCCGCCCCGTCTTCGCGGACGGGTCGGGCAGCTCGACGAAGGTCTCCCGCTTCTCGTTGTAGATCAGGGCGCTCTCGGGCACCAGCAGAACCCCGTGATGTTCTTCGAGAATGATTTCGGCGTTGGCGCTCATGTTCGCCTTCAGCCGATCGAGGTCGTTCAGGATGGACACGCGCACTTCGAAGCGCGTGACGTTGTCCTGTTCGACGCCCATGGGCGCGATCCGGGTCACGCGCCCCTGAAAAGCCCGGTTCTTGTAGGCGTCCACCGTGATCCGCACGGGCTGATCCAGGCGGACCAGCCCGATATCGGTCTCGTCGACCCGTCCCTTGACGTAGAGTTCCCGCACGTCGCCCAGCGTCATGATCAGCGTCGCATTGGACCCGAGCTGCAGGATCGAGGAGACCGCGTCGCCCACCTCCACTTCGCGGCTCAGCACGACGCCGGCGATCGGCGACCGGATCGACGCGTATTTCAGGTTCTCCTCCACCCGCTCGTATTGCGCCTGGGCCTGCCCCACGGCGGCGCGGGCCTTCTCGACCGCGCGCTGGTTCTGTTCGATCTCCGCTTCGCGCACGCCGACGGCTGCCTTCAGGGCCTTCTGCGCGACCTCGGCCGACTGCATCCTCTGGCCCATGCCGTCGATGTCGGATCTGGAGATGAGTCCCTGGCGGAAAAGCTCCTGCTGCCGGTTGTGCTCCGCCCGGGCGAATTCGTAATCCCGGTTCTCCGCCTCCAGCTGGGCTTTCCGGAGACTGGCCTGGAGCATCTTCCCCTGGGATTCCGTCTCCCGCAGATTGCTTTCCGCGGATTCCAGGACGGCCCTCGCCTCCTTCATCTGGGCTTCCAGCGTCTCCTTATCCAGCTCGACGAGCAACTGCCCCTCCAGCACCCGGTCGCCGGCATGCACGTAGATGTATTTGATGAGACCGCTGGCCTTGGACTTGATGTCGACCTTGGAAAGGGGTTCGACTTTTCCGGTAGCCACGACGGACCTGGCGATCGATCCCTTTTCGACCCTGGCGATTTTTTCGGCGGGGATGCTCTTGTCGACGGAGAACAGCGCCCCGAAGACCCAGTACCCGCCGAGAACCAGCAGGGTCGCCACGATGGATAAGAAGGTGAAAGTGAAAACGCGTTTCCTGGCCATGCATCCTCTCCCGGCCCGCGGTGCATCTGGGCCCGATGGTGTGCTATACGAATATCGATAAAAATTAGTTTGGAAAAAGATTCGGGTGAGGCGGCTTCCGCCGGCTATTCGCCGAGCAGCACCGGCTGCAGCAGCCGGGCGCCCAGGATCGCGATCCCGCAGGGTATCAATGCGGCCGCCGCAATCGGCAGGGACAGCGGCACGAACGGCGCCGCCGCCTGCAGTCCCGCGGCCATCGACCGCAGTCCGAACCAGGCCCACAGGCTTCCCCCGGCCGCCGCCGCCAGGAGCGCGATCCGGATGGCGAGTTCGGCGATCGCCAGCGGCCGCAGCGCCCTTTCCTGCGCCTCCTGGACGGAGGCCATTCGCGCATGCAGAAACACCTGTCCCGGATCGGGCAGCACGGCGCCTGCCGTATCGGCCGCCGCCAGCTGCCGCACCCGTTCCGCGATGAAGGCGGCTTCGCCGCAGAGTGCGCACTGCAGGACGTGCGCCCGGAGGGAATCCTCCCATTCGCCCGTTCGCGCCGCCCGGGTTGCTTTTTCCTCATAAGGGCAGAAACGCCGATTCATGACTTCGCTCCCTGCGCGCCTTCCCGTCGTCCCAGGACGCGCGCCAGATTTTTGCGCGCCCGGAACAGCAGCACGCGAATGCTTTTCTCCCGGATGTCGAGCGTGGCGGCGATTTCCGCGTGGCTGAATCCCTCCACGTAGGCGAGCCATAGCAGGGCCCGCTCCGCGGGTTTCAGCGCGGACAGGGCCTGCACGGCGTCGCCCGGCTGTTCGTCCCGCACGGTTTCGGGGGGACCCCAGACGCGCTGCCAGAATTTTTCGCGCTTCTCGCGCCGCCACTGGTCCACGAGCAGCGAAGTCGCGATCTTGAAGAGGTAGGATTTCGTCTGCTGGGGATTCATCTCCGGCAGGCGCGCCCGGAGGAAGCGGTAGAACGTCTCCTGGAGAAAATCCTCCGCCTGCACCGCACTGCCGCAGGCCTTGCGGATATATCCCTGGAGCGCCGGCGCGATGGAACGGTAGAGAACGCCGAAGGCCTCCTCGTCCATGCACACTCCCGGCGCCGGGCACGCCGGCGCCTCGTTCGGGAAAAAGCCGGGCAGCGATGCGGCATCGCGAAACATCGATGAATGCTTCCTCCGCCCGGACCGAAAGCCGGGCAGCGTTACTGTTACTATGGTCCCTTATTGCATCATGTTCCACTTTTTATACAGGCGATAGGAGATTCCGGCCGCCACGAGAATGCCGATGCCCAGCGCGCTCAGGATAATGGCCGGATAAATGAGTTCATACTCCACGAGCATCAGTCCGAAGAACGCGATCCCCAGCATCACCAGGACAATGCCCCAGCAGATCCCGTGGACGACGCGGGACTTCGGCGACCGCTGCCCCGCCTCCTGGTCCTTCAGGAAGCCCTGGCCCTGAGGGGTAGCCAGAAACTCGGTCAGCTCCTGTGCGGAGCTGAATTTGTCCAGCAGCCGCTTGCGAACCTCCGCCTGTTCCTGGAACCGGGTCTTCTTCGATTTGTAGCCGATCCATACCAGGAGCACGACCATCGCGAACAGTGCGAGCGGAACCAGAATGTCCTCTCTGAACAGGTTTTCCATACGTTCCTCCCCGATAGGCCCCGGCAGGCTTCGCGCCCGCCGGGACGTTGTTTCTCTCCGGTTTTGCTTCTATAACGAAGAGAGGACGAGGGAGGTTAACAGGAAAGAGGGAGATGAGAAAAAATGGGGCCGGGAGCCGGACGCGGCGGAGAAATCCAGTCGGATGAAATGTCCACTCGATTCCGATACCGATTCCGACCCCGGCCCCGATGGATTGGGGAAGGCGGAAAGCCTACTGTTTCCTGATTCTGACGTCGACCACCTTGATCCCCTGGCCCTCCGGGTAGACGATGGCCGGATTCAGGTCCATCTCGGCGACTTCAGGCAGGTCCAGGGCCAATTGCGAGACGGAGATCAGCAGTTTCTCGATGGCCGCGATATCCGCGCCCGGGATGTTGCGCGCCGCCGCGAGCAGCGGGTAGGAACGGATTCCGCGCACCATGCGCGCCGCGCCGGCTTCCGACAGCGGGGCCATCCGGAAGGAAACGTCCTTGAGCGCCTCGACCCGGACGCCGCCCATCCCGAACATCAGGACGGGGCCCACGCCCTTTTCGCGCTTGAAGCCCACGATGACTTCGGTCCCTTTCGCGCATTGCTCCTGCACGACGAAGCGCTCCCCGGGGAAGCGGCCGGACATTTCCGCCATCGCCTTCTGCAACCCGGTCTTGCGCGTGATATCCAGCACGACGCCGCCCGAATCGCTCTTGTGGACGACTTCGGCGCTGTCCACTTTCAGCGCGACGGGGTACCGCATCCGGCGCGGCAGTTCCGCGGCGGCGATATCCATCGTCCGGGCAACGGGGATGCCGTACGCCTCCAGCACCTTGAAGGCGGCCGCCTGCGGGATGAATCCTTCGCCGGCGCCGGCCAGGATTTCCTTTGCCTTGGCCTTCCTGCCAGCCGCCGCCGCCGCCGGCTCTTCCAGGCGCTTCCGGATCTCGCTGTAGCGGGCCATGGCCGCCAGCACGCGCGCGCCCGTTTCCGGGAAATCGAACACGGGGATGCCGGCGCCCTTGATGATCTCGACCGTGCCGGCCCAGTTTTCGTTGGTCATCACCACCGCGATGATGGGTTTGGTGGCCGTTTTGGCCGTTTCGGCGATCCTCCGCGCGATGGCTTCGCAGTCGACGAAGAACGGCGTCACCATGGGGATGAGGATGGAGTCGACGCCGGGATCCTCGTTCAGGCAGCGGATGGCGAGGCCGAAATGATCGGCGTTGGCCGTCGCCGCCACGTCGACGGGATTCTCGACATAGGATTCGGGAATCAGGCCGGCGCGCAGCCTGGTCTTGGTCTCGTCGGTGAATCTGGCGAGCGAAAGCCCGTTTCCGACGCACTCGTCCACGCACATGATGCCCGGCCCGCCGGCGTTGGCGATGATGCCGACATTCGGCCCGGCCGGCACCGGCTGCGTCGCAAAGGCGTAGGCCGCCGAAATCATCGCTTCGGTCGTGTCGAAGCGCATCACGCCCGCGCGCTCGAATACCGTGTCGGTGAGCGAATCCTGCTGCATGAGCGAGCCCGTGTGCGAGCTGACCGCCTTGGCCGCGGCCGCGGTGCGTCCGGTGCGGATCGCGAGGATGGATTTCCCCCGGGCGATGCGCCGGCAGTGTTCGATGAACGCGGGCGTGTCCTTCATGCTCTCGATGTGCATGAGGATGGTGCGCGTCCCCGGGTCGTTGCCGAAGTATTCCAGCAGCTCGTTGGTGTTGACGTCGGTGGCGTTGCCGTGGGAGGCGTACATGCGGAAGCCGGAGCCCATCTTGCGCAGGTTCAGGTTGAGCAGTTCCGCGACGCCGCCGCTCTGGGCCAGGATGGAGGCATGGCCCGGCCGCATCGGCGTGAACGTGAAGTTCGCATACACGGAAACGTCCGGGTCGGAATTCATGATCCCCTGGCTGTTGGGGCCGTAGACACGCACGCCGTAGCGGCGGGCGGCATCGAGCAGGGCGTCCTGGAGCCTGGCGCCCTCCTCCCCCATCTCGCTGAATCCCGCGGTGTGGATGATGACGAACCTGACGCCCTTCCTGCCGCAATCCTCGACCACCTGCGGCACCATGGTGTTCTTGACCACGATGCTGGCGATGTCCACCGGCCCGGGTACGTCCAGGATGCTGGGGTAGGCCTTCAGGCCGAGGATCTCGGATTCCTTCGGGTGGACCGGGTAGATCCCGCCCCTGAAGTTGTGGTCTATCAGGTTCTTCACGACGCGGTTTCCGATGGAGAAAGTGTTGTTGGAGGCGCCGATCACGGCGACGCCGCGGGGCCGGAACAGGGAATCAAGCATGCGTTGTCTCCTTATTAATATGAACCAGAATCGAAGCGGTTCCGGCGCCGGGGCCGGAATCGCGAAAGACTGCACGGCAGCGGATCCGGTTCCGGATTCCCGGTTGCCGGGGCTCCGGCGCCGCGGAAAGGCGATTACTGGATGGCTCCTTCTTCCCGCAGCTTTGCCACCTCTTCGCGGCTGTAGCCTGCTTCCAGCAGCACCTCATCGGTGTGCTCGCCGAGTTTCGGCGCCCTTCTTTTCCAGGAAGCCGGCGTCTCGCTGAGATCCCACGGGAAGCCCATCGTTTTGGTGTGGCCGTAGGTCGGGTGGTCGATTTCGATCACGTAGTTGTTCGCCAGCAGCTGCGGGTCTTCGACCACTTCGGGGATGCCCTGGATCGGCGTGAAGATGCAGCCGTTCTCTTCGAGGATCTTCATCCACTCGTCGCGCGTTTTGGCGGCGAAGACGCCGTCGAAGACGGCGATCAGTTCCCTGCGGTTTTCGGACCGCGCGGCGAATGTGCTGTATTTCGGGTCGTCGATCAGCTTCTCGAGGCCGAGCGCGCCGCACACCCTGGCCCACCAGCGGTCCGGGTCGAGATGGGCGATGGCGAGCCACTTGCCGTCCCTGCAGCAGTAATGGTTGTACATGACGTTGCCCATGTCCTTCCGGACGAACCGCGGGAACTCCTGCCGCAGCATCGCGGTCCCGGAGATGAGGTGGCCCAGCATCGCGACCACGCTGCCCATGAGCGACGTGTCGACCCGCTGGCCCCTGCCGGTCTTTTCGCGCGCAAACAGCGCCAGCGTCACGCCCCACGCGCACATCAGCCCTCCCAGCTCGTCTCCCAGCCCGGGCAGCATCATGCAGGGCGGGGTCTTGTCCTCCCCGGCCGCCATCATGAGCCCGGACCGCGCGATCCCGGTGTAATCGAAAGACAGGCTGTTGGCGATGGGGCCCTTCCGTCCCCAGCCGGAGGCCTGGGCGTAGATGAGTCTCGGGTTGCGGGCCAGGAGCGCCTCGGGCCCGATGCCGAGCCGAAGGGGGGCGCCGATGCTCATGTTATTCAAAAAAACGTCGGCGGAATCGATGAGCCGGAGGAATACCTCCATGCCCTGTTCCTTTTTCATGTCCAGCACGATGCCCCGCTTGTTGCGGTTGGCGTGCTCGAAGTAATAGTTGTCGCCCTTGACGTGGAATTCCGCTTCGATGGTCCTCATGTGGCGCCGGGCCGGATCCCCGTCCTTCGGCTCGATCTTGATGACGTCGGCCCCGAGATCGGCCAGCCGCATCCCGGCCACCGGTCCCTGCTGAAACGTGGTAATTTCGATCACCTTGATTCCCGACAATGGCCCTTCCGGCATGGCATCCCCCCCGGCGGTCCCCGCGTGCACCGCCCTTCGAAGCGGCCAATATACCACGGGAACACCGGACAGTCACCCGTATCGCCTTTTTCCTCTATTGGGAAGGCGTCTATCCGGTATAATGTTCGATTGTGAAGGGTTCCTTGGATCCGCCAGCGGCCGCCAAAACCTCCACGGACTTTTGAGAAACACCCCGCAGCCAGGCGGCACCCGTGTCGGCTCGAGGTGTTTTTCGGGAGGCGGGGGCCGCCGGGGAGGGAGCATATCCATGAAAACAGTGAAGATGAAGCTCGGCGCCGGATATGTGGACGTGTCGGTCCCGGAGGAAAATTTTCTCGGAATGATCGTCAAGGAAGTTCCCGCGCCCTCCAGGACCGAGGACGAAGTCGTCGCGGACGCCCTGGCCCGCCCGATCGGCTCGCCGCGTCTCCGGGAGCTCGTCAAGCCCGGCGAGACCGTCTGCGTCGTCGTCTCGGATATCACCCGCGCGTGGCAGCGGATGGCCGTCTACCTCCCGCATATCGTGAAGGAACTGAACGACGCCGGCGTCGCGGACAAGGACATCCGCTTCCTGAGCGCCCTCGGATACCACCGCAAACACTCTCCGGAAGAGCACGCGACGCTGCTCGGGCCCGAACTCGTGAAGCGGTTCCGCATCACCGACCACGATTGCCTGGACAAGGAAAACCTGGTGCCGATGGGGACGACGAGCCGCGGCACCCCGGTCATCATCAACAGGGTCGCGGCCGAAGCGGACCGCCTGGTGCTGACGGGCTGCTGCACCTATCACCCGTGGGTGGGGTACGCCGGCGGCAAGAAGTCGATCCTGCCCGGCATTTCCTCGATCGATTCCATCCAGAAGAACCACATGATGACGATGGACGCTCAGGGCCGGCAGCGCCGCGAGGTCGCGAGCGGCAACATCCGCGACAACCCGATCCACGAGGACATGCTCGAGGTCGCCGCCATCGTCAAGCCGACGTTCCTGTTCAACGTGATCATGGGGCACGACGGCAAGATCGCCCGCGCCGTCTGCGGCGACTGCATCGCCGCCCACGACGCGGGCCGCGACATCGTCGACGAGCTCTACGAGGTGCCCATTGCGGAGCTGGCCGACATCACCATCTCGTCCCAGGGCGGTTACCCGAAGGACATCGACGTGTGCCAGACCGGCAAGGGCATCTACCACACGCAGGCCGCGACGAAGCCCGGCGGCTGGATCATCATCCTGAGCGACTGCACGGAAGGCATCGGGCCGCCGGATGCGAACACGATTTTTCTGGAGTGCGAAACGAACGCGGAGCGGGAGCGGGAGGTTCGCAAGCTTTTCACGGTTCCAAAGTATGTGAGCTACTACATGTGCACGGCCGCAGAACGATGGAACATCATCATCGTGGGGAACGGAGATCCTGCGCTGCTGGCGAGAACCCGGTTCCGGACAGCCAAGACAGTCGACGAAGCCCTCGAAACGGCTTTCCGGGAGGGCGGGCGAAACCAGACGATCTACCTGATGCCCCAGGGTTCGAGCGCGCTTCCCAAGCTGAAGCAAAAATGAAACTCATCAAGGAGAATTATGAACGAAGCTAAGGTCAAATACGAAGCACTGACAGCATACACGGTCCAGATCCTGCAAAAGCTGGGATACCCGAAGGCGCAGGCGGACATCACGGCCTGGGCGCTCGTGGAAGCGGATGCCCGCGGCGTCAATTCCCACGGAGTGGGCCGGCTGGAGTTTTACGAATCGAACATCAAGAACGGCTTCAACATCCCGGCCGCGGAACCCGAGGTCGTGCACGAGACCCCGCTGTCCGTCGTCGTCGACGGGCACCACGGAGTCGGGGCGTACGTCGCCGATTTCGCCATGAAGCGCGCGCTCGACAAGGCGAGGACGGCGGGCGCCGGCTTCGCCTCGGTCCGCAACTCGAACCACTACGGGATGGCGGCGCTCTGGGGAGAGAAGGCGGCCGCGGAGGGGTATATCGGCATGTCCTGCTGCAACACCCGCATCTGCTCCATCGTCCTCTTCGGCAAGGACCGCATCCTGGGGACCAATCCCATCTGCTTCGCCATTCCTTCGTCCGGCAAGGTCCCCTTCATCCTGGACATGGCCACCACGACGGCCGCCCACGGGAAGGTGGAAGTGTACGAGCGCCTGGACAAGGCCATGCCGCTCGGGTGGTGCGTCGACGCGGAGGGCAAGGATACGACCGACGTCCATGCCTTCCAGAAGATCTACCGCGAGAAGAAGACGGGCGGGCACCTGTTCCTCGGCGGCAACACGGAGGAACTGGGCGGCCACAAGGGATACGGCCTCGGCCTGTTCGTAGACCTCCTCTCGGCCGGCATGTCCATGGGCGCCTGGAGCCGCGACACCTTCGTCAAGAACGGCGGCGCGCGGATCGCCCAGTTCTTCATGGTCATGCGCACGGATCTTTTCGGCAATCCCAAGGAGATCGAGGCCCACGTCGAGGAGATCCTCGAAGGCGTGCGCAACAGCGCCAAGGCGGAAGGCCACGACCGGATTTACATCCACGGGGAAAAGGAAGTGGAGCGCAAGGCAAAATCGATGGCGGAAGGCGTCACGATCGACGAGGGCGAAATCAAGATGCTCGAGGATTACGCAAAGAAGTTCGGCCTCGCGCCGGTGTCCTACCTCGAATAGGATGATGGTTCGAAGGCTCCCCTGAATCGGAAGAGGGGCGGACGGAAAAGACGGCGCCACGGGTTCCGCGGAATCCGTGGCGCTCTTTTTTTATTGCGGCTCTTCCGAGGCGAACAGGGCGGCGCCTATGGCGCCGGCGAGCTGCGCGTGCGGCAGGATGTGCACGGGGTGGCCGAGGTGCCGGGCCAGCATCTCCGCGAGGATCGGGTTGTGGGCGACCACGCCGCCGCTGACCACGACTTCGCCCGTCAGGGGATTCATTTCGATGATGCGCTTGACCACCGACTCGATGAGGCCGGCCACGATCTCGGGCACCTTCTTCCCGGCTCTCAGGTGGGCCAGGATCTCCGTCTTGGTGAACACGGTGCAGTAGCTGCCCATGTGCACGATTTCGGTGGCCTCGCGCGCCAGCGGGTCCAGCCGGTCCATCGGCACGTCCATGCGCTGCGCCACTTCCTCGAGAAAGGCCCCCGTCCCCGCGGCGCATTTCCGGTTCATCTTGAAGCTCTCGCGCCGGCCGTCGGCGTCGATGTGGATGATCTTGTTGTCCTGGCCGCCCACGTCGACGATCGTGACGCGCCGCGGGAAAAAATGGTGCGCGGCGCGGGCGTGGCAGGCGATTTCCGTCTTGGTCCCGTGGGCGAACGCCACGTTGTGGCGCCCGTACCCCGTGGAAAACACGCGCGTGAGGTCCTCGAGCTTCCGCCCGCAGGACTGCAGCGCGGCCTCCATGGCCTCCCGCGCGCAGGTTTCGAAGTTGACGCCGGTCTTGCGGACATCGGAAGCGGCCAGCCCGCGGTTCGCGTCGAGGATCGCGACCTTGGTGGCCGAAGCCCCGATGTCCACCCCGCCGAAATAATCGTTCTGGCTCACTTGCCCTTCTTCTCCGACAGCTGCTCGATGAAGGCCTCGATGTTCGTGCGCGTCTGCTCTTCCGAGTAGCAGCGCAGGTCGTTCAGGTCGCCGTGGACCACGAGCATCGGCATGTCGTATTTTTGCGTCAGGCGCTCCGGCATGCCATACCGGTTGTTGGAGTTGTTCGGGCAGGTCTTGGCGTCGTGGAAGATCATGCCGTCGATCCTGTATTTCCGGATCTGGTTTTCGAAGTACCGCTCCTTGAAGTTCTCGTCGCGCACGATGAACAGTTCGATATAGGCGCGCGCCATGCTGTCGAACGGGTCGTCCGGGTCCAGGGCGGGGAACACCCAGCTGCTGCAGTACGTCGAGGCGAGCACGCAGGTGTTCAGTTCGGCGAACTGCGTGGACAATTCGCGCAGTTTGCCCCAGACCGGCATGCCTTCCCAGTAAAGCCGGAACCGTTCGTCGTCGATCGCGGCGACCCCGTCCTGCACCCGCTGCTTCAGTTCCGCCAGGAGCTCCTTGTAGTAGTCGACCGCGCGCTGCTCCCCGCGCAGGACCACGGCCGGGCCCATCTGGATCGTTCCGTCGAAAAACGTCAGCGGGGAGGGGACGTTCGAGGCGATCTCGAGCACCTCTTTCCACAGGTCCGTGCACTGGCGCGAGAGGCCCACGATCCGTTTGAACTCGTCGAAGTCCAGCTTTTTGCCCGAGACCTCTTCCAGCGTCGGGACGAGCGCCTGGATCTGCGTCGAGATGGAGTCGACGTGCGCCTTCGTGATTTCGCCCACGCCGCGGTGGGTCTGGACGCCGATCACGGGGACGTTGAATTCCCGCCCGTAGAAGTTGAACCAGTCGTGCACGTCGCGGCACTGGTTGGTATTGTAGACCAGGATGTCGGGGCGCGGCGGGCCGCTGACTCCGGGGTACGCCTTGCTGATCGGGCTGGAGCCCTTGAGGTACGAGCCGATGTCGGCCGTCAGGTAGGAGCAGATGTCGGGCGAATAGCCGATGGCGTTCGCCAGCGGGATCAGGTCGGTGGCCATGCGGGTGGACCCGAGCATGGCGCCGTGGTTTTCGGGGAAAAAGACCAGGAAACCGGCGGCGCGCAGCAGCTCCGCCGGGCCGACGCTGGTGCACCAGGCGATCTTCCGGCTCCCGGTTTTGGCGGCCTCATCGAGCTCGCGAAAATGCTGCTCCATGATGACTTTCATCCTGTCTGTGGCGTGGATTTTCTTGAATGTCGCTTTCGGTTTTTCGGTGCTCAATTCCCGGCTCCTGTGTTCAAAGTGAATCGTTTTCGGTTTCCAGCCCTATTTCCCGCTCCCCGGCGGGGACTGCGCCGGCCCACCCGGCGATCGCCTGCACTCCAGGGCCTTGGTCTCGAGCGCATCGATGAGATTCGCGACGGTCCGGTGCAGCGGCGCCGGAACGCCTTTCCGCTCGGCATAGTCCGCGATGCGGCGAATGAGAAACGGGTTTTCCGTCCGGCGCCCGTTCTCGATGTCGGCCCGCATCGACGGCTTGTGGTGCCCGGCGCGGTTGTTGAAATCCCGCACCGACTGCACGAATCCCGGGCCGTAATCATATCCGTACGCCGCCGCCACGGCGACGGACTCCTGCAGCAGAAGCTCGACCAGGTCCGCCGTCGCGGGGAACTCGACCATCTCCTGCATGGTCATGCCGGTGATGGCCGCGATCGACATGGTGCAGCTGTTCAGGATCGCTTTTCTCCAGACATAGCGTCCGATGTCCCCGGTCGCTTCCGTCGCCAGACCGGCTTCCGTCAGCACGGCGGCGGCTTTCCTGCAGGATTCCGCACCGCGTTCGTCCAGCCAGCCGAGGTAGTTGGGCGGAGTGAAGAAACTGGTGCGAATCTCCCCGGGACCGGTCAGGACGCCGGCATAGCTGACGACGCCGCGCATCACCCGGCGCCGATCCATCCGCGCCGCGAGCACCTGCTCGGTGTCGATGCCGTTCTGAAACGAGACGAAAACGGCGTCCGATCGCTCCAGGGCGCCGCTCATGCCCCGAAGGACATTATCAAGATCGCAGGCCTTAGTACAGACGAAAACAAATTCCGGGGCGTGGACGTCCAGTTCGCCGACCGAGGCCAGCAGGCGCGCCGGCCTCGCGGTGATGCGGTCTTTGCCCGTGATGCGCAGCCCCTCGGAGCGGATCTTTTCGATATGCTCCCGCCAGGCGTCCACCAGCACGACGGTATGCCCCGCCGCGGAGAGATGCGCCGCCAAAATCCCCCCGACGGGCCCGGCGCCTATGATTCCGATCGTCCCGGTCATCCCGCAACCCTCCTGATCCCGTCAATGATAGCGGCGCAGCGCACTTTTGCCAACTCTCCTGCGGCGCGCTTTCGGTCCGACCGCGGTTGCGTGAGCCGGAACCCGGCTGGAATCGGGCAGGAATCCGCATTATTCAGTCCTCTGCTTGCCCCGGTATTATGAGCGATGCCATAGGGGCAGGAAACCGCACGCATCGGCGGCGCCCTGTTTCCCGTCATTATATGACGGCGAATAGCTGTATCCGCAAGACTCCATTGGTGTTCGCAGCCGGAAGCGTCTGAGGGCGGCCCCTTGTATCGCCTGCTCGATTCCTGTGCGCGAGATAATTTGGCTCAGAGGGAGGCGCGCGAGGAACTACGCCTGGGCCCAATTAATGGCCGGGGCGTTCGAATCGGATTTGCTTGTGTGTCCCCGGTGCGGTGGGCGGATGAGGATACTGCCGACGTGTGATAATTGCTCGTGGTTTCCTCACCGATCTGCGTTAAAATGCCTCGGAAAATCGAATAGAATTCCTGACGTTTGCATAATGGCGCACTACCGGAAGCCGGAGTTTGCCGGGAATCCACGGATGGGTGCGCTCGTTCTGAGAAAGGGCCTTTGTTTCACCGATCCGCGCAAGCCGGACAATTTGTCGTGGGTGGTTTCCCATATGGCCGTTTATGGCTCGAATTGGCCTATCATCCTCATATCACTATAGATCCGGCATAATCGCGGGGAACGATTCGGAATTCGGCCGGCATCCCACGGCGGCGGCTTCGCCGGGCAAAAAACTTGTACACTTCGAACCCGAGGAGGAAGGTCATGCGGAAGAAGGGGGCGGATCAGAATCCCGAAAGCCGAAAGGGAGCCGGGGGTGGGGCCATGAGAGGCGTCCGCTTCCTCACGAGAACGGCCTTCCTCATTCTCGTTCCAATGCTCGCCTGTAAACCCGAAAAACCCGGCATGGGCACCGGAGTGAAAGAAACCGCCGAATTCAGGGCGCAGCTTGCACGGCTCGAGGCCGAAGCCGATCGCATCGAGGATGCGAAAGCGGTGAAACGGCTGCAGCGGGCTTACGGCTATTACCTCGATCAGGCGATGTGGAACGAAATGGCGGATCTGTTCGCCCCGGATGCGACCATGGAGATCGCCCTCGACGGGGTCTATGCCGGCCGGGAGCGGATTCGTCAATACCTCTTCACACTGGGAGGGGGCCGCGCCGGCCTGAAGCACGGCCAGCTCAACGACCACATCCAGGTCCAGCCCGTCGTGCACGTTTCCGGCGACGGGCTGTCGGCCAAAGCCCGTTGGCGTTCCGTAATCATGAAAGGGCAACTGGGCGAGAGCGCCTCCTGGGGCGACGGCATCTACGAGAACGAGTATGTCAAGCAAAGCGGCGTCTGGAAGATCCGAAAGCTCCATTGGTACCAGACATTCATGGTTCCATACGAGGGCGGATGGGCAAAGAACAAAGACCGCACCGACGGAATTTATGTCTCGAAGCGGCTTCCCCCCGACCAGCCCCCGACCGAACGATACGAGGTGTGGCCCGGCGTCTACACCCCCCCTTTTCACCATCAAAGCATCGCGATGGTCTCCTCGGACCCGGTGAAGGAACCCGACCCTGCCGTTGCGGAGCTCGCGCGCCGCATCCGCCTTCTGCGCGACACGGAACAGATCGGGAATCTGGTCTCGCTCTACGGTTACTACCTTGACAAGCAGAAATGGGATCTGCTGACCGGTTTGTTTGCAGACGACTCGACGCTGGAGATCTCCCAAAGGGGAATCTACGTCGGCAAGAAAAGCGTGCGTCGCGCGTGGGAACTGTTCGGCCCGCAGAACATCGAACGCAATCACCTGCACAATCACATCCAGCTGCAACCGGTGATTCACGTGAGTCCTGATGGACAACGAGCCCGGGTACGCAGCCGCGCCCTGAGCGAGCTCGGAACCTACGGCGGCAACGGCATATGGGGCGACAGCGTGTATGAGAACGAGTTCGTCAAAGAAAACGGGGCCTGGAAGATCGCCAGGGATCACCTTTACACGACATTTTTCGCTTTATACGACCAGGGCTGGGTAGCCGGTGCCCGCCCGGCGCCGAAGGCCAGCGAGAAAATCCCTCCCGACATGCCGCCGAGTGAAATTTACGGGAGTTATCCCGAAATCTATATTCCGGCGTTTCATTATAAGAACCCCGTAACGGGAGAAATGCCGGCAGGGCAGGCCGGGCCCGGCATTGAAGAAATACCGGGCGGCGTGCGTGATGCCTTCGCGCGCATCAGCCGAAAGGTGACGCGGCTCGAGGACGAGAACGCCATTGAAAATCTGCAGAGGGCCTATGGCTTTTATGTCGACAAGGCGCTTTGGAAAGAAGCGGCGGATCTCTTTGCGCCAAACGGCACGCTGGAACTCGGCGGGCGCGGTGTATTTGCCGGCAAGCCGCGCGTGCTCGAATACCTGACCTGGCTTGCCCCCGGCGGCCTCACGAAGGGGAAGCTTTTCAACCACATCCAGCTGCAGCCCATCGTCCATGTGGATCCCGGCGGGCACAGCGCCAGGGGCCGCTGGCGATTCCTGGTCGAGTACGCCGACCCGCAGAAATCGGCGACGTGGGGCGGAGGCACTTACGAAAACGAATACGTGAAGGAAGGCGGCATCTGGAAGATCAAGACCCTGCACGGCTTTTTCAGATTCTACACGCCCTACAAGGACGGCTGGGGCAAGAGCGCGGATCCCCACCGCCCGCCGGGCAGGCTGCCGGCGGATCGCCCGCCAACGGTCGTGTACGATCTCTACCCGTCGACGTTCGTGGCTCCCTTTCACTACAGGAATCCCTGAATTGACAAATGCGTGGATCCTCCGGCCACACCTGCCAAGGTTCCGGGAGCCTTGGCAGGGTAGAGGAAGAAGGCGGCGTCGTGCCGCAATTGTGGCAGTGCAAACAGGCCGGCAATTGATGGGAAGGATCGATGACAGGATCCTGCGAGAGATTTTTCCGGGCTCACGAGAATTCGGGACACAAATTGGCCGGATTGCGGCATGGCCCGCCGCGCCGATGCATCTGACCTGCTGCAGAACCGATTGCCATCATCCTCCCAGGCGAACGATCGATTCGGAGATGATGTTGCTCGGCTGATTTATGAGGATTTGCACTGCGCTCCCGCCAAACACCCGGGGCTCCGGAGGGATTTTTCAGTCGCCCATTTCCTATTGTCACCATGCTGTTTCGCATGGCAGGCTCCGCCGATCAGGCCGGTTTCCTTTCTCTGCTCGCAGCGGTGACCATCGCCGAAATGACAAATAGCGCGACAAATCCAACCGCGCTGATTCCGAAAGCCGGTTTCCCCGGTCCGCCAACCACCTCCAAAATCGGGGCGTAAACAATTGCCTGGATAAACTGACCGACCCCCTGGCCGGCACATGCCACGCCGATTGCGGCACCGATCAGCGCCGTCGGCACGCTGCCCTGGATTTTTGCATACGTAGCGGGGATGATCGTCCCCAGAGAAAGGCCCGTGACAAACGTTCCGAGAATGATCATTCCCGCATTCGAGGCAAACGCTGCAATGCCGAATCCTATGGCAGCAAGCAGGTAGCCGAACGGAAGGGAGAATCTCTTCAACGCCCTTACGAGAAAGCCGAACAGAATGCCGCCGATAAAACCGCCACCGGTATAGAGGGTGAGGGAAATGCCCGCGGTGGCGGAATCCCCATAGCCGTTCATAACGATGGCAACGGCATTGTTGGTCACGATTGCCATGAGCAAGCCATTGGCGATCATATATACCAGGGCGATCCCATAGGCTCTCCCGGGAAGCCTGACTTTCCCGGTCTCTTGCCTCGCCTTTCTTTCGGGCTCAGGCAGGCCGAAGAATACGAGGAGCCAGACGAAAATGGCGAAGAGATAGGTCAGGAAGCAATAATGCCAGTCGATCCTTGCCAGGTAGCCGCCGAGAGTCTGGAAGAACATTCCGCCGATGCAGGCGACGGTCAAGTTGAGCCCGTTCATGCGGTTGATTTGTTTTGGATCGTCGTAAAAATCCGTAATAAGAGTGACCGCAAGCGGAACGAAGACGCCGATCGCCATGCCCAGAATTACGCGGAATAACAAAATGGTATTGATGTCATTCATCCAGAAAGGCCCCAGTCCGCCAATGAGGAAGAGAACGCTGGCGATATGAAACAGGGTCTTCTTACGGAAGAGTTCGCATAATTTGCCGAATAGGAGATTCACAATGACCTGTGATATCGTCAGAATCGTGGGGATCATCATGATCTTGGTTTGGCTCACGGCCGGCATCGCCTTCATGATGTCCGCCAGTGCAGGGGATGCCGCGCCGCCGCCGATATCCTGGATTCCAACGGCCAAAATTGCGGCCATCAACAAGAGCCCTCGGGATTCCTTCTTGGTCATTCCTGTTTTTCCATCCCTTCATCCAATTTCATTTACAGGCTTGCATTATTCCATAAAGACCCGTTTTTATCTCCAGCCAAACGAATTTTGTCACCGGCAAAACGGCGCACGGCGTCTCGATCCCAACAGAAGAAAATCCGGGCAATTACAGGATCGGGGGGCCCCGTTTTTATTTCCACCCGGAATATCATCTTGACTTTTTTGACGAATGAAAATTCAATCTTCCGGTATGGAGGAACCGTCGATGGAAGAAGTCTGTGAATTTTTAAAAAAGTGCGGCGCCTATTATCTTGCGACGATGGATGGCGACCAGCCCAGGGTAAGACCGTTTGGCACAGTGCTGATTTTCGAGAACAAGCTCTATTTTCAGACCGCAAAAGCCAAGAATGTTTCAAAACAGCTCAAGAAAAATCCCAGGGTGGAAATCTGCGGCATGTCGGGCGACCGGTGGGTTCGTGTGGAAGCGGTTGCCGTCGAGGACGACAGGGCCGAAGTCAGGCAAAAAATGCTGGATGCCTATCCCCAGTTGAAATCCATGTATTCGGCTGACGACGGCAATAACCAGGTTTTATATCTGAAGAACGCTACGGCTACTTTTTATTCATTTGGAGGAGAACCCAAAGCGGTCAGGTTCTGACATCTTCTTCCATGCTTTTCGGGCGGCGATACGCCTCGGGGGCTATCGGTGATTGCCTCGGGTCGCATACTCAGCGGCCCGGGCGCACATGCAGTCACCACCGAGCAAAAGCCTTTCCCGCGCACCGAAACATCGGATCTCACCAAAGCCATCGATTGGGCGCTGGCCGAGAACACCCGCAAGGGCAGCCCGTATTTCGGGCGCATCGATCCGCGGCAGGTGGCCGTCTCGGGCTTCAGCTGTGGAGGCCTGCAGGCGGCTCTGGTCGCCGGGGACCCGCGCGTGAAGACCCTGATCATGCAGAACACGGGCACCTATGACGGTGAGCGCGCCACCATGCCCGGCCTCAAGGTGCCCAAGTCGACGGTGAAGACCT
>CAZTHE010000007.1:0-59881 GCA_964613495.1 uncultured Acidobacteriota bacterium | reverse complement strand
GGGTCTGCAGAGGACTTTCACCTCCAAGGTGTGCGCCCTGGCCGGGCGCACCAAAAAAAAAGCCCTCATCCGCCTGGCAGATGAGGGCTCGGTGCGCGCACCGGTGCGAGCCGCTATCCGCCGGGCGAAATCCCGGTAATGCCGATAATGGCGATCTGGATGCTTGACAATGCGGCAATCGTGCTCTGAACCATGGGCTCGAACTCTCCGGCAAGCTTACAGTGCCACAGGGCTTCCGCATTTGCAAATGGATATTCCGGCGCGGGCCCTGATCCCCGGAAGCGGCCCCGTTACACGGGCGCGCCGGAATCCGATTTCGGCTGGAAGATGTTCCGGAACATGAGCACGCCGCCGGCGCACAGCAGCACCGGGATCACCAGTCCTCCCAGCAGCGCAAACGGCGCCACGTGCATCTGCAGGATCCAGCCGCCGATGATCGGGCTGAGGACCGCCCCGATCCGGCCGACGCTCGCCGCCCAGCCGATCCCGGTCGCGCGGATCAGCGGCGGATAGAAGGTCGCCGACAGGGCGTTGAGCGCAAACTGGTTGCCGGAGATGCCGCTGCCGACGACGAACAGGAGCACCCACCAGGACGGCCCCTCGGACGACAGGACGGCGAACAACCCGAACGCGACCGCGGTCACCAGGTACGCCGAAATCATACCCTTCACCGTTTTCCCCCGGTCCACGCACAAGGACAACAGGAGGCCGCCGAATACGCCGCCGGCCTGAATCATGCCGGTCCCCTGCGACGCGCTCGATGCGGTCCAGCCCTGCGTGCGCAGTATCGTCGGCAGCCAGTTCACCAGCAGGTAGAGGATGAACATGTTGAAAATGAATACGAACCAGAGCAGCAGCGTGCCCGTTTTATAGGGCGCGCGCAGGAGTTCGGCGACGGATTGACGGCGCACCTCGGATTTTCTCGCATAGACGCTCCGCGCGTCGACATCCGGGGCCAGCTTCCCGAGGATCTTCGGGATGCGGGGGTCTTTCGGCCTGCTCGCGAGCAGCAGTTTGACGGATTCGGGAATCAGCAGGGCGAGGACGGCGCAGAGGAACAGGGGCAACACGCCGCCGATCGTGAACATCCCTTCCCAGCCGAATGCCGGGATGATGAGCGGCGCGACAAATCCTGCCGTGAACGCGCCGATGGGAACGCCGGAAAACATCAGCGTCACCAGGGCCGCACGCCTCCGGGCCGGCACATAATCCGAAGTCAGCGCCGTGGCGTTGGTCAGGCTGGCGCCGAGCCCCAGGCCCGTCAGGAACCTCCAGACGAAAAGCTGCGTCATGTTGGAGGAGTACGCCGTCCCGATGGAGGCGATGCCGATGACGGCCATCGATAAAACCAGCAGGATGCGGCGCCCGAACCGGTCCCCCAGGGGAGCGATGAATACCCCTCCCACCGCGATCCCCAGCAGGGCGGAGGCCAGCACGAGCTTGAAGTCCTCGGATTTGACGGACCACTGCGAGGCGAGCGTCGGGACGACGAGGGCCATGGTCTGGATATGGTATCCGTCCAGCCAGACGACCAGGGCGCTCAACACCATGACCGTGAACTGCACGGAAGTGAGTTTTCTTTGGTCGATCAGCTCGCTGATCTCGACGGGAGTGCTGGTTTTGGGTTCCACGGGCACGACCTTTCGGAAAATGACGGCAGACGGTTTCGCGAAAACGCCATTCTAACGGGTGTCGGGTGGGGAATGCACCACTTTCCTTCGGGAGGATCGGGGGGGGCTAAATAAACCCCTCCATCAGCTCCGAAATCACGGCCTCGAATCCGCCGGGATTCTCCTTCTCGATCCGCTGCAGGATGGAGCGGACGCGGGAGTGCATTTCGGGATTGTGCAGATCGTCCAGGGCGCGGTAGTACCCCGCTCTCCGGCCGAGGCGGAAGTTTTTCCTCTCCTCCGGATCCATGGCCAGGTACCGGTCGATGACGGCCAGCATCTTTTCCTTCGCGTCCGGGAATTGCCCTTCCAGCTCTTCCAGGAGATTGAGCACGTGGTCGCTGGCAAAATAGCCGGTGAGCCCGTTCAGGTTCCCGATCAGCAGCCGCTGCTCCGCGGCGATTTCGTCGTCGGTCATCAGCTCCAGTTCGCCCGATTCGATCCTCTTGTAGACCGGCATGATCTCCAGCGCCTTGAACGTGCGGACGCGGATGAAATCGGGATCGATGCCGCTGAGCACCTTCGCCGTCTCGATCGCGTGCTCGCGCCACATCTTCCTTCCCCCCAGGCCGGGCATGATGTACTCCGAGAGCGAGATCCCCGACTGTTTGACCTTCTGCCCGGCATCCACGAGCTCCCGGGCCGTCACGCCCTTCTGCACCAGCTTGAGCAACGGGTCATAGCCGGATTCCAGGCCGACGTGGATCCGGGAAAGCCCGGCGTCGTGGAGATCCCGAAGCTCCCGCAGCGATTTGCGGGCGATGGTTCGCGCCCGGGTGTACGTCGTGATGCGCCGGACGGAGGGGAATGTCTCTTTGAGATACGAAAGAATCTCCACCAGGTCCTTCGTCCGGTGGGCGAGATTGTTTGCGTCCTGCAGGAAGACGTTCTCGCCGCCCCGGTAGAGCCAGAGCATGACGCTGCGGTACCCTTCGGGACAGGGATCGGGGCCGTGCAGGACGGCGCGCACGACGGAGGCGTTGATGTCCCCGCCGCATCCCATATTCCACGAAAGAGCCCGGATTTCGGAGACGATGGCTTTGACGGCATCGATGTCCTTTTTGACTTCCGCCACCGTCCGCAGGCCGAACCTCTTGCCTTTATAGATGTGGCAGAACTCGCAGCGGTTCCACGAGCAATTCCGGGTGACGCGAAGCAGCAGGCTCTGCGCTTCGCTCGGGGGACGGATCGGGCCCTGTTCGATCTCAGGCATGGCTCACTCCATATTCCAAGTCGGGCATTGTAGCATATCCCTCGAATTCTTCTGTGGCGCAGGAATATATGGATCCAAGATTCCAGATTCCAGATTCCAGATTGCAGATTCCGGATTGCAGATGGGGGGGCGGAGGACGATCGGGCCGGAATGGCTTCAACCCAAACCGGCGCGGACGGACGTGAGGTTTTCCCACGCGGTTTTGGCGGCGGCCATGCGCCGCGGTTCTTTCACGAGACGCGCGCGCCAGAGGAGGTTGTGGGGGGTGCCGGTGGGCGCGACGAATTCCACGACTTCGGTCTCGTAGCCGGCGGCCTCGAGGCGCAGCGTCCGCTCGGCGTCTATCACCGACTGGATGAAGCGGCGGCGCACGGGAGCCGCCGGTGGAATGCCCAGCGCCTCCGCGTGGGCGCTCGCCGGGTTGGAGGCGGCTACCGCCGCGCTGGTGCAGCAGGGGACGAGCAGCAGGGTGCGCGCGCCAGAGGCGACGGCGCCGTCCAGGACGGCGTCCGCCGCGGCGCCGCAGGCGTGCAGCGCCGTGACGATCGACGGCCGCTGCGGCCAGGCCGCGGCCTCTTCCACCGCCCCGGTGCGGCATTCCACGGGGATCCTGGCGCCCAGCCGTTCCGCGGCGCGGCGCGCCGCGTCGACGCGGAGCGGATCGCGCTCGATCGTGATGACGGACGCGCCGCGGCCGGAGGCTTCGAAGACCAGCCTGGCGGCCAACAGGCCGACATAGGATTTCCCCGCGGCGGCGTCCACGAGGAGCAGCGGGGACCGTCGCGACATGCGAGACGCGGCGCGCTCCACCTCTTCCAGGAGCGCCGCCACTTCAGGCGCCTTGCGCCGGTCCTCCAGGCGCAACCCGGCCCCTTCCGCCGCGATGTAAAGACGGTCCAGGAGATCTTCCACCTCCGCCAGGTATTTCTTCATCGCATCACGCCCGGTCGCTTCATTACCTGAAATTCAGCCGGATGTTCACGATTTCCGGGCGGTTCCCGACCCGCACCGGGGGTCCCCAGGTCCCGACGCCGTTGGAGACGTAAAAGTGGGTGCCCGCAATTTTCCTGTAGCCCCAGGCCAGTTCATAAATCCGCTCGACGATGTAGTTCATCGGCCAGAGCTGGCCGTAGTGGGTGTGCCCCGAAATCTGCAGGTCGACGCCGGCCGTCGCCGCTTCGTCCAATCCGAAAGGCTGATGGTCCATCAGGATCACGGGGTACCTGGCATCGACCGTCGCCATCAGTTCATGCAGGGCTTTTCGGAGCTTCCCGTTGCGGCGCCCGATCATGCGGTCTTCGCGGCCGACCAGATAGAATGCGTCGTTGATCCTGACGCTCCGATCGCGGAGCATCACGATATCGTGGTCGGTGAGGTACTTGCAGGCCTGTTCCACCCCGCCGATATATTCGTGGTTGCCCGTGATGGCAAAAACACCCAGCGGAGCCCGGATGCTGCGCAGCGACTCCCCCAGGTTCTGTTTGATGACGGGAGCCAGGTCTTCGTCGACGATATCTCCGGCGAACAGGACCAGGTCCGGGTGCAGGCTGTTGATTTTCTCCGCGATCGAATCGAAGCGGGACCTGCCGACGATCGTGCCCAGGTGCACATCCGAAACCGCAACGATGTTCAGGGCTTTCATGGAACCGGCCTGTTTGGCGACGGTGAGTTCGAGCTCCCGGACGCGCGGCATCAGGGAATTGATGTGGCCGGCCAGCAGGACGATTCCGACGATCCCCGTCACGCAGGCGGCGAGGATATACTTGACCTGGGCGTAGTTTCGGGTGATCGCGGAGGGGAAAAACGGCAGGAAATGGTTGATCAGGCGCAGCACGTCCAGGCTAACCACGGCGATCAGGAAATAGATCATGGCCGCGATCCAGAACGACCCGACCCAGATCAGCAGATCGGACAGGGCCGAAGGGAGATAGTTCTCCATCAGCCGGCCGCCGATGAAGGAAAGAGCGACGATCCAGAAAAGGATCGCATAGGGATGCCGGAGGCTGGATCCGGCAGGGATGGATTGCCAGCCGCGGATGAAAATATAAAAGCTGATGAGTCCGGTAACGAGGAGGAAGATCCCGAAAAAGACGATAACAGCCATGGTTTTCATGGCAGGAGTCTACATGGGAATGATTCCCGATTCCAGATTCCCGATTCCAGACTACCTGCGCCCCAACAATCTCGAAAACACCACACGTTGTGGTCTGTGGAGTCGATTGTGCCGCCCCTGTCGGGGCCGAAAGATGAGTTTTGCGACAGTGGCTGACTACATGCGGATGCATATCTTGCCGAAATGCTGCCCGCTTTCCATCAGTCGAACTGCGTCCGAAACCTCCCCGAAGCCGAAAGTCCTGTAGATGACCGGCCTGAGGCGGTGCAGGGCGATGGCGGCATTCATGGAGGCAAACACTTCCCTCGAGCCGACAAAGAATCCCTGTACGCGGATGCTGTTCATCAGGACCGAGAGGATATTGGCTTCCCCTCCCTGCGCAAGGACGCCGATCAGGCTCATCCTGCCTCCCCGTCGCAAAGCGGCGACCGACCGGTTGAACGTCCCGGCCCCGCCGAGTTCCACCACATGATCCACGCCGCGCCCGCCGGTCAACCGCCGGACGGCGTCTCCCCACTCGGGAGTCTGTTTGTAGTTGATTGCATGCGAAGCGCCCAACTCCCTCGCCCTGGCCAGCTTCTCGTCGCTGCTCGAGGTTATGAATACCTCGGCCCCGTGCAGCAGGGCGAACTGGAGGGCAAAGACGGAAACGCCGCCCGTCCCAAGCGTAAGAACGGTTTCTCCGGCCTTGATGCCGCCTTCCGTCACGAGGGCATTCCAGGCGGTTACGGCAGCGCACGGAAGCGTGGCCGACTCCTCGAAGGAAAGGTGATCCGGGACCGGAATGACGCCATCTTCATGAAGCACGACATATTCCGCCAGGACACCGTCCCGTCCGGCGCCCAGCGCCGTTCGTGCCGAATCATCGGTCGCGATTCCGGACACCCATCGCTCGAAGAAGGTGCTGGCGACGCGGGCCCCGCACCGGACGCTCCTTACTTCTGAACCGACTGCGACGACTTCCCCGGCTCCGTCCGACAGGGGTATCTGCGGAAGCTTCATGCGCGGATTATATCGTCCGGCGAGCGCCAATAAATCCCGGTAATTCAGAGACCAGGCATGCATCCGAACCAATACCTGGTTCGGCCCGGGCTCCGGTTGATCCCGTTCCGCCATTTTCAGGCCGTCCAGGCCAAATTTTTGAATCTCATATGCTTTCATCGTGCACCCCCGTACCAATTTCCAGCCGGATGCTATCATATAATTTCGGTGACAGGCGCCATAACCTCGAAATTCCTCCGGTGTCGGCTTCCGGCCTGAAATAATTTCGAGGTTATGGTGACTGTCACCGTAATTCCGGCAGGTGGAACGGGGGATGGATGGGAAGGGCCGGCCGCACTATGACCGAAATATGACCTTGAACCAACGGGGAGAATGACTTATAAAAAACATTCCCATGAATCTTATCTGAAGCCATTGGTCGACGGCTTACTATCAAGGAAAGGAAAGCAATCATGGCGCTGATCGATTTTGGAGGAGTCAAGGAACAGGTTGTCACGCGGAAGGAATTTCCCATGTCCAGGGCGCGCAAGGTGCTCAAGGGCGAAACGATCGCGGTGATCGGCTACGGCGTCCAGGGACCGGCGCAGGCCTTGAACATGAAGGACAATGGCTTCAACGTAATCGTCGGGCAGTCCAAGAAGTACATGAAGGACTGGAACCGCGCGAAAAAGGACGGCTGGGTTCCCGGCAAAACCCTGTTCGAAATCGGGGAAGCCTGCGAACGCGGGACGGTCATCGAAATGCTGGTGTCCGACGCGGCACAGCGCGCCATCTGGCCGATCGTCAAGAAGCGGTTGGCCGCGGGCAAGGCGCTGTATTTCTCCCACGGCTTCTCCGTCGTCTATAAAGATCAGACCAAGGTCATCCCCCCGAAAGACGTCGACGTGATCATGGTCGCGCCCAAGGGCTCGGGCACGTCCCTGCGCAGGAACTTCCTTTCGGGGGCCGGAATCAACTCGAGCTTCGCGGTGGAGCAGGATGCCACCGGCCGCGCGCGCGAGCGCTGCCTGGCTTTGGGCATCGCCGTCGGCTCCGGATATCTGTTCCCCACGACCTTCAAAAATGAGGTCTACAGCGACCTGACCGGCGAACGCGGCGTGCTCATGGGCGCGATCGCGGGGGTCATGGAGGCGCAGTACGAAGTGTTGCGCAAGCACGGCCATAGCCCGAGCGAGGCCTTCAACGAGACGGTCGAGGAATTCACCGAAAGCCTCATCCGCCTCGTGAGCGAAAACGGTATGGACTGGATGTACGCCAACTGTTCCGCCACCGCCCAGCGCGGCGCCCTCGACTGGAAGCCGAAATTCCGCAAAGCGGTCAAACCGCTGTTCGACGAACTCTACAAAAGAGTCGCCTCGGGCGCGGAAACGAAGCGCGTCCTGCAGTCGTGCGGAAAACCGGACTACCAGCAGCAGCTCACCAAGGAGCTGAACGTCATCGCGAATTCCGAAATGTGGCTGGCGGGGAAGGCCACCCGCATGCTGCGCCCGAAGGAGCCCGCAAAGAAAAACATCGCGACGGCGAAGGGGACGTTCGGCAGGGCCTCCAATTAAGGATTGACGGTTGACACCGGGCGAGGAAACGCACGAAGATAGTCTTCGTGTATTTCCTCTTACCAGCACGGGGGTTGCCTGATGTCCGGACACGATCTGTTTCAGACTCCATGGAATTTTCTGGGATTGCCGGAGGAAATGTCGGATCCGGCAAAGGCGCGCGGCTGGCTCCTGCCCATCCCCTACGAATCGACGACATCCTATGGGGCGGGGACGCGGGAAGGGCCGGCGGCGATCCTGGCCGCATCGCGCCAGGTGGAGCTGTATGACCGCGAATTCGGCTGCGAGCCCGCCATGGAATACGGCATCCACACGACCTCCGCGCTGAACCTGGTGCACCGCTCCCCCGAGGCTATGATCGGGGCCGTGGAGGAAGGCGTGGCGCAGCTGCTGTCCGGCAAGCGCCGCCCGAAGGTCCTGGGGGTGCTGGGCGGCGAGCATTCCATTTCCGGCGGCGTCGTGCGCGGCCTGGTGCGCGCGCTGCACCCGGAATCGCTGGTTGTCGTGCACGTGGACGCGCACGCGGACCTGCGCGAGGAGTATGAGGGCTCGCCGTACAGCCATGCCTGCGCGGCGAAGCGCATCCAGGAATGCTGCCCGATATTCCAGATCGGCATCCGGAACTTTTCGGGCGAGGAGGCGGCCTTCATGCGCCGCACCCGGCATATCCGGACGGTGTTTTCGGAAGAGGCGAACGATCCGCGGGGCGGATTCCTCAAAGACCTGGCCCGGTTCGTGAAAAAGAAGCTCGTCTTCCTGACCGTCGACCTGGACGGCCTGGATCCGTCGATCATGCCGGCGGTGGGAACGCCGGAACCGGGCGGCATTTCGTGGGACCGGATGCTCGATATCGCCCGGACGGTCTGCGCGAACGCGGCCGGGGTGCCCGTCTTCGACGTGGTCGAGCTGGCCCCGATCCCGGGATTCCGGGCGCCGGACTTCCTGGCGGCCAAACTCGTCTATAAACTCTTTTCCTACACCCTGATCGGAAGCGGCAGGACAACGCAAAGGAGACGCAGCCATGGGTAACGTCAAATTGCCCAAGAGATTCGTCAGCAAATATCCCCACAAGTTTTCGAAAGGCAAGCAGCAGTTCCTGCGCGGCAAGCGCATTCTGCCCAAGCCGATTTCCGGCAAGGAATCGGCGGCAGACCTCATCGACGACACGTTCCTGGCCTACAACGCCGGCCGCCTGCAGGAAGCGTGCCGCCTGTTCGCCGAAAAAATGCTGCAGCCGAAAGTCACCGTCGGCATGAGCCTGTCGGGAGCGATGACGCCGGCCGGAATCGGGTCCGCCGCCGTCATTCCGCTGATCAATGCGGGATTCGTGGACTGGATCGTGTCTACGGGCGCGAATCTCTACCACGACATGCACCACGCGATGAACATGCCGCTCTTCCGCGGCTCGCCCTTCTCCCCGGACCCGGAACTCCGGAGGCTGGGCGTCGTGCGGATCTACGACATCCTTCTCGATTACAACGACGTCCTCATGGCCACGGATCATGTGCTGCGGCAGATCCTCATGCAGCCCGAATTCCAGCATGAGATGGGCACGACGGAACTGCATTACCTGCTGGGGAAATACTGCGCCGAGTTCGAGGAGCAGACCGGACGCATAAACAGCTCCGTTCTGGCCGCGGCCTACCGCGCCGGCGTGCCCTGTTTCTGCCCGTCTCCCGGCGATTCCACCATCGGCATGAACATCGCCGGCCTGGAGCTGCGCGACAACGCCCTGCGCATCAACCCCTCGCGCGACGTGAACGAGTCGACCGGGATCGTGCTGGCCGCCAAACGCGCCGGCCTGAAGACGGGAACGCTCCTGATCGGCGGCGGGTCTCCCAAGAACTTCACCCTCCAGACGGAACCGCAGATCCAGGAAGTGCTGCGCGTCAAGGAGGAAGGGCACGACTATTTCATCCAATTCACCGATGCCAGGCCCGACACCGGCGGGCTGTCGGGCGCCACGCCCCACGAGGCCGTCACATGGGGCAAGGTCGATCCGATGCAGCTGCCCGACGCCGTCGTCTGCTACGTCGATTCGACGGTCGCGTTTCCGCTGCTCGTCCACTACGCCATGGCCAAGTGCCGGCCGCGGAAACTCAAACGCCTCTATGACAAGCTCCCGGAAATCATGGAGCTGGTCACGACCGAATACTGGAAGCACAACAAACAACTGTAACCCATTCGGCATGCCGGGAGGGAGGCGCCGCATGGCGCCTCCGAAGCCTCCCCGGGCGTGCGACGCGCGGAACCATGGTCAAAACGAGCCAACTCAGGGAGCTTGCCCAGAAACACGGGACACCGCTGTTTGTCGTGGACCACGATGCCGTGCGCAGCAACTACACCGCGTTCAGGCGCTACCTGCCGCGGGTCCAGGCGTATTACGCCGTGAAGGCGAATCCCGATCCCGAGATCATCCGGACTCTGTACGACGCGGGCGCCAGCTTCGACGTCGCGTCCATCGCCGAATTCAACCTGGTATACGAAAACATCCGGGACCTGCCCGCGGACGTCCGCCAGGAGTTTATCTGGGACAAGATCGTCTACTCCAACCCGATCAAGGACCGGCGCACGCTGGAGGAACTGGACACGTACCGGCCGCTGGTAGCATTCGACAATGCCGAGGAGATCCAGAAGATCCGGAAGCATGCGCCCAATGCCGGGCTGGTCCTGCGCATCCGGGTTCCCAATACCGGATCGATGGTCGAACTCTCCAGCAAATTCGGCGCGGCCCCGGGCGAAGCGGTCGACCTGCTCGCGGCGGCCGCGGACGCGGGACTGACGCTGGAAGGCATGGGATTCCACGTCGGGAGCCAGTGCACCAACTTCGAAAATTACGTGCAGGCGCTGTCGATCTCGGCCTCCATTATGGAAGAGGCCGAAGGGCGGGGGATTTCCCTGAAACTGCTCGACATCGGGGGCGGGTTCCCGGCGCGCTACGACCGGCACGTCCGGCCGTTCCGCGAGCTGGCACGCATCCTGAGCACGGAACTGAACCGCCTGTTCCCCAGGAGCCTCGAAATCCTCGCGGAACCCGGAAGATACATGGTCGGGACCGCGGCGACGCTGGTGGCCGAGGTCATCGGAAAGTCCGAGCGCGACGGCAAGCGGTGCTACTACATCAACGACGGAATCTATCACACCTTCTCGGGCATCCTGTTCGACCATTGCCAGTACCACCTGAAGGCGTTCAAAAAGGGACGCAAACGCATTTCGGCCGTATTCGGACCCACCTGTGACGCCCTGGATACCATCTCACAGGCCGAGGAACTCCCGGAGCTAAAGCTCGGAGACCTCGTCTACAGCGAAAAAATCGGCGCATACACGCACGCCTCCTCGACCTGGTTCAACGGGTTTCCCCCGGCCCGGGTCGTTCATATCAACCGGGGACGCGGCTGAGAATGGACGCGGACGTAAAACCATCCCGATGGCACGCCGAAGGCCCGTCACGGGCATATTCAATGGATTTGTATGCCTGACCGGCCCGCGGCAAACGGCAATCTCCCGACCTCGAAGAGAAGCGCGACACTGGGCCTGGCTGCGGTTTTCATCACGTATTTTGCGACCGTCTTTTTTTTCCGTGGCGTCGGTGTCGTGCAGCCCAAGGTGGCGGCCGACCTGAATGGCATGGCCCTGTTTTCCTGGGCCATTTCGATGCCGGCCCTCGCCGCTTCGTTCGCGACACTGCTTTTCGGAAAACTCTCCGATGCGTACGGGCGCCGGATTCTACTGCTGGTGTCGCTGGGCCTTTACATAGCCGGGGCCATCCTGTCGGCCGTCAGCCGGCAGTTCACCTTCTTTATCGCGGCGCGCATGATTCTCTCCCTGGGACAGGGGGCGCTCGCCTCGCTCTGTTTTGCCGCGCTCGGGGATCTCTATGAACCGGTGCAGCGCAGCCGCTGGAGCGGCCTGCTCCAGATCCCGGCAGGAATCGCGGCCATTATCGGTCCGGCGCTGGTCGGAATGATTACGGACGAACTGAACTGGCGCTACTTTTTTGGATTGACGGCGCTGCTGGCCGCGATCGCTTTTGTCCTGGTGGCCGGGGGCGTCGCTTCGTCCGCGAAGCGCGTTGCGCACAAGATCGACTTCCTCGGCTCCTTCCTGCTCGCGGCGATCCTGGCTGTCATGATCGTGGCGTTTTCCTGGGCAGGGAGCGCATATCCCTGGTTCTCGCCGCGAATTCTTGGGATGCTGGCGGTTTCGGCCGTGCTGTGGATCCTGCTGATTCGCGTCGAACGACGCGCGGAGGAACCGATCCTGGCGCCGGAAGTCATGACCAACCGGACATTTCTAACCGCCGCATTCGCCGGCCTGCTGTCCTACTTCGGCCTGCTGGCGGTCAATATGTACTACCCGCTCTTCCTGCAGGGGGTTCAGGGGACCAGTGCAAGCCTGAGCGGACTCGTGATCACGCCATTCGGCATCATCATGGCCTTTATGGGCGTTCCAACCGGATTCCTGATCGCCAGAACGAAACGCTACAAGTGGATGCTCATCGCGGGGTATACGATCATCACCTGCACTACCTTCGCCATGGTGGCTTTTCATGCGGGGACCCCCATCTGGGTGGGCGTACTGGTCACGGCGGTCACGGGATTGGGATTGGGCGCCATCCCCACCATAAACACTCTCGTTTCGCAGTTTGCGGTTCCTAAACGGCTTCTCGGCGTCGCCGTAGGCGCCATTTTCGCTTTCGTGTTCATGGGAAATGCCATCGCGCCTGCAATCCTTGGCTCGGCCATGAACCAGACCTATACACGAACGCTCCGGAAATCCCTGCCGGCGGAACTGCACGGATTGACGGATGAGGGCACGATGGCTTCCATCGCCGATCCTCGCGTGCTGCTCTCCGCAGAAGCGATGACAGCGCTGGAAAAGGCATTCGATCGTGCCGGCGAGCGAAAATCCCTGCTGTTTCGGGAAACGGTAGAGGCGATTCGCCGTTCGCTGGAATCCAGCCTGAAGGTGATTTTCCTGATAGCGGCGATTTTCACTTGCGCAAGCTGGCTCCTTATCCTGACAATTCCAGAAGTCCCCATCGATACCGAAAAATAGGTTCATAGACTATCATGGGAGCATGCGGCGCTCGACGTGCACCCGGAATATCGGCACGTCATCCCATTCCGGCCTGTCCGCATAAATTCCGGTTGTGAACGAGAGCGCCAGCAGACATAGACAGGGTCTGGCAGTCATGGCTATTCCTCACTTCGCATCGCCGTGAAACACGGGTGGAGGACAAACATGCAGGCAGTTTGCGGGAGAGAATTCGGGTTCGGGGCACCGATCCCTCATAGCTTGAGCGAGACCTTGCGGGACAGCGGCCGAACCGGGAGCCGATCGGATTTGCGCCCGATGTTCAGCGCTTCGTGCTTGCCGCGAAGGGCAGAAACCCTTCAGCGCTTCAGGGACAGTTCCTGGCTTCTGGATTCAAAATCCAGGACATTCTGCTTGTCCGGCATCATCTGAATTCGGCCGTTGAATTGCCCGCCCTCGATGATGAGCAGCCTGTTCGTGAAAACGTCGCCCTCCACCCTGCCCTTTTTGGTGATCTCCAGGAGTTCGGTGGCCCTTAAAATCCCTTCCACGTAGCCGCTCACGATGATCCTTCTGGCGAGGATCTCGCCGCGCATCGTGGCGGTCTCGCTCAGTATCACCTGGTCGGCCTCTATCCGGCCCGAGGCCGCGCCGTCCAGCCGCAGGACCCCACGGATCTTCAGGGTCCCCTGGAGATCCGCCTGCGTACCCAGGAAAGACTTCAGCTTGTCTCCGTCCTTGGAGAACATCAGGATCTCCCATGGAGAAATCTCTCGGCGTCGACGGTCTTCCCGTCTTTCCAGACCTCGTAGTGTACATGAGGTCCGGTGGCTCTTCCTGTCGAGCCGACATAACCGATCGGATCGCCCCTTTTCACCTTCTGGCCTATTTTGACCGAGTTCGAGTTATTATGGGCATACACGGTCGTATAACCGCATCCGTGCTCCAGAATCACCAGGTACCCGCTGTTTTCGGTCCATCCCGCATGCCCCACGACTCCGTCGGCGGTGGCGATAACGGGGGCCTTGGCGTTGCACGAGATATCCACGCCCGTATGCATCACGGTTTCTCCGGTGAAGGGATCCCTGCGTTTGCCGTAACGCGAGGAGATATCTCCCGCGACAGGGTAGCCTCTCGGGGTGGCGACATAGATGTCTTTCTGTTCCCGCAGATACTCCCGGATCTCGTCGACCGTCTCGATCGCCTTCCTTAATTCCGGGATGCGGGTCGGAACGCCCAGGGACCCGATGGACGTGGTATCCACGCTTTCCAGAACCTCTTCCTTGGAGCCGAGCGAGAAGAGCCTCCGGAACTGGGTCTCGACCACCTTCAAGCCCGCCATGGTTGAGTTCCACTGGTTGAACTGGCCGGAATAGAATTTAACCTTTTCGGCCATTTCGTTGTGCTGCGCGCGAAGTGCGAGCCCGTTCACGGCCAGGCCGAGAGTGTACCCTCCCCCGATGATGGCAAGCAGTATCATGAGGGCCAGCCCGGCCATGGGAACCTTCAGGTTCAGCGCCTTCAGCCCATCGTGCGGGACTACCAGGATCGTTACAGACGTGAATGCCTTCCTGAGAAGATTCCGCATTTTCTTCATCGTAGCCCTCAACTGTTGCCCTCCCGCCCGAGGGAGGCGTAACCGTCGTGCCGCCGACTTATGGCAGAATGTGCAATTTAATTGCGTAAGTCTATCATTCCGCAGGTCTATCGCCAGAAAAAAATTGTAAAATTTGCCTTTTTGAAGCAAGTAACTGATAAAAAACGAATTATGCGTATTAAAGGCTTAGGATTTCCCCGGCTTCCGGGCCCGGAGGCGTCCCTGAACCGCGAACATCCCGAAGCTAGCCCTGTTTCCTTTCGAATTCCTTCATGAACGAAGCCAGCGCTTCGACCGACTCCATCGGGACGGCATTGTAAACGCTGGCGCGGATGCCTCCCACGGAACGGTGTCCCTTCAAGCCGACGAAGCCGGAGTTCTTTGCCTGCGAGAGGAACTGCTCCTCGAGAGATTCGTCCTGCAGGCGCCAGACGATATTCATGATGGAACGGCTTTCCCTTTCCACCGGCGAAATCCAGAAACCGCTCGAATCGATCACGTCGTAGAGCCTGGCCGCCTTCGCCTCGTTGGCCTTCTGGATGGCCGGCACGCCGCCCTGAGACGCCACCCATTCGCATGTCAGCTTGATCATGTAGATGCCCCAGGTGTTGGGCGTGTTGTACATGCTGCCGTCGGCGACGTGGGTCGCGTACCTCAGGAAGATCGGCACCGTTTCGGGCACCCGTTCGACCAGGTCCTTGCGGACAATCACGATAGCGAGGCCCGACGGACCCAGGTTTTTCTGCGCGCCCGCATAGATGAGCCCGAACCTGTTCACATCCACGGGCCGCGACAGGATCTCGCTGGACATGTCCGCCACGAGCGGCACCGGCACTTCCGGGAACTCCTCCCAACGGATCCCGCCGATGGTTTCGTTAGTGCAGATATGCAGGTATTCGGCATCGGGCAGGAGTTTCAGTTCGCTCCTTTTGGGCACGCGCGAATAGTTTTCCGCCTTGCCGCTCCAGGCGGTATTCGTGGCGCCCGTGATCTTCGCCTCCTTGATCGCCTTGGACGCCCAGCTGCCGGTATCGACATAGTCCGCGCTCTTCCCCGGCCGCCTCAGATTCAACGGTATCATGGCGAACTGCAGGCTCGCCCCCCCCTGCAGAAAGAGGACGGTAAAATCGTCGCCCACTCCCATCAAGCGCCGGAGTCCCGCCTCCGCCGCGTCGATAACGTTCTGAAACTCCTTCGATCTGTGGGACATCTCCATCACGGACATGCCGAACCCGCCCAGGTCGAGAAGTTCCGACTGGGCTTTTTCCAGAACTGCCAGCGGCATCGCGGCAGGGCCTGCGTTGAAGTTATGGACACGCGTCATCGAATCACTCCCGCTCCAAGCAATGGAATTTACCGCACACAGGCTGCTATCTTATCTGCATACAGGCTCGCTGTTCAAGGGCTCGCCGCCTCCCGTCCCCCGGCTCCCCGGACCGCACTTGCGGGCGAAACGTGCGCCGGATTCCGACGTAGGCATAGAAAAGAGCCCGCCGCTCGGGGTATTTCCCGGTTCCTGAAGGGGAGTGCTTGAACGGAGAACGGCGGGTCCCGGACCCTCACGGAGGATTGCATATGCCAGACCATCCCGACAAGAATGCCGCAGATTCCAAGGAAGGCCTCAGCCGAAGGGGCTTTCTGAGCTCCGTCAGCGCCGGAGCCGTAGTGGCCGTTTCCCTAAAGGGCGCCCCGGATGCCCCGGCCCAGGAGATCGAGGCGGGGGGGAAGCCTCTCACCATCAGCCTGTCCGTCAACGGCTCGACGAGGAAGGTGCTGGTCGAGCCCCGGTGGACACTCGCCTACGTGCTGCGTGAGGTGCTCCACCTCACCGGAACCAAAACCGGGTGCGAGCGCGGCGAATGCGGCGCCTGCACGGTCCTGATCGACGCCAAGCCGAGATATTCCTGCATGACTCTGGCGGTCGAAGCCGAGGGACACGCCGTCACGACGATCGAGGGACTGCTGGAAGGCGACAGGCTCGGGCCCGTACAGCAGGCCTTCGCCGAAGAGGACGCGTTCCAGTGCGGTTTCTGCACCCCGGGCCACATCATGGCGGTCGAAGGGCTGCTGCGCGGCAATCCCAGTCCTACGCCCGGCCAGATACGCACCGGCGTCAGCGGGAACCTCTGCCGTTGCGGGGCCTACAAGAACATCTTCAATGCCGCGGCCAGAGCGGCCGAAGTTCGGAAGCAGAAGGGAGGCGCCCTGTGACCGAATTCTACGACAAAATGGAAGAGGCGTTCCGCCACGGCTTCGAACCACCCGCGCAGGCCGATGAAAAGATGCCGCCATGGGCGGATACCCGGATCGTCGGGAAACGCATCCCGCGCGTGGACGCCTACGAACGGGTTTCGGGAAAGGCGGAATTCACCCAGGACGTCCTGCTTCCGGACATGGTCTACGGAGCGATCCTCCGCTGCCCGCACGCCCACGCCATCGTGAAGAACGTCGACACCGCCGCGGCGGAAAAGATGCCCGGCGTGGTGGCCGTCCTTACCGGAAAGTCCGAAGGGGCGGATATCCCGTGGTATGGGGGAGGGTATGGCGGCGGCCCGATGCAGAGTACGCTGTTCGACCCGCATTGCCGGTACGAGGGGGAGGAAGTTGCCGCAGTCGCCGCCCGGACGCCGTACCAGGCCTACGATGCCCTGAAGGCCATCAAGGTCGAATACGAGGCGCTCCCGTTCGTGATCGACCAGGACGATGCGGCCAGGCCGGACGCCCCGAAGCTGTTCGAGGCGGGCAACTCCACGGGCCAGCCGGTGCCGAACCAGCGCGGAGACGTGGAAAAGGGGTTTGCCGAAGCAGACGTCGTGCTGGAGCAGACCTTCACGACCAGCGTTCAGATGCACGCGGCGCTGGAAACGCACGGATCCGTCGTCAAGTGGGACGGCGACAGGATCACGATCTGGGATTCGACCCAGGGAGTCTACGACGCCTGCATGCTCCCGTTCGCACGAACCATGAAGATGCCGTACAACAACGTCCGCGCGATCTGCCGGTATGTGGGGGGCGCCTTCGGAGCCAAGCTGGAGCTCGGGAAATACACCGTCATCGCGGCGCTGCTGGCCCGCCGGTGCGGGCGCGGCGTGAAGCTGATGCTGTCGCGCGAAGACAGCATGCTGGCCGTAGGCAACCGCCCCAATGCCCGCATGACGGTCAAGGCCGGCGCGAAAAAGGACGGCACGCTGACCGCGCTGCAGCTGAGCAACGTCTACTCGCCCGGAGCCTATTCGGCGGGAGCCTCCGTCGGATTTCTCTTCCAGGAGCTCTACAAATGCCCGAACGTGATGGTCACCGAAAGCGGCGTGTACACCAACGTCGGGCGCGCCCGCGCCTTCCGGGCGCCGGGATTTCCCACCGGCGCCTGGGCGCTGGAACAGATGATGGATATGCTTGCCGAGAAGATCGGCATGGATCCCGTCGAATTCCGCGTCAGGAACTTCACGGATGTCAGCCAGTCGCGAAAAATGCCCTACTCGAGCGCGGGATTGAAAAACTGCCTGGTTGAAGGCGCCCGGAAGTTCGGCTGGCAGGAGGCCCGGAAAGCCAAAACCGCGGGCGGTCCGGTCCGGCGCGGCGTCGGGATGGCCGCCGGCTTGTGGATGATGGGATCCGGCGGGCCGCCCTACACCGCCGAAGTGCGAATGTTCGCGGACGGCGGCGTGACGGTGAAGACGGGCGCCATGGACCTCGGCACGGGAACCAAGTCCGCGGCCTGCATGGCGGCAGCCGAGGAGCTCGGGCTTCCGCTGGAGAGCATCCGCATCATCAACGCGGACACGGCGACGACGCCCTATGCATCCAGCAGCGGCGGCAGCATGACGCTGGCAAGCCTGGTCCCGGCGGTGCGCCGGGGGGCGTGGCTCGTAAAACGCCGGATCCTGGATTGGGCGGCCGAAGCCCTGGGAGTCCCCGCGGATGACGTGGAGATCCGGAAGGAGTCCGTCGCGAGCAAACTCAATCCGGACAAAAAACGGACGCTCGAACAGCTGTTCCGATCCAAGGGCGTCATGGATGTGATCGCCATCGGCAACCGGGAACCCAATCCCGCCAACAAGGTCGTGATGCCGTTCAGCGCCCAGTTCGCGGAGGTCGAGGTCAACACCAGGACGGGGTCGGTCCGGGTCGTTCGGCTGGTGGCCGCCGACGACAGCGGGCGCCCGGTCAACCTCAAGACCTACGAAAACCAGGTCTACGGCGGCGTGATTCAGGGACTCGGATACGGCCTGACGGAAAAGCGCGTGATGGACCGCAGGACCGGGAAGATGTGCAACCCGAACCTGCACGACTACAAGGTTCCCGGAGCTCTCGACGTTCCGGTGTCTCTCGATGTCGTTCCCATAGACCTCCGGGACAACGAGTGCAACAACGTCGGCTCCAAAGGGCTGGGCGAACCGTGCCACGTGCCCGCGGCCGCCGCGATCGCCAACGCCATCTACAATGCCGTGGGCGTACGGCCCGTCGACGGCCCCGTGGACCGGAAGACGATCCTCGAACTGCTCGGCAAGAAGGAAAGGGGATGAGCCATGATGAAGAACTTCGCATACGTGAAAGCGGGCTCGCTCGCCGAGGCGATCCAGGCGCTGGGCACTCCGGGCGCCTGGCTGCACGCCGGCGGCACCGACCTGCTCGGCTGCGCGCGCAACGAGATACTCCCGGTCGAGAAGGTCGTCAGCATCAGCAACCTGAACCAGCTGAAGGGCATCGCGGCGCAGCCCGACGGCGGCCTGAGGATCGGCGCGCTCACGCCCCTGGCGGTCATCGCCGCGGATCCCGAAGTTGCGGCGAAATATGCGGCGCTGGCGCAGGCCGCGGCGGCCGTCGGCACCCCACAGATCCGCGAGCAGGGGACGCTCGGGGGGAATTTGTGTCAGCGGCCGCGATGCTGGTACTTCCGCGGGGATTTCCGCTGTCTGAAGAAGGGAGGCGGCAGCTGTTACGCCGCGACGGGAGAGAACCAGTACCACGCTATCTTCGGCGGCGGCCCCTGCTTTTTCGTGCATCCTTCGGACCTGGCCGTGGCGCTGACCGCCCTGCGGGCCCGGGTTTCGATCGCGGGTCCCGCCGGCAAAAGGATCGTCCCGATCGATAATTTCTTCGTCGGCCCGAAGCAGGCCGTCACCAGGGAAACCGTGCTCACCCGGGGCGAAATCGTTACGGAGGTCACCGTGCCGGCGTCCGGCGGAGCCACCAGGAGTCTGTTCAAAAAAGCGGCGGCTCGCGGTTCCTGGGATTTCGCATTGGTCAGCGCCGCACTGGCGCTCGAGGCCGGAGATGAGGGAATCCGCGCCGCCCGGCTGGTTCTGGGCGGGGTGGGGCCGTATCCGTGGCGGGCCGGGGCGGCCGAGAAACTCCTGCTTGGCGGGAGGCTCGACGGCGCGGCGGCCGCGAGCGCGGCGGAGGCTGCAGTCGCAGGAGCCACGGCGCTCCGGGGCAACGCCTACAAGCCGGCCCTGGTCCGGGGGATCGTCGCGGAGGCGCTCGAAGCCCTGATCTGAACGCGGGTTAGGGCCAGGGGTGGGTTCGGGAATCGCGGAGGGGCGGCGGCAGTTGCGGCCCGCGCCGGCCCTCCGGGTTCCCGCCCTCTCATCCCATCCCATTTCGCCCCATTCTTGCTTTTTGAAGCGGCATAAAAATAGTGTAAGATGTGTGGTTATTCGTGAAGAGGACGGCAGCGTCCGCAAAGAGGATGTCTGCCCGCCCTGTGAGCCCTCAACTATTTCTACGCGCGAATCGGCGGTCCTTGCTGCATCGAGATTCATGTGGGAGAGAACAAATGTCATTGTTAACGGAACGTGTGGAGTGCAAGGAATTGCTGGATAAACTGATGCCGGTCGAAGAGGCCGTCAAGTTTGTCTCGGACAGATGCAAAATCGCCATCAGCGGATTCACCAAGTCGGGCGAACCGAAGGTTTTTATCCCGGCGCTGGCCCGCCACCTGGCGCAGTATGCCCCCGAGACGAAGATTGCCCTGTTCAGCGGGGCCTCGCTGTCGGAAGACGTGGAAAATCCCATCGCCTCGTTCGTGGGGAAGCGCGGACCCTACATGTCCTCGAGCGCCTCCCGCAAACTGATCAACTCCGGGGAGATGGATTTTGCCGACATCCACCTGTCGGCGTTCGCGCGCAACCTCATTTACGGCTTTTACGGCGACATCGACCTGGCGGTTGTGGAGGTGTCGAGAATCCGGCCGGACGGCAGCGTCATTCTTTCTTCGTCGGTCGGGGCGTCGGGGGAGGCGCTGACCAAGGCCAAGAAGATCATCCTGGAGGTCAACACGGCCATCCCCGACTACACGGGGTTCCACGATATCGCGGTCCCGAGCGTGCACCCGAAGGTCGGCTGGCCGATTCCGATCGTCAACGTGGCCGACCGCGTGGGCAGCCCGTACGTCGAAATCGACAAGAGCAAGGTCGTGGCGCTCGTCGAATCCAACAAGCCCGACTTCCCGGTCAGCTTCAAACCGACCTCCGAAACGGACCGCAGGATCGCGGAAAACGTCATCGATTTCCTCATGTACTGCCACAAGACGTTCAACTGGGGAAAACGCCTGCCGCCGATTCAATCGGGCGTCGGCAACGTCGCCAATGCCATCGTCGGAGAGCTGTACCGGTCGCCTTTTCAGAAAATCCGGTTCTGGACCGAAGTCTTCCAGGACGGCATGATGCGCTACGTGGAGAACGACGACAAATTCGAGAGCGCATCGGCGACGGCCCTGTCGTTCTCGGAGGCCGGCAGAAGCGAATTCATGCGGCTGTTCAAGCGGTGCCGGGAGAAGGTGGTGCTCCGGCCCATGTGGATTTCCAACAACGCCGAGATGATCACGCGGCTTTTTGTCATCGCCATGAATACGCCGATCGAGGTGGATATCTACGGCCACGTCAACTCGACCCACGTGGACGGGTCGAGGGTCGTCAACGGGCTGGGCGGCAGCGGAGACTTCTTCCGGCATGCCTATCTGAGCATCGTGCACACCCCGTCGGTCCGGCGCCTCTCGGACGGCCGCATCGTCAGCTGCGTCATGCCATATGTGCGCCACATCGACCACACGGAGCATGACATCAACTGCGTGGTCACCGAACACGGGTTCGCCCTGAATACGGAAATCCGTTCTGCGCGGCGCCGCGCCGAGGATATCATCTCCAACTGCGCCCACCCGCACTTCCGTCCGGTGCTGCGCGACTACCTGAGGCTTGCGGGCGGAGGGGACGAGCCCCGGGCGACGAGCATCAGCCTTCTCGACAGCTGGTGGAAGGACTATGACGCGGCATGCCGGAGCTTCCCGACCAAGTCCGCGCCCGCGAACGCCCCGAAGCCGGCCCGGCGGCTGCACGACTGGGAAACCGAACCGATGCAGTACTGGTGGTAGCGATTCGGGCGGAACAAACCGGAAACCGGAATCGATCTGCGCATCACGGGGAATAGTAGACGGAGACGGGCGGTCCGGCGCGCGATTCCACCAGGGACCGGATATGGTCCAGCGCGGCGTCGGGAAGCGGGGAGACGCAAGCCTCCGCCGGGGTGCGGGCGACCGTGTAAATCTGGATTCCCCGGATTTGCGCGCCTCCGGCGATCAGCGCGCTCAGGCGGCCGCAGTACGCCTCGATCTCGGCATCGGCCGGCGCGCCCCCCCCGATCCCGGCCCAAAGCGACTGAATCACCAGCGGATGCGCCCGGGCCGCAGACAGGATGTTGTCCAGGACCCGTGCGAACCGGATTCTCGTCCGGTTGATCGCGCGGAAGTACTCCTCGGTCCCGGCGTCCAGCTTCGCCCATACCTGGCCGCCGCAGTCGTGCAGCGCGGCGAGCGCGGCGCGCACCGGAGGCCTGCCCAGACACGAGGCATTCGTGATCAGCACCAGTGCCGCCGCATCCAAGCCGAACCGCCGCCGCGCCGCGGCCGCCACACGGACTGCGCCCTCCAGCCTCCGGAAGGTAGTGGGTTCGCCGTCGCCGGAAAACGCGATATCCCGGATGCCGCGCTCCTCACGGGCCAGCGCACGGAAGGGGAGATCCTCGTACAACGACCCGTCTCTCTCGGCCTGAAGGATTTGGTCGAGCTCTTCGGAAAGCGCCTCGAGGCTCACCCTTCGGACCGGCGGCGGCTCGGTGCGGTCCACCTGGCAATAGACGCAATCGAAGTTGCACCGCCTGTCCGGATTCAGATTCAGGCCGATGGATACGCCGCGGCTTCTCCGCGAAACCACCGCATACACGTAGCGGTTTTCCTTCCAGCGGCGCTCGTGCCGGCGCCAGGCGGCCCTGGTCGAATCCCCGGCCTCGTTCCGCCCACGACCCATGTCTCACCCCCCTGGCATCGCTTCGCGCAAAACCGCCCGGCATGCGATGCGTCACGCGAATAATACAGGGAAATTCCTTCGTGCGGGGAGACCTTTGGCCCGCCGTTATTTTCCGTTGACATGCACAAACGCCGCCTGCTAGGCTTATTCCTACTGTTTAGCAGAGGCGCAACGAGAAGGGCAAGCGGACGGGTTGAGCATGGTCTCTTCATTTTCCCAGATGAGGAATTGCATCCTTCGAGGTATTCTACTGCCCGTCATCGTAGGAATCGTACTCATAGTAAATGTAAGCATCCTTACCGGAATTGCACGGTTCGGGTGACGGCGGCAAAATGGGATTTTTGGGGCCGTCACCCGAACCGGGCTGACGGCCCTTTTTGTTTTATGAAACGAAAAATTGTACAGGAGACACACACCATGACAGATGCCAGTTCACAGACTTCGAAAACCGATGGCCCGAGAGGCACGCGCACGCTTTCGATTCTCGTCGAGAACCGGTTCGGAGTACTCTCCCGGATCGCGGGACTCTTCAGCGCGCGCGGCTACAACATCGAAAGCCTTACGGTGGCCGGCAGTTCCGATCCCGGCCTCTCCCGGATAACCATGGTCGTACGATGCGAGCCGCTCCTGGCCCAGCAGATCTTGAAACAGGTCAACAAGCTTCCGAATACGGTGGAAGCAGCGGACCTGACCGACATGAATTGTGTCGAACGGGAACTGATCCTCGTTCGCGTCCGGGCGCCTGAGGGGAAAAGGACCACGCTGCTGACCGAGGCGGAGATTTTTCGGGCCCGTGTCGTCACGGCGACCCCCGAAAACTACGTGTTCGAAGTCACCGGCGACTCCGGCAAGGTGGAAGCGTTTCTCGACGTCGTGCGCCCTTACGGCATCGACGAGATGGTGCGGACCGGGAAAGTCGCCCTGAACCGCAACCTGGCCGGCAAAATCAACGGGAACGGCGCTGCAGACGCGCCGGCTACGCGATAAACTGGATTTGGGAAAGGGATAAAACAAATGAACGCAGAGATTAAAAAGGGATGCCACCCGCTCGCCGGCAAGCGCATGTCCGGCGCCGAAATGATCATAGAGGTCCTCGCGCAGGAGGGAGTCGACACCGTCTTCGGCTATACCGGGGGAGCCATCCTCCCCACCTACGACGCCATTTTCCGTTACAACGTCGAACACGAGACGAACCGCAGCGAACAGATCCAGTTGATCGTGCCCGCAAACGAGCAGGGCGCGGGCTTCATGGCGGCCGGATATGCCCGGGCCAGCGGAAAGGTCGGCGTCTTCATCGTCACGTCCGGACCCGCCGCCACCAACAGCGTCACTCCCATTCGCGACTCCATGGCGGACTCCGTGCCGGTCGTGCTGATCTGCGGACAGGTTGCCCGGAACGCCATCGGCACCGACGCCTTCCAGGAAGCGCCGGTCTTCAACGTCATGAGTTCCTGCGCCAAGCACGTGTTCCTCGTCGAGGAGCCGGAGCAGTTGGAGAGCATCGTGCGCACCGCGTTCGAAATCGCGCAGAGCGGACGACCCGGCCCGGTCGTCATCGATGTCCCCAAAGACGTTCAGAACTGGGAGGGGGTATTCAAGGGCGAAGGCACCTACCGCTTCCGGGGATATGAGAACCGGATGCAAGCCCTCTCCCGGGCGCGGCTGACGGAGGAAGATTGCGCGGAATTCTTCGACCTGCTCGGGCGGAGCGAGCGTCCGCTCATCTGCGCGGGCGGCGGGATCATTTGCGGTGACGCGGCGGAACCGTTGCGCGAATTCTCGAGGCGGTTCCAGATACCGGTCGTGACGACCCTGATGGGCATCGGCGCGGTGGACACGACGGACCCGCTTTCGCTCCACATGCTGGGCATGCACGGCATGGCGTACGCCAATTACGCCGTCGTGGATTGTGATTTCCTCATCACGATCGGGGCGCGCTTCGACGACCGCGTGGCCGGCAAGGTTCAGGAATTCGCCCCGCACGCGCGCTTCTTCGCGCATATCGACATCGACGACGCCGAGATCGGCAAGGTCAAGTCGGTCAACTGGTTTCACGTCGGATCCGCGCGCGAGGCGCTCGGCGACCTGATGCGCGGCAGCGGGAGTTTCCGCAAGGATTTTTCCGGGTGGCTGGCCCATGTGGCGGAACTCAAGAAAAACCACGTCCTCAACTACAACCGCGAGAGCGAGGCCATTCAGCCGCCTTACGTGATCGAGTGCCTCAACGAGATCACGTGCGGGGACGCCATCATGTGTACCGGCGTGGGACAGCACCAGATGTGGGCCGCCCAATACCTGCAGGTGAAACACCCGCGGTCTTTCCTGACTTCCGGCTCCATGGGCACCATGGGATTCGGGCTGCCCGCAGCCATCGGCGCCCAGATGGCCTATCCCGACCGGCTGGTCGTCGATATCGACGGCGACGGCAGCATGCGCATGAACCTGGGCGAACTCGAGACGGCGACAACCTACGGCCTGCCGGTCAAGATCCTGGTTCTCAACAACCTCGGGGACGGCATGGTGCGGCAGTGGCAGAAAATCTACTTCGGAAAGCGTTTCTCGGGATCGGACAAGTCCCTGCGGGTCAAGGATTTCGTCAAGACGGCCCAGGCCGATGGATTCGAATTCGCCGCCCGGGTGACCGACAAGGCAAGGCTGAAGGAGATGCTGAGGGAATTCGTGGCCTTCAAGGGACCCGCGTTTCTCGAAGTCATGATCGACCCGGACGCCTGCGTCTACCCCATGGTGGGACCGGGCATGGGGTACCGCGAAATGGTGACGGGCGACTACATCGTGGGCCGCAATCCCGCGGAAAACGTCAAGGAAGGCCCGTCCCGGATCACCGATTCTTTCTGATCGACGAAACCTCGGCCGGGATGGCGCTGCCGCCGCGGAAGCGCCCATCCCGGCCCGTGCATGGTTGCTCGATCCTAACCGGCATGCGACGGATATTCACTAAAATCAAGAAAGGAACTTCATGGCACAGATCGCGTTCAAAGGAAACCCGATTCATACCGCCGGCAGCCTCCCGGAAGTCGGATCCGGCGCACCGGACTTCCGCGCCATCAAAACGGATCTCACCCCGGTGTCCCTGGGCGACTTCAAGGGCAAGCGGGTGGTTCTGAACATCTTCCCCAGCATCGACACCTCCGTGTGCGCCGCATCCGTTCGGCGCTTCAACGCCGAGGCTTCCGGCCTCCCCGGAGTGGCCGTCCTGTGCATATCCCGGGACCTGCCGTTTGCCCAGAAGCGTTTTTGCGCCGCGGAAGGGCTGGAAAATGTCATCCCCGTCTCGGAATACCGCGATTCGAGTTTCAGCGACGCCTACGGCGTCCGCATCGTGGACGGACCGCTGGAAGGCCTGCTCTCGAGGGCGATCGTCGTGGTGAATGAAAAAGGGATTGTCGTGCACACGGAACAGGTGCCCGAAATAGCCCAGGAACCCGACTACGCCAAGGCTCTCGCGGCGCTGAAGTAGCGCTTCGGCCGCGGACCGTTGGAGACGGATTTCAGATTCCAGATTTCAGATTCCAGATAAGCCTGCGGGGCACCGATTTGGGCAACCGTGAGTCGGGTCGGGACGAAGGATTATTCGGGACCGACCGGTCATTCGCCATCGGGAATCCGGATTCTGGAATCTGGAATCAAATCCCTTTGCTGCAATCTGGCGGGCCGGGAAATTCAGCCCTAAATTATTGAGCTTTTCTGCCGATAATTAGATCGTGAGAGCCGACAGAAGAGACTACGACAGAGAGCTTTGCGCAGACCTGGTTCGCGTGTACTGGAAACCCGATTTCGGGCCCGCCCGCAGCGAATGGGCCATCCTGGAGGACATCTCGCCGTCCGGGGCCTGCCTCGAGTTCGAGGAACCGATTGCGGCCGGCACGGCCGTATCGCTGGACTTCAAGAGCGAACACTGCGAGGCCCGCATCAAGTACTGCAAACAGGATAAGACCGGCTACCTCCTCGGGGTGGAATTCGAGCAGGGGTATCGCTGGTCGCGCCGCAGGTTCAAACCCGAACACCTGATTCAATTCCGCCTGCGCCAGGTGCGTCAGAGCCGGTGAACTTTCGATTCCAGATTCCAAATTCCAGATCCAGGATTTCAGAATCCAGATTCCGGATTGAAAATCAGATGCGACTTCCGGGCGGCGCCGGCATCCTCGCGGATGGGCGAAGAAAGGTTTGTCCGGCCTGCGAGAAATTGCTATCCTACGCGGGGCGATAGGACGCAGGCCGGGGGACCGGCCGCCCTCTTGAGGTCAAACTATGGTGCGCGCATCCAGGATATTGCTGTGGATTAGCCTGATGGCCCTGAGTTGGCCCGCGGCGGCGCAACAGGACTTCGGCTCGTTCGGTCACGTCCTGGGAGGGGCGGCAAACGCCCCGGTGCAGATAAATGTCTTTTCCGATTTCCAGTGCTCGGCCTGCCGGGAATTCTACCTCGGCACCATCAAGCTGGTGCTGCGGGACTACGCGGCCGGGAACAAGGTGCGCGTCGTCTACCATGAGATCCCGCTGCAGGGCCACAAATATTCGCGGGATGCCGCCCGGTATGCCGGAGCCGCGGCCCGCATGGGGACGAAGCAGCTGCTGGCCGTCATGGACGCGCTGTTCCTGAACCAGTCGCAATGGGCCCAGAACGGCAGGATGGAAACCTGGGTTGCCAAGGCGCTGTCCCTGCAGGATTTTCAGACGTTGAAGAGGATCCTCCGGGAGCCGGCCGTCGACCTGGCCATCGACAGGGAACTCAAGTTTTCCACCATCAAGGGACTCCGTTCCACACCCACCATGTTCCTCCGCTATGCCGGCAAGCAGCAGAAGGCGGAGGGGCTCGTCACCTATCCGGTCCTCAAACAATTTCTCGACGCCATCGTAAAATGACCCCGACCGCACGAACGCTCCACTGGCTGTTCCGCTTGATACTGGCCGGGGTTTTTGTCTACAGCGGCTATATAAAAGTCCAGGAACCGCTCCAGTTCGCGGTGGCGATCACGGGCTACCGACTGATCCCGGAAAACTTCGTATTCCCGCTGGCGAAGTATCTCCCCTGGGCGGAAATCCTGCTCGGCGCGGCCATCGTCACCGGATGGAAGATCCGCGTCTCCGCGGCCGCGGCAGCCGCACTCCTGCTCCTCTTCACGGCGGTCCTCTCGATCACGGCCCTGCGCGGCATCGAGGCGAATTGCGGATGTTTCGGGCTGGACGAACCTATCTCGGCGTGGACTATTCTGCGGGACGCACTGCTGCTGATTCCGGCCCTCTACCTGGTGTTCGAGTCCCGGCTGATGCGGCGCCGCTCAATCGCCGGAACCGAGTGACGGGCTTTTGAGCCAGGCCGCGCCACGGTCTTACGGGTCCGGCAATCGCTCCCGGACGCGCTCCCGCCTGACACTGCAATCATTGCCGGATGGAGCCTGCCGTCCGCTCCCGCCCCGGATCATGGCCTGGAGGCATACGGAAAAAGAAACGGCCCGAGACTCTCAGGCCGGGGGGTCTGCGGGTGGATTGCCCGGGACGGGACGCTCCGCCCTGGAATCAGGGGCGGAGCGCTCCACATCGATGGAACAATCCTTCAACAGCGCCACGAGGGCGCCTATGGCCGCGAGCACGGGGGCCAGAAGGGTCCCTACCACCCCCGCCGTCAGGGGAAATTCCGCAACGACCCTGTTTTCCTGTTTGACGACGATCCGCCGCGCATTCCCTTCGTGGACAATCTGCTTCAGACTGTCCAGCAGCTCGATCCCCTGACCCTTGATCGTTTCCCAAACGGTCTTTTCCTGCACGGTTTGTTCTCCTCCAGCCATGGAAACCGCTTCGGCGACCCCGGGTGCGGGCGGGCAGCCGGGCTATTTCGCCCGGCCCTTGGACGCTCCCGCCTTCCTGGAAGCCCTGCGCTTGACCGGATCCCAGCGTTTGCGGATGTTTTCGCGCCCCATATCCCGCAGCCTGCGGGCGCCCTTGGCCAGGCCCAGGCGATGCCCCTTGAACACCACGGAGGACACCTTGCGGCCCAGGATTCCCGCGATCTCGGCGTTGCTGTGCGTGCGGTAGAGCCTTCTCAGGAGCGCGACCTCTTCCTTCGTCCACCGCGGCCGCACCTGGGATTTCTTCGATTTGATTTTCCTGTTGTCTCTGGGCAAGTAACCACTCCTTGTCTTTAAATCGTCTAATCTATTAGTAGGAACTGGCCTGCTTAGGCTAGTCGTTTCATAAGAATATTGCAATAGCAATTTACATCATTGATTAAAAAATCGGATAGGGGCATCCGCGGCGGTATCGGAGGCTCCGGAATTGCGTGAATCCGGGGGGAAAACCTGCTACATAATGGGGCCGCGGAGGGTCTCAAGAGAATGGAAATATCGAGATTCCGGCGTGCCCTGCTCGGCTGGTACCGACGGAACCGCCGGCCGCTGCCCTGGCGGGAAAATCCAACGCCCTATCGCGTCTGGATATCGGAAATCATGCTGCAGCAGACCCGGGTCCGGGCGGCCGTGCCCTACTACCTCCGGTTTCTCGAACGATTTCCCGACGTAGAATCGCTTGCCGCGGCCCCGGAAAGCGATGTGGTGGCCCTCTGGGCCGGGCTGGGCTATTACGGCAGGGCGCGGAATCTGCGCCGCGCCGCGCGGCTGATCCTCGAGCGGCACGGCAGTTTCCCGGAGGATTTTGCGGCCATCCTGGCCCTCCCCGGGATCGGCCGGTATACGGCCGGCGCCATCTGCTCCCTTGCGTTCAACCAGCCGCGGCCCGTGGTAGACGGGAATGTCCGGCGCGTCATCCTGCGGCTGGAAGGTAGGCTGAGGGACGCGCCGGAAAAATTCTTCTGGGACCGTATGGAAGCCTGGATCTCCAGGAAAAAGCCCTCGGATTTCAACCAGGGGATGATGGAACTGGGGGCAACGGTGTGCGTGCCGTCGCATCCGGGTTGCCCCGAATGCCCGGTGCAGGCGATGTGCGCGGCCAGGGAACGCGGCATCCAGGGCCGCATCCCGGCGGCGCGGGCCTCGCGTCCGCCTCACCGGACGCGGATCGCTGTCCTGGTCCTGCGGAAGGGTCCCCGCCTCCTGCTGACGTCATCCCGGAAACCCGCGATGATACCGGGGGAATGGGCCCTTCCCTGCCTGGAGGTCGAGGCCGGGGAAAGTGCCCGGGAGGCTGCGTCCAGGCTGTGCAGGAGTGTTTTGGGCCGCCCCGTTCCCCTGGCAGAGTGCATCCGGGTCCGCCACGACATCATGCATTACCGGATCACCGCGTGGGGATTTGCCGGCCGGGAGGACCCCGCAACCCCGCGGCTGCGAAACCCGGACCGCTGCCGCTGGGCGTCGCTTTCCGAATGCAACGGGGCGCTGACGTCTTCGCTGTTCCGCAAGATCCTGCTCGGATGCCGGGCCGGGACTGCCGGCCGGTAAACCGCACAAAAAAAGGAGCCACGCAGCGGGCGGATGTCAGAAACGGGGATTCAGCGCCTCTGAAGCCCGCCGCGGCCGCGGCTTCCGTGGCGATAGCCGGCAGCGGCGGCGTAGCGGAGATTCATTCCGGCGGAGGGGGAAAATCCCGCCGGCGCGGGGGGTGCCGTCTCCTGTTTTCGAATTCCTTCTGCCAGGAGGCGAATTTCTTCTTCTGGCCCTCGTCCAAAACCGCGTTCAGCCTGCGGTTCATCTCGGTGATGATATCCTGGATCCTCGCATCCTGCCCGCGGTGAAACTCATCCGTTTCCTTGCGGAACTCGGTCATCTTCCTGCGGGATTCTCCCAGGATCTGCTTGAACGCCTCGTCCTGCTCGGGAGTCAGCTGGAGAAGCTCCCTGAAATTCATCGGCTCCGGACGCGGCATGGGACCGTTCTTCATCGGGCCCTCGCGGAAGTCCATCCTCCCCTGCTCGGGAACGGAAGCCTTCTTGAGCCAGATCGCGGCGCCTCCCGCACCCACCAGACAGCCAAAAAGGAACACCGCGATTAACGCGGCGATTGCTCTCGGACGTTCTTTCACTGCAAATTCCCTTCCTGCTGCAGCCAGATGCCCAGCGCGCTGCCGTTCCCGGCCTGCGACAGGCTTGAGTTCAGCTGGATGGAATCGGCCTCCTCCATCAGCTTCTGGTATTCCGAATACGCGGAAACCGGGCCCTTTCCCGGCAGCAGCCACAAGAAAGAAAATAAAACCAGTATCAGGGACGCCGTGGCCAGAACGGGTCCCGGGCGCAGCCAGGAGACGAGCAGCTCATCCCAGGACAGGCCCTTCGAAAACGCCTGGCGGGCGATTCGATCCGCCAGATCCACCGGCGGCACCTCTTCCTGCCTGAGGACCCGGACCAGGTTATTGAGCAGCGCCATCCTGAGCCGGCAGTCTTCGCAGGAGGACAGGTGCGCCTCGAATTCGTCCCGCCCGGCGTCCCTCAGTTCGCCGTCCCGATATTTGTCAAACAGGTCACATGTGCGCATGGCTTCAGGTTCGCTCCTTTTTTTCCAAGCCTGAAAGATAGGCGCGAAACTTCTTTTGCAGCTCGGCCCGGGCCCTGGAGACCCGGACGCGCGCGGCCACCTCCGTGGTGCCCAGGACCCGGGCCACCTCCCGGTAGTTTTTCTCCTCCACCTCCCGGAGGATAAAAGCGGCGCGGTATTTGGGATTCAGGCCGTCGAGCAGGGCTTGTGCCACCCTTGTGTATCCCTCGCCGCCTTCCATACTGATCGGTTCCAAATCATTCTCCCGGGAGAGATTGTTTAACAGGCGCCGCTGATCGAACTCGGAGAGTTCCGACCAGAGTTGCGTCTTTCTGCCCTTTTTCCGGCGGAGCTGATCGATGCAGTAGTTTGTTGCGATCCGGAGGATCCAGGGCCCGAACGGGTACTTGAGGTCGAACTTGTGCAGCGCCGTATAGGCACGTAAAAAAACCTCCTGAACCGCATCCTCGTTCTCGTAGGAATTGCCGAGAATCCGGTGGACGGTTCCCCAAACCGCTGCCTGGTACCGGCGCACGAGCTCGGCAAATGCCCTCTCATCGCCCTTGAGCGTGTTCTCTATCAGAGAGGCATCTGCCGAATGCATCATGCTCATCTACCATTTACGGACGAAAGACTAATTGTTACAAAATAGTGAGAGACCCGGGAGACGAGGAATCCTTCGCGCGCCGCACCGGGATGTCGCCGGCCGCGGGAATCCTGTTTCCGGAAAATCCGTGGCGCCCCGGAAGAACAGAAACCATTTTAACTCAATAATTAATCAACCGATAGGGTGGTTTCGGCCACTCCGTCCGCGTTCCCGTTCCGCATGAAGCGGATGATCGCCTGCACCTCGGTCAGATCCGCAACGAGCAGGTCGGGCTCATGCGGGGCGAGTTCCTCCATCCCGTAGCCGGCGCTTGCCACGGCGATCGTGCGGGCGCCGGCCGCGCGGCCGTGGGCGATGTCCAGCGGCGTGTCCCCGATGACAAACGCCGCCTCCATAGGGGAGGGCGCGATGTACCGGACGCCGCGCAGAATGGCCGTTCGCGTCAGTTCGGTCCTGTTCTCCGAGTCCGATCCGTAGCCTCCGAACTTGAAATAGCCGTCCAGCCCGGCATGCCGGAGCTTGATCCGGGCCCCCTCTTCCAGGTTTCCCGTCACGAGTCCCGTGCAGAAATCCGGCTCGACGGCCAGTCTGTCCAGGAGCTCCTTCACCCCGGCAAGCACGCGGATCGTGCCGCCCGTCCGGGCCAGGCCCATCTCCTCATCCAGAAAGCGAAGGTATCTCGCAAACACATCCGCCTGGATCTCCGCGCAACCGCCGGTGTCCAGGCCGAAATGGGCCAGGATCTCCCTCAGGATCAGGGGGTCGGTCTTTCCGTCGGGATGGACGGCGCCGTCGGCCGCCTGAAGTCCGAACTTCGCTGTCAGCGAACGGTTAAAGGCCCGCATCCCGGCGCCTCCGGTCGAGATCAAAGTGCCGTCAATGTCGAAAAGAGCCAGAATCATGCCGTCTTTCCCCCGCCTCCTGGAATCTGAAATTTGGAATCTGGGATCTGGGATCGATTTCACCCGCGCCCGCCTGCGCCGCAGCGCGACGGGCTTTCATCAACAATGCGGACTAATAGTGGAGGTGCAGGTGTTCTTTGACGATGCGACGGATCCCGGGCTGAATGCGCTCCCACTGGGTGGAACCGTTCTTCTTCAGGATGATGATCTTCTGGTCGATCGTGACCTCTTCGATCCCGGGCAGCGCGAAGAGCTCCCGCACGAGGCCGTCATCCGTCGCCGGTATCTCGAGGCGGCTCCGGTATCGCAGGGTTATTTCGGACAGTTTGGTATCCAGGTAGAAGAGGCCCACGTCGGACCCGGAACTCACGGCCTCGGACACCACTCCCACGACGGATTCCTCGGAGGCTGCCTGGTCCCCCTTGCCGTAATGGCGGAAGACAAACGTAACCAGAACCCCGAGGGCGAGGATCAAAGCCAGGAAGAAGATCAGGTTGGTGAATTCGTATCCCTTCAGACTCTTTCCGGACCGGGACTTGGCCAAATCCTCCTCCATTCGGGTGAATGCTCGTGTCCTACCGCGCCTGCCGCCGCACCCAGGTTACTCGTAGCGGAGGCATTCGATCGGGTCCAGGTTCGACGCCTGGACCGCGGGATAAATCCCGAAGATCAACCCGATGATAGAGCTAACCCCGAAGGAAAGTCCAATGGAACTCGCGGTGATGATGGTGCTCCAGCCCGAGAAGGCCGCGACGGCCCTGGAGATGCCGTAGCCCAGCGCGACGCCGATGATGCCTCCCGCAAGGCTGATCGCGATCGCCTCCGCCATGAACTGCATCCGGATGTCGAGTTTTTTGGCGCCGATGGCGCGGCGCAGCCCGATCTCGTTGGTCCGTTCCAGGACGGATGCCAGCATGATGTTCATGATCCCGATCCCGCCGACCAGCAGCGAGATGCTCGCGATGGCGCCCATCACGACATTGAAGATGCCCTGCGTCCGCTGGTTCTGTTCGAGCAGTTTCTCGGGGACGACGATCGAGTAATCGTCGACATACCGGTGCATCACCGACATCAGGTTGTCGATGGTCGAGGCCTGTTCCGTGATGTTGGCGCCGTCGGCGATCTTGACCACGATTTCGTTGAGTTCGTTCTCGACCGAAGCGGTATCGAATTTCCGGATGGCCGTGGTGATGGGAATATAGATGTCGTTGTTCGGGTTCTGGACCTTGACCCCCTCGAATTCCTGCTTTTCGGCCGCCGAGTCGGCCAGGACGCCGACGACGGTGAACCAGATATCGTTGATCTTGATCTGCTGGTTCAGGACGTCGCCGAAGCCGAACAGCTTCTGTTTGGCCACGATCCCCAGCACGCAGACCTGGGAGTAGGTCTTTTCGTCGGCATCGAGGAAGAAGGAACCCTGGAGCAGTTTCAGGTTCTGGATGCTCGGGTACGTGCTGCTGACCCCGAGAACGCGGCTGTCGCTGCGCGCCTTGTCGGAGTTGACCTGGTAGGTCTTGACGAGCCGCGAGGCCGAAATCAGGGGCTTCGGTTTCAGGATGGTCCCCAGCGCTTCCACGTCCCGCATGCTGACCCCGAGCGACTCGGTCCGGATCTGCTTCAACTCCTCTTCCTTGAATTCCTTGGCCTGAATGATGATGTTCCGGATGCCGAAGTTTTCGATGATCTTGAGGCTCTCGTGCTCGGCGCCGGCGCCGATGGAAAGCATGGCGATGACGGCGCCGACGCCGAAGATCATCCCGAGCATGGTCAGGAAAGACCGCAGCTTGTGTCTCCCCAGGTTTACCAGGGCGCCCAACATGGTTTCAGTCGATATCATAAGAAATCAGGCCTCGCAGTTCTATTGCACTTCCAGCGCTCCAACCTTTCCCGTCACGCGTCAGGCAGCGGTTCCCTGCCGGGATTTAAAATGGCCTCCCCCTGCCTCCTCCTCCACGCATCATCCGCATCATATCCGGCGGAGGCATACCCCCGGGACCCTGCTGGGACGCCGCGCCCTTGCTGAAATCGGGGAGGTAGAGCTTCCGGGTCTCGTAGGGATTTTGCAGTGCAATGAGTTCGCCCTCCTCCACGCCGTCGAGGATGATCGCCTCTCCGTGGGAACTCAGCCCGGTCTTCACGGGCTTCGGGTCGAACCGGTCGCCCTTCTTCACATAAACGACGCTGTCCTTCTCTTTTTCCCTCTGGGTCACGGCCCCGGAAGGGACTACGAAGCAGGACGCGTACTCCTGGAGCACGACGTCGCCCTCGAGGTTCATGCCCGGACGGATCCGCTTCAGATCGCGGCCCGCGTCGGAAATGGCCACGTCGCAGGTGAAATAGCGCAGGACGGAATTCCGTTCCAGGGCGGAGGCGACCGAGGAAACGGACGTGATCGTCCCGTGATACTCCTTTTCCGGGATCGCATCCAGATTGATGATCACGGGCTGGCCCTTGGAAAGGTTCCCGCCGTCCCGCTCCAGCACGTAGATGCGCGCCTGGAGCACGTCCAGGTTGATGATCTCGATCACCACCTGCCCCGGAAACGACTGGTCGCCGACCTGCGGGTCCTCGCGCCGGTCTCTCCGGTACAGCACCAGGCCCCCGACGGGAGCGTTCAGTTCCAGGGAGTTCAGCGTCTCCCGGAGCAGCGACACCTGTGTCTGGGCTTTGTTTCTCTCGATGGCGAGGATCTGCTGATCGGCCCGGGCGATGCGCTGCTGCGTCTTGGCCTTGTTCTTCAGGAATTCAATCCGCTCCTTGCTGTAGCGGGCGTCGGCCTGCGCCGTGATGATGTCCCACTTGGAGAAGATCGATTCGTCCTGGGGCATCACGGTGATGGCGTAGTTGTAATCCTCCTCCGCCTCCGTCCGGTCCAGCGTCAGCGTCTTGTCATCCGTCTTTTGCTGCTGCGTCTTGATCTTGGTGTTTTCCTCGTTCGACGTCAGCGTGTTCTGCTGCTTTTCGAGGTTCAGTTTCGCATCGGTGCTGTCGAAGCGGATCACCGGCTGCCCGGCCTGCACGAACGACCCCTCGGGAATCAGCCACGCGATCGTCAGCGTTCCGGTCGAAGTGCTCGGCGTGGGCACCGCCGTCGTTTCGAGCCCGACGATCTCGCCGGTCGACGGGACCGTCAGGGAAAACGGCTGCCTCGTCAGCTTGGTCACCGGGATCGCATCCTCGTCCGAAGATGCGAAGACCTTGGTTAGCCTCGACGACAGGCTGCTGCGGTACTGGAAAATCAGGATCCCGGCCACCACCAGCAGGATCAAGGCCGCGATCCGCCCCACCGTGTTCATCGACCAGCCCTTCCGGGCAGCGGGTTCATTGCCGGCATATTTCATAACTCACCTCAAATTTTATACTTTCGGTTTCGCCCGGATCTTCTCGTTGGCGTTCAGCCCGGACTCCACGACGGCCGTCATGCCGTCATTGGTCCGCAGCCGGATCTCGCGCCAGTCGAACTGCTTCTTCTCCGGCTGCCATACCTGCACGAAGGACCGGCCGTCCCGCTCCTGGATGCTGGACAGGGGGATGACGACGACCTGGTTGTATTCGCCGACCCGGATCTGCGCCTTGAGATTCATGCCGGGACGCAGCATCTTCTTATCGGAGCCCTGGATCTCCACGTACGTGTCGATCACCTTCTGCGGGCGGTCGAAGGTGGCCTGCTTCAGGATGGTGCCGATGCTGGCCACCCTGCCGCTGAAAGACCTGCCCTGGACCGCGTCCACCGTGATGTTCGCCTCCTGGCCCTCGCGGATCTTCCCGGAATCGATCTCGTCGATCTGGATCTTGGCGCGGATGCTGGACAGGTCGGGGATTTCCATGACGGCGTCCATGGCAAAGACGTTGCTGCCGATTTCCTTCGCCTCGTTGTTCCAGTCGCGCTTGTAGATCACCATGCCGGAAACGGGCGCCCGTACCGTGTACGATTCCATCGCGTCCATGAGATCGTCCATGCGGCTGCGGTAGTGGGTCTCGTTGCTTCGGGAGATCTGGAGGTCCAGCTGCCCGCTCTCCGTCTTGTATTTGACCTTCTGCTCGAGAAAATCGACCTTGATCTTGGCGGCGTCGCGCTGGATGCGGATCTGCTCGATTTCGATGCCGCTGATCAAATCGGCCTGGGAACTCAGCTTGACTTCCAGCTTTTCCAGGTCCGATTTTGCCTGTTCGAGCGAGAGCTTGAGGTTTTTCAGCTGGATGTCGGAATCGGAGCGCTTCTTCTGCCGCTCTTCCTGCACGCTCTGGAAGTTGGCGGTCTCGTCGCGGAGGCGCGAGGAGATGTCCGAGGTGTCGAACTCCATCAGGAAATCCCCTTCGGACACTTCCGTCCCCTCTTCCACCATGCGCATGAGCTTGAAGCGCCTTTCCCGGCGGATCTGGGGAGGCATGATGCTCACGCTGCGCGTGGCTTCCAGGGTCCCCGTCGCGCTGATGATCAGCGGGAAATCGACCCGCTGGGCGGTGATCAGGTCCTTGTCGCTGACATTGGCCGAAACATTCCGCGAGTGGTAGATCCAGGTTCCGCCCGCCGCGACAAGCACGAAGAGGGCGATCGCAATAATCCATTTCCGGGGCGTCATTTCTTCACCTCCGCAAGACGTTGCATGGGCAGCAGCGGATCCCCGACGGAAACGCCGGACACGACCTCGATCAGCCTGTCCCCCACCGCGCCGATCGAAACGACCTGAGTCACGGGCTTTTTGGCATCCGCTCCCTGTTTCAGCACGAAATACCGCCCGTGGTCATCGGTCCCCAGATATTCGCGGGGAATCGCCGGCGCGTCCTTGACCAGGACCAGCGGTACCTTTATGTGCGCCGTCATGCCGGGCTTCATGACCGACGGGTCGACCTTGTCCATCTGGATCGTCGTCTGAAAGAGCTTTTTGGTCGTGGCGAAATTCTTCCGGCTGGCCACGCTGGTCAGCGACCGGATCTGCCCGCCGACGCTGTACCCGGGAAGAGCATCGAACGTCACGGTGCAGCGCATCCCCGCCTGCAGCAGGCTGTATTCGGTATCGTAGACAAATCCCAGCACCTGCATGCTCGCCAGGTCGGGAAGGCTTGCGACCTCCATGCCCTGGAAGAGACTGTCTCCCGGCTGGATCTTCCGGTTGCTGGTCCAGTTGTCGCCGTAAATCAGGATCCCGTCCTGCGGCGCGTCGATCTTCAGGAACCGCATGTCGCTCTCGATCTTCTTCAGGTCGATCTCGGCCTGGGAGCGGCGGATCTCGACGAGCGACATCTGGGACGCATAGCTCTTCTCGAAATTATCCAGGCTTTCCCTGGCCTTCTGCAGGGACAGTTTCGATTTGGTCACGTTCAGCTGATACTTCTGATACGTGTTGCCCGGGAGCAGGTCCTTGCTGATCTTGCCGTACAGCTCATCCTGCTTCAGCGTGGCTTCCGCCTGGGCCACGGAGTTCAGCAGGTCGCTGCGCTCCGCTTCCAGGTCCGCCTTCTTCTTCAGGATGTTGAGCTTCGCCTCGTCCAGCGTCCTCTCCGCCTCGGACTTGTTGCTCAGCAGCGAGGAATCGTCGAACTCGATGATGCGCTGGCCCTTCGTCACGTAAGACCCCTCGGGCACCATCATCGAGATGGTGTTCTGGAAACTGCTGCGGATATCGGGCGCGTTGATGATCGTCGAACGCTCCGCTTTCAGTTCGCCGGTTAGTACGATCTCCTTGATGACCTGCGCGCGCGCCACTTTATATTCGGCAGGCCTGGCGGCAGCCTCCGGGGAGGCCTTCGAGGCGGGAATCGCCGAGGAAGTCTTGGCGCCGCCCAGGCCGGGATTCTGCGCCGACACGGGCTGCAGCTGCCACCCGGCCGCAAGCAGCAGCGCGGCGAGCGTCAGGCCCGCGACCGAGGGTTTGATTCCGGATATCCTTTTCCTTTTCATGCTCATCCTACGGGTCTCGATTTGTTTGTGTGTTTGCGGGTCAATTCCGGCCGTAACCAGCCGCCTGATCCTGGGCTTTCACCCACGCCGCCCAATCCTCTTCTATCTTTGCGAAATCCGTGCCAAGCACGTCGGGCTTTCCGAGGTATTCCCTGCTCTCCTTGCCCTCCTGCGCTTCCGCTAACAGTGCTCTGACCCGGTCCACGCCCAGTTTCTCCAGGAGATAGAGGAAGAAAGAACTGGACTGGCCGTCAAAGAGCATGCGGTCCTGCTCGTCTTTGGACATGTTGGACGTGTTGGGCATGTTTCTCTGGGATCCGCCTCGCTGGCCGCGCTGGCCGCCCATGCCTCCGCCCTGGGGAAATCCGTTGGCGCCACCCGGGAAACCACCCATACCCCTGCCGCCGCCGCCCGGAAAGCCACCCTGGGGAAATCCGCCGGAGCCTCCCGGAAAGCCACCGTTGCCGCCACCCGAACGGCCCATGCCGTTCGCCCCGACGGCCGACGCGACGAAGGGACGCGCCATCGACAGGACGTCTTCAATCGGAAAACTCTGATCCATGTTCTGCTTGAGGTACTGGATTGCCGTGTTCTGACCGCTCGCGTAGGAGGCGATCCCGATATCCAGCCAGTCCGGCAGCGGGCTTTTGCCCATATCTTCCACCCGCGAGGACCGGAATTGCAGCTCTTTGTTCGTGAGAGTCTGAACGACCGCGTGTGCGATCTGCTGCGCCATCGTGGCGGCCATCTGCTTTTCCGCGTTGGCCATCATGTCCTTGGGCATATCTTTCGACATCCGCTGCATGCGGTCCCGGATCTCCGCCGGAATGTCGTCGCCCATCTGCGACTTCATGCGGGCCATCATCTCCTGGGCCTGCACGTCGGCCGTCACGGCCGTCAGCGTCCATTTATAGCCGGACCGCAGAACCTTGGGCTCATAGACCGCGTCCTTCTGCGCGAGCGTCGAACAGATGAACACCGCCCCGCGGGGCAGGTCCTTCCCGAACAGGCCCTGGAGCCTTCCGATCGCCTCGGCAGCGGATTTTTCATAGGGAGCGACAGCCGCCCGGTTGGAAGCGAAAAAATCGATCCCCGGCACCGCGTTTCGGAATGCGGTAAAGTATTTAAACGAAGCAGTTTCCTGGGCGCCTGCCAGATGGACACTGCAGGCGGCGGCAAGAACGAAAGCGGCGAGGACAGGTCGTCGAATCATGGCGGGTTACCCTATCTCCTAACAATAAATTCTGCATTGGCCATCCGGTTGTCGATTCCCGGGTTGATCCCGGCGCAGCCAATTATCAGATTCCCTTAAAACCCTTACCGGAGTTTAATTACGTTCCGCCGCCATGACTTGTTACATCGATAAACGCCGAATCCGACGGCTCGGACGGGCTGCCGGTACCCGGATTGCGGTGAGGACCGCTTTTTACGGGCGCCGCTTTCGGCCATGCTTGCCACCGGGAAGCGGATACTGCATAGTTACCCCGTGAGGCTTCTATGAAAAATATGGCGATTCCGGCGATCGTGCTCCTTGCCCTGATCGCGGCCGGCCTGCCCTGCGCGGGCAGGGACGGCGGCCCGTGGAAAGACAAATACGTCCAGGTCGGAGATATCAAGATCCGCTACCTGGAAGCGGGATCCTCGGAGCGGACACTCGTATTCATACCCGGATGGATGATGCCCGCCGAAATTTGGAAGGAACAGATCCCCTATTTCTCGGCCAGGGGATTCCGGGTCATTGCCATGGATCCGCGCAGCCAGGGAGAGACGACGCGAACGGAGGTCGGCAACACGTATGCGCAGCATGCGGCCGACCTGCACTCATTTCTCCAGGCCCTCGAGGCCGAACGAGCCTGCCTGGTGGCCTGGTCTTCGGGAGTGACGACGCTCCTGGAGTACCTCTCCAGCCCGGAGGCGTTGAAGCCCGAAAAAGTCGTTTTCGTGGAGGGCGGGCCGGCCCTCGCGAAGACCGACGATTACCCCGGCTCGGTGACGGCGCAGCAGGCCCGCAGGCTGCTCCTGTCGCTGCAGGAGGACCGGGCCAAGGCGATGGATCAGTATATTCGAGGGCTTTTCAAGGCGCGCCAGCCGGAAATCCTGATCAAGCAGCTGCTGGACGGGGGCCGCAAGACGTCGCTCGGGACGGCGGCCACACTCTACTTCGACTGGTTCACGGGGGACAGGCGGTCCGCCCTGAGGCACGTGTCGGTCCCCAGCCTCATCGTGACCTCACCGGAAAACCGTGCGAACGGCGAGTACATGCAGTCCAGGATTCCGCGTTCCAGCCTGGAAGTGATCGACGATGCCGGCAACGCACTTTTTCTCGAAAAGCCCCAGGCCTTCAATCAGCTGCTGGAATCATTCCTGGGAGAGATTTGACCTCGGTCCGGCCCGCTTGCGGCCCCCGGCGCAAAAACGCGCGGAGGACCAGGCGTCATTCCTGCGCGGACCTGCGCTTGACGGTCCCTTTGGCGGTCAGATAAAAGGGAAGCGAAATCGCTTCTTCCATCCTCTTCCTATAGCCTTTGACGGGCCATTCCATCTCGCAGAAATGATCGAGGATCCTTCCCCGGACCCTCGGCCTCGATTCCGATTCCAGGAAGACCTGGATCAGCTTTTCACGCACCGTCTCGTCCCCGTTCCGCGCGAGGTAATCGATCGCGGCGATGCAGACATCGTCGTCCTCGTCCTCGAGGGAGCGGAGCACCGTTCCGGCGACGAGCGGGAACGCCTCGTCCGAAAGGTGGGCGATGAGCACCGCCTTGGCTTCCGGCCAGCGCGTATAACCCGTGGAGAGGCGCGACAGGATATCGGTCAGCGCCTCGTGAAATTCCCCCGGCGGCAGGATGTCCCGCAGGGCGCGCACGGGATAGGTGACGTCGGGTTCCACGTGCAGGTAATCCAGGATCGGTTTGACGGCGACATCCCCCATCCGGGCAAGAAGCCGGACCGCGTACTGCTTTTCCTCCAGGTCCATGCTGGCCTGCGGCGTCTGGACCGTAAACCTGCGCAACAGGGCCGCGGCGGCTTCCGGCGTCTTCCAGGAGGCGAGCCGCTCCATCGCCCCGACCCGCGTCGCCGCTTCGCCGTGCATCTGCGTGACCTGCTTGAGTGCCCGCCGGATCCGCCGATCGGAGGGATCGGACTCGGCCGAAAAAATTCTGCGCAATAACTCCATCATGATCTGGCTCCGTCCCGTCATTCTGCCGGGTCATTTCCGGCCGCGCCCGAATTCCCGGCCGGACGGCGGCAGAGACCCATAATACATCAAATTCCCGCTGTCGCCGCGGGCCCTGGCGTCCTATAATGCATCGCTATGGAAGAACGTGACCTTTTCACCGAGAAAGACGAAATCGTGCCTGCCACGATCTACTGCCCGAAATGCCGGACTTCAATGGAATACCCGATCCGCTGGCGCCGCCGGACCAAGAAGGCGTCTCTTCCGCCGGGAGCCAACGAGCAGGACCGCGCCCGGTTCGCCAAGGCGCGCAACTACCGGATTCGTCTCGATGACAAGCTGCGCTGCAAGAATCCGCGCTGCGGCAAGACGATCGAGATATCCACGCTGCAGACGGTCGTGTTCGATTAAGTCCCGGACGTGGATTCGTGCACGAAATCCGCGAGAGCCCTGACGGAATCCTCCGGCGTGGAGGGGCCGATTCCGTGTCCGAGATTGAAAATGTGCCCCGGAGCCCCTCCGGCCTGCCGCAGCACCTCCATGGCCTTGCGTTTCCATACCGGCGGCCGAGCCATCAGCGCCGCGGGGTCCAGGTTCCCCTGAATCCCTGCCCCCGGGCCGATCGTGCGCCAGGCTGCGTCCAGCGCGGTGCGCCAGTCCACTCCGACGACGTCTCCCCCTGCTGAAGCGAAAAGTTGCAGCAACCCCGCCGTCCCGGTGCCGAAATGAATCGACGGGACTCCCTCCTGCCGCAGCGAGTCGAAAATGCGCCGGGTGTACGGCAGTACGAAGGACTCGTAGTCGGCCGGGGACAGGCATCCGACCCACGAATCGAAAATCTGCACGGCCTGCGCCCCGGCCCGCACCTGGGCCTTCAAAAACCCCAGGATCGTCCGGCTGAATGTGTCCATGAGCAGGTCCCAGGCTTCCCGGTCGCCGTACATCAGGCCTTTCGTCAGAAGATAGTTCGACGAAGATCCGCCCTCGATCGCATAGCTGGCGAGCGTAAAGGGGGCCCCGGCAAACCCGATCAACGGCACGTCGCCGTCGAGCTCGCTCCGCACCATGCGGAGCGCCTCCAGCACGTACCCCAGGTCCTCGTCCGGATCCGCCACGCGCAGCGCCCGGATATCGGCCCGGTTACGGACCGGACGGCGGATCACGGGGCCCGGCGCGAATTCGAACGGCAGGCCCATGCCCTCCAGAGGGAGGAGGATGTCCGCGAAGACGATGGCCGCGTCCACCGCGAAAGCCCGCACCGGCTGCAGCGTGACCTCCGCCGCGATTCCGGGATTTTTGAACATCTCCATCAACCCGTGCTTTTCGCGGATGCCGCGGTACGCCTTCATGTACCGTCCCGCCTGACGCATGAACCACACGGGCGTGCAGTCCGGCTTTTCCAGCCGGCAGGCTTTTAGGAATCTGTCGCTTCGACTCATGAATACCGTCCCCGGTCCGGTCGGGGCGCCGACGTCGGATTGCGCCGTGCGGTCCCTGCGGCCCGAATCCGGATTATCGCGTCTATCACCGGCAAGGTCAAGGCGTCGCGGCCCGGCCCGTTCCGGCCGACTATCTGCGGGCCGCGGCTTCCAGCGCCCTGCGCAGGTCGCGCGTCTTCCGCTGGAGCCGCGCCAGGGATTCGAGAAGGCCCGGGGTTCGCAATTCCCCCAACTCGACCGTGTACTGCTCGGGATAGATGAAGCGGTGGACGCGGCCGGCCGCGCCCCGGGCGTCCGCGTAGAGCCGTTCCGCCGCATCCGGAAGCGACGGCGCCGCCGGATCGGGTGCCGCGTCCGGGCGGGACGCGCGGTTCCCCTTCCCGGAGCCCGGGGTGGCCTGCCTGAGATCGCCGGCCAGCTTCTCGATGTTCTTCTCGAGCTCTTTCGCGTGCGCGGAGCCAGCGGCGATGGCCCGGGCCCTGAAGTCGGGCGCGGCGGCCGGATCGAAAGCCGCGCGTACGAGGGCGAACAGGTGGAGGGCGCCGTGCTCCATCTTCCGGTTTCGTTTCAGGGTCTGCTCGGCGTACACCAGCAGGCGCTGTTTCAGCAGCGCATCCGCCCAATAGGGGTTCGCGGCAGAATCCTCGTCGAAATCCAGGTCCCTCAGGGAACGCGCGAGCCGGTCTCCCAGGTTGTAACGCAACTCCTGGTTCTGCCAGAGGCCCGGGGGAGGGTCCGTTGCGATTTCGGCCCTGTCCCATTCGCGCGGGCGGTTGATGTATATCTCGACCCGGTAGTTCCTGATCAGCGGCTCGAAAAATTTCCGGAACCGGGCAGATTCCTTCTCGCCCTCGATTCGGCTCCATATCCGCATTCCCGGGCCTTCGAATACGAATTCCGCATCGATGTCGCCGCACATCCCGTTTTCGTGGAAGCGCAGCCAGGAATCCCGCAATTTTTTCGGCGTCTCCTTTTGGGGGACGTCCCCATACGCGTCCGCCCTGGCATCGGCCCCGGCAGCCAGAACGGCGGCGCAGACCGCGCACAGGATCAGGCCGGCAAGAATCCGGCGGCTTCCGCACCGAGTTTTCAACTCCGCCCGGCATTCCATGGCCTCGCCTGCGACACGGCAGTCCCCCCGTGGAAATGGTAGCCTGATGCGCGCTTTCTTGTATACTCTTAATCGCGGAGGGACAGGATGCCATCACCGAACTTGATCGTGAAACAGACGCCGATCGGCCCCATGATGAATTACGTGTACCTGATCGGGTGCGCGGAAACGAGAGACGCCGCCGTCGTGGATCCCGCGTGGGAACCGGGGGAAATCATGGACCTGGCGCGGGAGCTGCGGCTCGAGATCCGCCACGTCCTGCTGACCCACGGACACCCGGACCACGTCAACGCCCTGGAGCCGTTGCTGGAGGCCACCGATGCGACGATGGTCATCCACGCCGACGAGGTGCCGTACATGCAGGAGGTTGCCCGCAGTTTCGGCATGTCGACGGCTTTTCTAAAGACGCGGGCCGCAAGTATCCGGACGGTCGCCGACGGGGACACCGTCCGGGTCGGCAGGCTCTCCATCCGGTGTCTGCACACGCCCGGCCACAGCCCCGGATCCCAGTGCTTCCTGGTCGAGGGCTGTCTCTTCTCGGGAGACACTCTTTTCGTCGACGCCTGCGGACGCGTCGATATGCCGGGGGGGGACCCGGCGAAGATGTGGTGGAGCCTGAACCACACGCTGCGGTCCCTGGACGACGGCACGATCGTCTACCCGGGGCACGATTACGGCGGCAGCCCGCAGTCGACCATCGGCGAGCAGAAACAGTCGAATCCCTACATGAATTACGATTCCGTCCAGCGCTTCGTGCGCGATATGGGATAGGATTTCAGATTCCGGATTCCAGATTTCAGATTCCCGATTCCAGATTGGGGCTGCCTCTGGAATCTGGAATCTGGAATCTATCAGTACGCTTTGGCGAAATAGGCCCTTTCCTGCGCCGGCTGGCCGCACGAGATGCAGCTCCCGGCTTCGCGCTCCTGTCCGAGAGGAATGTTCCGCAGCGTGGCCTTCGTGTCCTCCTTGATGCGCTTTTCGCATTCGCCGCTGCCGCACCAGAACGAATAGGCGAAGCCGTTCTCGACCGCGGAGCGGAACCCGTCATAATCCTTCGGATCGGCCGTATGGGACTCCCGGAACTCGAGCGCCCGCGCATATAGCGCCTTCTGAACGGCGTCCAGCGCCTGCACCACGGCGTCGGCGATGCCGGCCTGGGGCACGAAAGACTTGCCTTCCTTCCCGGGCTTGTCGCGCCTCGCGAGGACGACGGTGTTCTTCTGGACATCCTTGGGCCCGATCTCGATCCGCAGCGGGACGCCGCGCATTTCCCAGTCGTTGAACTTGAAACCGGGGCTGGCGCCTTCCCGCTCATCCAGGATCGTCCGGACGTTCGCCGCGGCCAGGGCGGTCCGCAGAGACCGCGCCGCCTCCAGCACCCGGGACTTTTCGTCGTCGGTCTTGAAGATCGGGACGATCACCGCCTGGTAGGGCGCCAGGCGCGGCGGCAGGATCAATCCCTGGTCGTCGCCGTGGACCATGATGATGGCGCCGATGAATCTCGTGGACAGCCCCCACGAGGTCGTCCAGCAGTGCTGCAGCACGCCGTTCTTGTCGAGATAGCGGATGTCGAACGCCTTGGCGAAGTTCTGTCCAAGGTTGTGCGACGTGCCGGACTGCAGGGCTTTCCCGTCGCCCATCATCGCCTCGATCGAAAACGTCTGGTCCGCACCGGCGAACCGCTCCGATTCCGACTTCAGGCCCGGGATCACGGGAATCGCGGCGTCTTCGACGGCGAAACGGGTGTAGATGTCGAGCATCCGCCGCGTTTCCTCTTCCGCTTCCTCCAGCGTGGCGTGGGCCGTATGCCCCTCCTGCCAGAAGAACTCCGACGTGCGCAGGAAAAGCTTGGTGCGCATCTCCCAGCGGACCACGCTGTTCCACTGGTTGATCAGCAGCGGGAGGTCGCGGTAGGACTGGATCCATTTGGCAAACGAGTGCCCGATGATGGTCTCCGAAGTCGGGCGCACCACCAGGGGCTCCTCCAGCTCTTCGCCCCCGCCGTGCGTCACCACGGCGAGTTCCGGCGAGAACCCGGCCACGTGGGATTTCTCTTTATCGATGAAGCTGCGCGGAATCAGCAGGGGAAACGCCGCATTCAGGTGCCCGGTCTCCTTGAAACTCCGGTCCAGCGACTGCTGGATGTTCTCCCACAGCGCCCACCCGTACGGCCGCACGATCATGCAGCCGCGCACGGGCGCGTAATCCGCCAGCTCCGCGCGGAGCACCAGTTCGTTGTACCATTCCGAAAAGTCTTCCGAACGAGAAGGGAGTTTGAGGTCCGACATGATTGCGCCCGCCTTTCCGAGAGTTCAAAGGCTGAAAGCGTATAAAACCCGCCCCCCCCTGTCAACTGCGTTGCGGCCGGGCACGGGCCGCGATTATCGTCGATTGCGGCTCCCGCTCTGCCGATAAGTAGGCCGTGGGCAGAAAGGCCAGCGGGGGGACGCCGGACATGAGCGAAAACTGGGGAACCGGAAGGCAATGGCTGAAAGCGGAACTGCACGCGCACTGCAGCCTCGATCCCGAAGACCGCTGCATGTGCCGGCACACTCCCGGGCAGCTCATCGACAGGGCAGCCTCAATCGGCTACAGGATACTCTCCGTCACCTGCCACGACCTCGACGTCTGGACGCCGGACCTGGCGGACTACGCCCGGGAACGGGGCATCACGCTGATTCCCGGCATGGAGGTGACCGTGGAAAGGGGCCGGCACGTGCTGGTCTACAACTTCCGCACGGCGGCCGAAAACCTGAACACCCTGGAAAAGATACGCGCGCGCTCCGGCCCGGACACGCTCGTCATCGCGCCGCACCCGTATTTCCCCGACCGCAGCTGCCTGCGCGGGATGCTGCGCAGAAACCCGGACGCAGTCGATGCCGTCGAGTACTCCGGGTTCCGGGTCCGGGGACTGGACTTCAACCGCCGCGCCGTCCGCCTCGCCGAAGAGACGCTGAAGCCGCTCGTGGGGTGCGGCGACGTGCATTTCCTGTGGCAACTGGGGAGAACGTTCGCATGGGTGTATTCCGAACCGGCCGTGCACTCCGTGCTGCATGCGATCCGGCGCGGGCGCGTGCGGCTCGAGACTTCCCCGCTGGCGTGGCGCGAGGCGGCCGCATGGTGGGCCACGGCCGTCTGGCGCAAGGCGGTCCGGGGAAAGGGGCTAGATGAAGTCGAAGACGGAAGAGGCCTTGGAGCCGCGCAGCAGAGCGTGAAACCGTAGCGCATCCATGTCGGTCAGCAGCGCCAGGAAATTGCAGACGGCGCGCGCCGCCTCCGCCGGGTCCCCGCCCATGCACTCCTCGATGATCGGCCGGTAGTATCGGGGAAACAGGACGGCGCTCTTCTTCTCCAGGACTTCGTCCATCAGCAGATGAAACAGGTCGCGCAGGATTTCGCGGCCCTTGGTGCTCATGGCGGCGACCCGCGGATCCGTGATCACGGCCTCCCAGATCACGGATTTGCATAAAACGGACAGGATGCGGGCCTCATCCGGCACGATCAGCCGCCAGGAGAAATCCGACCGCCGGCTCCCGCCGCAGGACTCCACCGAGACGGACGTGATCAGGTCGTTCAGGATGTTGCGCATGGCGGCTTTCCGCTGCGCCCGCTCATCGCCCTGTTCGGACGGCTTGATCCGCCGCTCCAGGTCCAGGAGCCGGCCGCGGACCTCCGCAAGCGAGAGCCCGGGCACCGCCTCTTCCGCGCGCGTCTCTTCGTAGTGCGCGAGGACGCGCCGGGCGAAGCGTGCGTCCTCCAGGTCGCCGGGATGCAGGAACTGCGCCTGCAGCGCGTCCTCCACGTCATGGATCGAGTAGGCGCAGTCATCCGCCCAATCCAGGACCTGGCAGGCGATGGATGTCCGGTGCCGGCGGCGCGAGGGCCTTTTCTGTTCCGCAAGAACCGGGCCTCCGTGTTCCAGCGCCCACCGCGCAGCCGGCAGGTCGGATGCGAAGACGAATTTGTCGTTCCCGGTCTCCTGCGCGTAAGGATATTTCAACACGCCGGCCAGGGTCGCGCGCGTCAGGTTCAGCCCCGGATAGGACGGCGATTTCGGTTCGGCGGCGACCAGGATGTGGAACGTCTGGGCGTTTCCTTCGAACCGGAGCAGATTTTTCCCTCTGAGCCGCCCCTTACGGCTGACTTCCCGCATGCAAGCGTCCAGCGTCTGCTCCCCGGCGTGGCCGAACGGAGGGTGCCCCAGGTCGTGCGCGAGGGCCGTCGCCTCGGCGAGTTCCGGCGAAAGGCAGCGCCCCAGGAGCGGCTGCTCGAAAAGCAGGTTGGTGGCGATCGCCCGCGCGATCTGCGCGACTTCCACGCTATGGGTCAGGCGCGTGCGGTAGAAGTCGGCCTGGCCGATGCCGAAGACCTGGGTTTTTCCCTGGAGTCTCCGGAACGCGGAACTGTGCAGGACGCGGTCCCGGTCGCGCTCGGTAGCGTGGCGGTGGTCCTTTTTTGAGGCCGGGGGCTCTTCGTACCGGCGCTCGAGCAAATAGTCGTCCATAAAAATCCCGTCTCCAACCCGGGGATGCAGGCTGGAATTTGTGAATTCCGGTCGGGTCCCCTTTCGGGCACTCGAAGGCTTCCCGGGAGTCGCTGGCGGCGCGGAACGGCGTCAGGTCCGGAAATTTCTTTAAAGCATAAAAGCCCCGGCCGCAAAAGACAACGCGAAGGCCGCGTCCGGACTCAGGATTCGGGTATTCGCGCGTGGTGGTTGACCGGCCCGGCTCCCCTGCCGAGCCCGGGGTTCGTGGCGATGGCCAGCGAAATAAACTTCTTGGCGACATCCACGGCGCCTTCCAGGCTTTGCCCTTTGGCCAGCTCGGCCGCGATGCAGGCGGAATAGGTGCACCCCGTCCCGTGCGTGTGCACGGTCTGTATGCGCGGCGAGCGGTATTCGCGCACGCGTCCGTCCCTGTACAGGATATCGACCGCGTCGCCTTCGAGGTGCCCCCCTTTGACCAGGACGGCGTGCGCCCCGAGCGCGGCGATGCGGGCCGCCGCTTCTTTCATCGAACCGATACCGGTCACGGATATCCCGGCCAACTCCCCCGCCTCGTGGAGATTCGGCGTGACGAGAAAAGCCCGGGGCAGGAGGAGTTCCGCGACGGCGGCCCGGGCCTCCGCCGTCATCAGCGGGTGCCCGTGCTTGCTGACCATCACGGGGTCCACCACGAGCGGAAACCCGAAATGCCGCGCCCGCTCCGCGACCAGGCGCACGATATCGCCGTTGCCGAGGGCTCCGGTCTTGGCCGCGGCCGGGGGGATGTCCTCCAGGACCGCCTCCAGCTGGGCGGCGACGAGGCCTGCCGGGAGCACCTCAACGGCGCCGACCCTCACGGTGTTCTGCACCGTCACGAGCGTGACGACGCTCTCGCCATAGACGCCGCGCTGGTGGAACGTCTTCAGGTCCGCCTGGATTCCGGCGCCGCCGGAAGGATCGGACCCCGCGATGGTCAATGCGACAGGAATGGCCATAATTTTTCACACGCAGACTGAGGATAGTATCAGAAAAAGACACGAGCCAATCCCCTAAATGATGAAGCTTCTGTTGCGGCAGGGGAATCGGATTCCAGATTCCAAATGGTCGGGATCCTGGGGTGGGGCATCCGGAATTGAACTCCCTCCGGCCGCCCGCAATGTTCCCCTGCAAAATCGTGGGCGTGCTTTTCGGGAACACCGCTCCGGAATCTGATTCCCATAGCGGGGGCCGCTGTCTTAAAATGCGGCCTATGGCGGCGGGCAAAGCGAAGCCAGTCCAGCCCCGGGAGGTCTGACGATGAGCACCCATGACGGCATGAAGACGATAACGGAATCGGCCCGGGACATCCCTGTCTGCAGGGAAACCGATGTCCTGGTCGTGGGGGGAGGCCCCGGAGGCATCGGGTCGGCCCTGGCCGCCGCGCGCAGCGGCGCGGACACGGTGCTCGTGGAACGGTACGGCCATCTGGGAGGCATGGCGACCGGCGGGCTGGTCACGATCATCCCGAACCTGGGCAACATCAACGGGGAACAGCAGATCGCCGGCATCTGCCAGGAACTGGTCGACCGGCTGGACGCCCGGGGAGCCGCCGACTATCCCAGGAAAGAGGGCTGGGGTTCCACGGACGAAAAACTGGTCCGTCACTACATCGATTCGAACCTGGCGTGGTTTTATATCCGCGAAGACCTGAACATCGGCAGGAAGCGCGTGCTGTACAGCGTCCTGACCGATCCGGAAATCCTGAAGTGCGAGCTGAACACCATGATGGAAGAAGCCGGGGTTCACCTGTGCCTCCACTGCTGGGGAACCCGCCCCATCCTGGACGGGAACACCGTCCGGGGCGTTTTCATCGAAAGCAAGTCGGGCAGGCAGGCCATCCTGGCCAGGGTGGTCATCGATTGCACCGGCGACGGCGACCTCCTGCAACCCGCCGGCGCCGCGTGCGACACGCAGATGGTGCCGGGCCTCCGGATCGCCGCATTCGCCTTCCCGTTCTGGATCGGCAATGTGGCCATGAAGCGGCTCGAGGGATTCCGGGCTGCGGAACCGGAACGGTATGCCGCGTTGATGCAGGACCTGGCCGGGCAGGGAGGCGCCGCCTTTTATCTCAAGGACCTGGTGCGCCGCCACGACGGCGTCGTCTGGTTCCACCCTTTCTTCCCTTCGCTGAACCAGGCGGACATCCGCGAGATCAACCGGGTCGAACTCGAGGGCAGAAAGAAGATGCTGCTGTCCTACGAGTTCTACCGGAAGCACGTGCCCGGCTTCGAAAACAGCTACATCGCGCTCAGCGCCCCGCAGCTCGGCATCCAGGGCGGCCAGCGGGTGATCGGCGAGTACGTCTGCACGGAAAAGGACATGACGTCGGACGAAGTGTTCGAAGATACCATCGCCGTGTTTCCCGACAACGACAACGGCGAAATCTCGGCCAGGCACCCGAACGTCTGCATCCCGTACCGTGCCCTGGTGCCCAGGGGCGTCGACGGCCTGCTGGTCGCCTGCCGGGCGTTCTCTTCCGATTACCGGTTCAACGAATATTTCAACCTGATCCCGCACTGCATCGCGATGGGGCAGGCGGCGGGGACCGCCGCGGCCCTGGCCGTGCAGGCGCGAATCAGGCCCAGGGACGTCGACACCGTCGTGCTGCAGAAGCAGCTGCTGCACCAGGGCGTAAGCCTGCCGGCAAAGATCAGAGGCGCGCGGCTGCCGGAACGCTTCTGAGTGCGGTTGCGGTTTTGTCTGGAATCTGGAATCAGATTTCCCTATATCCCACGACCATCAGGGTGATGTCGTCGTGCTGCGGCGCGTCGGCGGCAAAGGTCAGGACTGCATCTCGCAGGCTTTCCAGGATTTCACCGGTCGACGCCCGGCAGCGTTCCAGGAGCAGCGCCGAAAGGCGCCCGGCGCCGAATTCCTCGTCGGCAACGTTGCGGGCCTCCAGGATCCCGTCGGTGAACAGCACCAGGTGGTCGCCCGGCTCCAGCCTGACGCTTCCGGCTTCGTACTGCGCTTCCGCAAAAAGGCCCATGACCATGCCGCCGGCCGTCAGCTCCTTCATGGACCCGTCCCGGCCGAGCAGGACGGGGGGATTGTGCCCGGCGTTTACGTACGTGCAGTTCCCCTCGGGATCCAGGATGCCGAAAAAGAAGGTCATGAAGCGGTTGCCGGTCCCCCGCTTGGCCAGAATCCGGTTGACGTTGGAAATCGAGACCGGCAGGGGAATCTCGAAAAGCCGCTGTGCGGAAAGGAGACCCTGTATGAGCGACGCCAGCAGCGCCGCAGGCATCCCTTTCCCCGCCACGTCCCCGAGGGCGAACCCGAAGCGGCCGCCTTCCTGGTTGAAGTAGTCGAAGTAATCGCCTCCCACTTCGTAACACGGGATGCTCTGGCTGCAGGCGCGGGCGTAAGGCAGTTCGATGTTCGGGTCCGGGAGCAGCGCCTGCTGGATCTCGTGCGAAACGGCAAGCTGCTCCTGCATCCTCCGCTTGTCCTGGGAGTCCTTGTACAACCGGGCGTTGTAGACCGCCATCGCCGCTTCGGTGGCGAGCGTGCGGAGCGCGTCGACGCGCATATCGGACGACCCGGTGCCGACGGAGGAACTGTCCACGTAGAGCACGCCGATCGTCTCGGCGTGCTCGGACCGGGACAGGTTGTCCGAATCGTGCATCGTGAAATACCGGAGGGGAACGCACGAGATGCTGCGCAACCCGAGTTTCCGCGTGGCGCTGTGCGACTCCAACTCGTCTCCCAGGTCCAGGTCCTTGATGACCACGGGCTGGCCGGTTTTGAAGACTTCGTGGGGGACACGCCGGCTGGTCTGAAAGACCGATCCGTCCAGCGTGAATTTCCGGTTGTCCCGCGCGCAGCGGAACTCGAGCTCCCCGCCCTTCTCCTTGAGCATGATGAAGCCGCGCTCGGCCCCCGTCATTTCGATGGCGGTATCCACCACGAGCGTGAGCAGGTCGTCCAACACCGGCGTCGAGCTCAACGCCCGGAGGGTCGCAAACAGCATCCCCACTTCCTTGAATCCGCGCAGGCTCAGGCTGATTTCCGATTTGGGATCCGAGATGCCCAGAAGCGACTGGAGGAGATCTCCCGAATGGAACACCAGGACGGGCCCGTGCGGGCCTCCCAATTGCACCCGGTCGCCGTTCGCAAGCCTGGTTTGCTTGATCCGGGTCCCGTTGACGTATGTCCCCTGAGTGCTCATATCGCGCAGCAGGTATTCCCCGTCCTGGACCAGCACTTCCGCGTGGTGCCGCGACACTTGAACGGGACTCAGGATCAGGTCGTTGTCGTGGAGCCGGCCTATGGTGAACCTCGGGGGGAAAATGACAGAATGGCATTCATTCCCGGCTTCGTCGATGTGGAAAAAACGCGCCTGGACGCCGGGCGCCTGTTCGGCTCCCCGGCCGGGGACCAGGCGGGCGCCGCGCCGCAGGCTGGCGTCGAGCGACTCCGGCGACAGCGGAAGAAAAAGGATGTCCGCCGCGCCCGCGTGCCACGCATCCAGGACGAGGCCCCGGGCATTCTGCGGGCATGCCAGCACGACGGGCAGGGACGGATACCGCCGGGAGATCGTCTCCAATTCGCGGAGGGCCGCATCTTCGGCCGACGGGTGCAGATAGACCAGATCGATACTCCGGTTCCGAAGCGTCTCCTCCGCCTCCGCAACGCCTTTCGCCGTCGATACGCGGTGTCCCGCCTGCGTAAAATGGCGCAAGGCGAGCTTCTCCTCGGCGGCCCCGAATCCTGCGAGCATTATGAAGTAAGTGCCGTCCATGCCCGGACACCCCGTACTGCGGCCTGTGGCAACCGTTTGACGCTGGAGACTTCGCGGAAAAACACACTTCCCGCCCCGGGCGGTTCCGGCGGAGGACCCGGGACGCCGCGGCCGGCTACGCAAAGCTGAGCACGGCGGCAGTCTCGTTGTCGAACACTTCGAAAATGGTGATGATTTTCGTTATGACGAGCACTTCCCGGAGCTTCCCGGTCAGGCCGAGAAGCTTGATCTGGGCCCCCGCGTTCTGCCCGGTGACGTAGGAGCGCACCAGTTCACCGACGCCGGCGCTGTCGATGTAGGTGACCCCGGAAAGATTGAACAGGATTTTCCGGGCGCCCTTCTGCAGGACGTCGGTCACCGTGTTCCGGAGCATCATTGTCTCCTCGCCCAGCGTGATCTTCCCGCTGCAGTCCAGGATCGTAATGTCTCTGATGACGCGAATCTCCGCTTTCATAGCCCATCTCCTTTGGATAAAAAGAGTTCATCAAGAACCGCCGCCGGCGTCGGCAAAAATGCACCGATGAGCACTCCGGGGGCCACCGCACTCAGCCGCCTAAAATGCCGGCTTCGCCTTCAAAACGCCGAGCCGCAGGAGCAGGCCCGTGAAATCATAGATCCGTATCTCCCGGGCGATTTTGTCTCCGGCGATAAAAAAGAAAAATACGCAGCGGACCTCGAACCGCCTCCCGGTAGGGGCCAGGCCGCAGAAATCCCCTTTCTGGGTACCGAGCATCTTTACGATCTGTACGGCCCGGTCCCCGTCGACGAGAAGGTACTCGGTGCGGCATTCCACGTCGGGAAAGGAGGCGAACCATTCCCGATAGATGTTCTGGATCGCGGGCCTTCCCTTTACCGTGCCCCCGAGAGGGCTTTCGACCTCCCCGTCCTCCGCGTGGTCCGCCGCGAGCGCCTCAAAATCGTGCCGGTTCCATACGGCATCCCTCCGGCTGAAAAACTCGGAAATTTCACCAGGCGTCATGACCGAACCTCCTTTCGATGGAGGCTGTTGTAAGAAGCATACAATTCGCCGGAAGCTTCTACAATCCCGGACTGCAAATCGGGTGACCGGCGCCGCGACCCCGAAATTCCCGTCAGGCCAGCAGCTCCTGGGCTCGAATGAGGCGCTGCCGCACGTCGACGCCGTTCGGGCAGCGGATCGCGCAGGAGGAGCAGTCGCCGCACCGCACGCGGCGGATTTCTTCCGGCAGCCTCGCGAAATTGTCTCGCGCCTGCGCCCGGTTGCAGCCGAAGTCGTTGTAGGCCAGGTACCGGAGCATATCCGCGACGGGCAGGCCCTGCGGGCACTTCCCGCGGCACTCGTAGCACATGCGGCAGTAATAGGGACGGATGTCGCGGCTTCTCGTATACAGCATCTTTTCGTCCAGGGGCGTATAGGCCTCCGTCATCGCCCGGACGTTCATTTCGAGTTCCGCCACGCTCTTCGCGTACGGGACCGTGGTGGAAATCGCCGGATTGAGCAGCACCCACTTGACGGCCGCCAGCGGCCCCTCGGGCGGCAGCTTGATTTCCCTGGGGACGAAGCCGGCCACGGCGATGATCACCTTCATCGCCACGATCCCGATGCCGGCGTCGTGCAGCTTTGAAACCGCGGCCTGCCGGAAAGGGGCGTTGACGGCATAGCTGTAGGTCGTCTGGACGACGTCGAATTTGCCGATTTTCAGGATCGTGTCCGCGACGGCGTTGATGTCGTGCGCGCTTACGCCGATAAAGCGCGTCTTGCCCTGCTTTTTGAGCAGCTCGCATGCCTCGACCGCCTCATCCGTAATCGTGTCCGGCGTGTCGCGGGAGTGCAGGTGCCAGATATCCAGGTAATCGGTCTGGAGCGCCTTCAGGCTGGCGTCGATGTCCCGGATCACGTCCGCACGCGTCCGCGCGTCGGTCTTGCTCGCCAGGACGACGCCGCTCCTCTTTCCCCGCAGCGCCGCGCCCGTGATCCTCTCGCTGTTTCCCTCGCCGTAGCCCCTGGCCGTGTCGAAATAATTGACGCCCAGCTCGATGGCGCGCGCGATGACGGCCGGATCCGGGGTAATCCCCACACCGGAGCCGACGGCCGAAACCTTCAATCCGGTGTTGCCCAGGACGCGATAGGCGCCGGTCCCGCTCTTGAGCCGGGGGGCGGCTTCCGGCTTGAAGGTGGAGACCAGTCCCGCGGCAGGCAGGGCGAGGCCCGCCTGCAGAAACTCTCTGCGTGATGCGTGATTTTTCACACTTCCTCCCATGAGAAAAATACTGCCGAATCTATGTGGAACCATTATCCTACGATTCGGTTCCCGTTGGCACGGATAATCCGCAGTCCCTTGCCGGCGCCCGTCCGGTCCCGTCCCGGGGGTCGCGCGGGTCGAAAAGCGTCTCCTTTCTACATAATTGTAATTTTCAAATAAAATTATTACATATATGAATAATCGGGAATCCAACCGTTTCGGCCGCTGGATTTTCGCCTGCGGCATGCAAAGATCCGTAGGGTATAATCCGGCTCTGCGAGGTTCCCATGAACACCGTTCCTTCCCTTGACTTTGACCCGGCGTTGCAGCCCCGGCCCGTGCGCGCGGCCCTGGTTTGGGCCGTGGACCTCCCCGGCTGCCCGAAGACCGGCGCGGCCCCGGCTTACCTGGCCGGGCTGCTGGCGCGGGTGCGCGCCGCCGGCAAGGGGTTTTTATCGCCGGAACGCACTGCTGCCGTGCGGGATATGCTCCGGTTCGGCTCCTACAAACCGTCGGGACGCGGCAAGCCTTCCAGCGAATACCTGCTCGCGGCTGCTTTGGAGGGAGCGTTCCCGCTGGTCAATCCCCCGGTCGACGCCAACAACGCCGTCAGCCTGGAGTGGGGGTATCCCGCCAGCATCTTCGACCTGGACCTTTGCGGCCCGCGGCTGCTCCTGCGCAGGGGCGAGGCCGGCGAATCGTACATCTTCAACCCGTCGGGACAGGGCATTGACATCGCGGACCTGCTCTGCGTCTGCTGCATGTGGGAAGGCGCGTGGGCTCCCTGCGGCAATCCCGTCAAAGACGCTCTGGCCACCAAGATCCGGGAGTCCACGCGCAGTGTGGCGGCCGTCGTCTATGCCCCCGCATCGGATCCCGCCGATGATCTCGAGGCGGCGGCCGCCCGTTTCGCGGGGCTGCTCCGGGCCGAATGCGGCGCAGCCGAATCCGGGTGGACGGTTCCCGCGAAAAAACCGTGAACCCTTCGGGCATCCGACGCATCCAATATTACGCGAACACGTTGACCCGCATTTCCCGCCGGATCTTGCGGCAAAGCGGCTTTGGATGGGGCATGGATGCAAGGCGCGCAACCGAAAGCCCCGCATGCGCACTCGATAGTGCGCGACGCCGCAGGGGCAATACAAGCGTTGCCTCCTGGGCGGTCCGTCGCTGCAGGGACGGCGGGAAAGGCGGGTCGGGTGCCGCACCCCCTGAAATCGGTTGATCCGCCTGATTCATGAAGGTTCCCGCAGGACGGCCCGGACGGGCATGGATGGAACAATTGCGGAATTTGAAGCCTGTAAATCCCTTGAGGGATGGAATAAAGCCTATGATGCGTTCCCTTGCGTTCCCGTTTTTCATTCTCCTGTTTTGCGCGCCACCGGCGCGGGGCGCAGAGAACGCCGTGGCGGAACCGCTGCGGGACCTGGCGTCCCTGAAACAGGCCACCAACCCTGCGCGCCTCCGGGCCCTGGAAAAGATGCTCGAGGCCAGGGGCATCCCCTACGAGCGCCAGACGTTCTCCTCCGCCGCGACCCCGCACGGCCGCACACGAGGCACCAATCTGATCGTAACGTTCGGAACCGGAGGCCGCGAAATCACGCTCGGGGCTCACTACGATGCCCTGGAATTGCCGGAGGGCGGCCTCGTGGACGGCATGATCGACAACGGAGCCTCCACGATCATTCTCGTGAGGATCGCCGAGGCGCTCCGGGGGACGGACCTGCGCCACCGGGTGCGCATCGTTTTCTTCGACATGGAGGAAACGGGTTTCGCCGGCTCGCAGGCTTATGTCGCAGCCGGCAAATCCGATATTGCGGCCGCCGTCATCCTGGATATCGCCGGTTTCGGAGACTCGCTGGGATACGGAACGGGCAAGTCCGGGAATTCCGCCGCGATCCGCAAGGCGCTGCTGGCGTCCTGCGCCGAGCAACTCCTGACCTGCCTCGATTCGCCCAACTACCCGTCCAGCGACGACCGCAGCTTCCAGAATGCCGGCATCCCGGTCGTTTCCCTCGGATTTTTCCCACGCCTGACGACCATCCAAACGTGGCTGTTGCTGAACGGAGGGGCCCAGTCGGGCCTGCGGGAGGGATTCGTCCCCCCCGTATTCAAGATCATACACACGCCCGAGGACAACCTCGGCCGGATCGAGCCGGCCGCGATCGAACTGGAATACCGGCTCGTGCTCGACATGCTGCTGCGTCTCGACGGCTCGCTGGAATAATCCCCCGGCTTTGGAAACCCGGAATCGCTCCCGACCGCACGGCGTCTTTTCATCGGGGCCGGACGCTGGTACCATCCTCCCATGAAGATTCGGATTCTGGTGCGCGGCAGCGGCGACGTGGGCTCTGCGGCCGCACATGCGTTATATAAGGCCGGCTACGCCGTCGCGATCCACGACTCCCCGGCGCCCGCCGCCACGCGGCGCAGGATGGCTTTCTGCGACGCGATCTTCGACGGGTCCGCGTCCCTTGCGGGCATCTCCGCCCGGCTGGCGAGAGACGCCGGCGATCTGGCCGCGATCCTGACGGTCCGGGACGCGGTCGCGGTCACCACGCTGGACCTGCCGGCCGTGCTTTTCGCCCTGAGGCCCGAGGTGCTCGTGGATGCGCGGATGCGCAAGCACGAACGGCCCGAGGCCCAGATTACTCTGGCCCCGTTGACCGTCGGGCTGGGACCCAACTTCACGGCGGGCGCAACCGTGCACGCGGCGGTCGAGACGGGATGGAACGAGGATCTCGGGAAGGTCCTGTGGCGGGGAGCCACGCGCCCGCTGGAGGGCGAGCCGCAGACGATCGCGGGCCACGCGCGAGACCGGTACGTCTACGCACCGGCCGCCGGCGTCTTCCGCACGGCCCTGCGCATCGGGGACATGGTGTCGGAAGGGCAGGAGATCGCCTTCATCGACGGCGTTTCCCTGCGCGCTCCCATCGCCGGCATCCTCCGCGGCCTGACACACGACGGTGTGAGCGTAGCCCGGAAAACCAAGGTCATCGAAGTGGATCCTCGCGGATCGGAATCGAACATCGTGGGGATCGCCGAGCGCCCGGGACGCATCGCCGCGGGCGTCGTCGTGGCCGTCCGGGAGTGGGAGAAACGGGGGACGGGGTGATCCCGTCCCCCCTGGCCGGCCTGCCCGTATATCGAACGAGGGGGGCTATTTGATGAAGAGCATCTCCTGGTAGGTGGGCAGCGTCCACGCCTCGTCGGAAACGATGCCTTCCAGTTTGTCCGCCACGTCGCGCACGGCCGCCATGGCCGGGACGATCTTGTCGCGCGCGTGCCTGGCGTGGTCGAGCGTCGAGCCGCTCGCGTGGCTCCCGGTCGCCTTCGCCAGGGCCTGCATCGCGTCCTGCAGGTCGCGCACCAGTTCGTTCAATTCGTCGAGCACGGTCGTGCAGTACGTCTTGCCCAGCTGCTTGAGCGCCACCGCCGTGGTTGCCAGCTGGCACTGGTATTGGATGGACATCGGGAAGATGATCGTCCTGGCGATCTCGAGCGTCAGCCGGCTCTCCACCGCCACGTCCTTGACGTACCGCTCCAGGTAGATCTCGCAGCGGCTCTCCATCTCGCGCCGCGACAGCACGTTGTACTTCCCCATGAGGGAGATGTTCTTTTCGCTGACCAGCGCCGGCAGCGCGTCCACCGTATTGCGAAGGTTGGGCAGCCCGCGCTTCTCCGCCTCGACCTGCCAGGCCTCGACGTAGTTGTCGCCGTTGTAGATGATCGCGCCGTGACTCCGCACGATCTGCTGCAGCACGTCCTGGACCGCCTTGTTCAGTTTCCCGGCGTCCCCCCCGGTCCGCGCCTCCAGCTCCGTGGCGATGGAGTCGAGGGAATCCGCCATGATCGTGTTCAGCGCGGTCAGCGGCCCCGAAACGGACTGGCTCGAGCCGACGGCCCGGAATTCGAACTTGTTCCCCGTGAAGGCGAACGGGCTGGTCCGGTTGCGGTCGCCCGCGTCCTTCGGGAAGTCCGGAAGCGTGTCCACCCCGACATGCAGGTACCCGGGCTGCTTGGACCGGCACGCGCCGCCGTTGCCGATCTGCTCGAAAATGTCGGTCAGCTGTTCGCCCAGGTAGACCGAGATGATGGCCGGCGGCGCTTCGTTGGCGCCGAGGCGGTGGTCGTTGCCCGAGTGCGCCACGGTGGCCCGCAGCAGGTCGCCGTGCAGATGCACGGCGCGGATCGCCGCGGCGCAGAAGACCAGAAACTGCATGTTGCTGTGCGGCGTCGTGCCCGGCTCCAGCAGGTTCTCCGACCGCGTGCCCAGGGACCAGTTCAGGTGCTTGCCCGAACCGTTGATGCCGGCGAACGGC
>CAZTHE010000006.1:33198-60435 GCA_964613495.1 uncultured Acidobacteriota bacterium | reverse complement strand
TGGGTGTCCATGCTTCTACTGGCTGAATTTGTGCTTTGGTGGGTGTCCAGGATTTCCATCTGGTCCTCGAATCCCGGACTGCTGCTGCAACCTCGGGGCTACTGATCCGTCGGGGCCGGGCCGATAAAGAAGCTGATTTCGAAAGATCGGGACCGCACGATGGAAAACGGCAGGTTGCGCGATACTTTGCTGGAATTGCACCACGGCGGGCGCAGCGGGGTCCTCCGCATCGAAAAGGGGCCGCAGAAGCGCCAGCTGGCGCTGCGCGGCGGCCTGCTCGTTTTTGCGGAAAGCAACCTGCCCGAAGAACATCTGGTGCGCGTGCTGGTGCGTCTCGACCTTCTGCCGCGCGTCAAGGTAAAGGAGGCAGCAGCGCTAATGAAGGGCGGGAAGACGAGCGAAGAAGCGGCGCTGGCCCTGAACGGCTCAAACGAGCAGCATCTCGAAAAAGGCAGGATGGAACAGGCCCTCTGCATCCTGGCCGCGGCCTGGGGCTGGAACGAGTGCGACATCCGCTTCTTCCCCGGCGAGGGACTGATCAGGAGCCGGGTGGATCTCCGCCTGAGCCTTCCGGACTCCATTGCCCTGTCGGTCCGGCGCGCCGTGAGCCTCCGGCTGTTTCATGCGCCGCCGGACTTCGCACGGCGGATCTTTCGCCTGTCGCGGGACTCCGAGGCGAAGATCCCGCTTTTTCCTCTCGAGCCCGCCGAATCGCTGGCCTGCTCCCTGCTGCGGGAGCCGGCGGCCGGAGCGGCGGTGCTCGCGCGCCTTCCGTCGGCGGAAACCGGGCCGTCGGACATTCTCCTGCGCCTGTGCCTCCTCGGCCTGATCGAGGCGGAGGAGCCGGCGCGCTCCGGCGGAACGCCCGATACGGACTCCTCCGCCGGTTCGCTGGACGCGCTGCTCCAGCGCTTCGCGGCCGCCAGCCTGTACGAGATCCTTTCCATTTCCCCCGATGCGGGCCCGGAAGAGATCCAGACCGCCTATCACGGCCTGGCGCGGCAGTACCACCCGGACCATTTTCAGTCCCGCGAGCATTCGCCCGAATCCCGTGAGAGGGCGGAGCAGGTGTTCACCTGCATCAACAGGGCATATGTCACCCTGAAGGATCCCGCCGCGCGGGCGGAATACGATCAGACCCGGCTGCTCCAGGAAAGCAAGGTGGAAGCCGAACTGAAGGCGCGGGCGGCCGCGCCGTCCGACGACGCCAGGACGGCGCGGGCGCTATTCAACGACGGACGGGCGCTGCTGGAGCAGGGTGAAATCGAGAAGGCGATCGAGCGGCTCAAAGGCTGCGTGTGGTTGAACCCGGAAGAGGCCGCGTATCACCATTATCTCGGCATGGCCGAAGCGGAGGTACCCAGGCTGCGCAAAAGCGCGGAACAGCATTTCTTAAAGGCTCTCGAGCTGAAGAGTACGGCCACGGCCAGCCGCCTGGAGCTGGCGAAGCTATACGTCAACTCCGGACTGGTCCGGAAGGCCGAAGCGCAGCTGCGGGAGCTGCTCGAGTGGGACCCCGAACACCGCGAGGCGCAACGCCTTCTTTCCGAACTGAATCCGTAAGGTCCCGCGATCCGGCGGCTTCATTCGCCGGCGCCCCGCTTTTCCGTCGGGACCCCGGAATCGGCGCCATGCTCGCGGACATCATCCGCCGGCGGGGCCGGCGGATCGTCGCCCGCGGACGGCCGGCTGTGCCGCAGCGTTTCGAGAGCGAGGCGGGCGGCGGCCTGCTGCGCCTCCTTCTTGGTCCGGCCGGAAGACTCCGCGACGACGTCCCCGAGGATGACCACCTGCACGACGAACGTCTTCCTGTGGTCCGGACCCAGTTCCCGGACGACGCGGTAGACGGGTTCCGGGCGGCCCAGGTCGTGCAGCCGCTCCTGCAGCGCCGATTTGAAATCGCCGCAGGTCAGCTGCCTGAGGTCCAGCCCCTCCAGGAATTCCCCCATCTGGCCCCACACGAAATCGCTGGCGGCTTCCACGCCGCCGTCCAGATAGAGCGCCCCGACGACGGCCTCGTACGCATCCACCATGATGGCGCGCTTGGTCCGGCCCCCCGTCTTCTCCTCGCCCCAGCTGAGCCGTATGAAATCCCCCAGGTGGATTTTCTCGGCGAGGCGCACCAGGTTGGCCGCGCTGGCGAGGTAAGCCTTGACCTTGCTCAGTTCCCCTTCGGTCAGTTCCGGGTACTGCCGGAAAATGCGCGAGCTGATGATGAACCCGAGAACCGAATCCCCGAGGAATTCGAGCGATTCGTTGTTCCGGGTACGCTCCTCCGCGTGCTCGTTGACAAAAGACCGGTGCGTCAGGGCCTGCAGGAGCAGAGACGGGTCCCGGAACCCGTACCCCAGGAGGTTCTCCAGTTCCTGCAAAGACGCTGCCGGGAGCGTCTCTCCCGAATTTTCACTCATGACTTCCTCGCCGGATATGGGATCTGGGCCGCCTAAAGCATACGACCAAACGGCCTGCATCTCAACATGCGCGCGACCCGGGCAGGGAATTTTCGCGGGGCGGACGCCGGGGCTTCAACAGGGCTGTTATCGGGCCCGCCGGCGGCGGAGCAGCGAGAGCGCCGCGACATAAGAGAATGCCGACAGCAGGAAGGCGAAGAGGAACGGACCCAGGAGGAGATGCAGGCCGATGAGCGGGCTGAATGCCAGGAACACCCCCACGGCAAACGCCCGGGCAATCCTCTCCGGGGTATCGTCAAGCGCCAGCAGCCGTATCACGCAATCCGAAAGATTCTTCCTCATATCTCTGAAGGACATATCGAGCGCCTGGGGCCTTTGCTTTAGATGATAGGAATTTCGTAATCGTTCAGGAAAATATCGGAAGAGCGGGTGCGGCCGCCTGAAGGATTGCGGCGGGGCGGGAATTCGGATCGCGCTTTCCGGCTATTTTCTGGCGCGGCCGCGGAAGTGGTCGTAGCCGCGTTCGGCCAGCGGCCGGCGGCCTTTCGCCGGATCGAGAAGGAAGACGCGGCCCGCTTCGCGCGTCAGAGTCCCGATCCGGGTGATTCGGGGGAAGCTCGAGGGATACTTTTTTTCCAGCGTGCGGCTCCCGGCCGGCGACACCGCGAAAAGCAGCTCGAAATCCTCTCCCCCGTCCAGCGCCAGTTCCAGGGGATCGCAGCCCCATTCGCGCGACGCCGCGAAGACGGGGACCCGCGCCGCCTCGATTTCCGCGCCGACGCCGCTCGCCGCGCACATGCGGGGGAGATCGACGCTCAGCCCGTCGCTCAAATCCATCATGCAGCGGACCAGGCCGGAGCGCGCCAGCCACATCCCCTCGCCGGTGCGCGCTTTCGGGCTCCGGTGCGCGCGCACCGCCTCGCGCCGCGGGCGCGATCCCGGGCGCACGCATCCGGCCTCGAGCAGCCGGAGCCCGGCGGCCGATTGCCCCAGGGCGCCGGTCGCATACACGAAATCCCCGGGACGGCCCCCGTGACGGTATACGACCTTCCGGCCGACGGATTCTCCCATGGCAGCAACGGATATCGAGATCGTCCCGTCCGAGTGCGACAGATCCCCGCCGATCAGCCGCGCGCCGGCGCACCAGGCCGGGTCGGTCAGCCCGTCGTAAAAACGGAGGAGCCAGCGCTCGGTCAGGTCCGACGGCACGGCCAGGGACACGGTAAAAAACCGCGGGCGGGCGCCCATGGCCGCCAGGTCGCTCAGGTTGATCGCGATCGACTTTCGTCCCAGGCTGCGCGGATCCGTCCATTCGCGGCGGAAATCGATCCCTTCCAGGAGCATGTCGGTCGTGACCAGCAGGTACTCCCCCGTGCGGCCCGGACGGAGCACCGCCGCGTCATCCCCGATGCCCTCCCTGATCCGGGGGCCCGGCAATCCATAGCGGTCCCGCAGGAGCCGGACAATACGGTTTTCGCTGATCAGTCGCGGCATGGGGAGGACGGCGCCCGGAGTTAAGGATGCTACTGTTTTTTTTCGAACAGCTCGTTGATCTCCGTCATGAACTCGCTGACGTCCTCGAATTCGAGGTAGACGGAAGCGAAACGGAGATAGGCGACCTTGTCCACTCTTCGAAGCTCGGAAAGAAGGAGCTTCCCGATCGCCACGGAGTCGAGCTCGCGTTCCGGGCTTTCCTGGACGGCCTGCTCGACCTTGTCGACGATCTTTTCAAGCTGTGTCAGGCTGACGGGCCTCTTTTCACAGGCTTTCAGCAGGCCGTTCAATATCTTGTTCCTGTCGAACCTTTCCCTGCCGCCGTCCTTTTTCACGACCATGTAGGGGATTTCGTCGCTGCGTTCGTAGGTAGTGAAGCGCCGGGCGCAGTTGAGACACTGCCGCCTGCGCCGGATCGAATCGCCGTCCCGGCTCTCCCGGGAATCCACCACACGGTCTTTCAGGAATCCGCAAAAAGGACACTTCATGATGCGGCCTTTCAGTTGGTTGACTCGGGATACCTCCGCCTGCGCCTGCTGCGGGCCGGATCCGCGCCTCAAAACATAGATGCTGAGAGAATTATTAGGAAACGCCCCTAAACGTCAAGAAGAAAGCGTCTCCGGCCGGCCGCCTGCCGCTTCGAGGAGGCCGAATTCTTTGCCCCAACCCGTCTCCATCTGTGTTAACTTTTTGTTAAAAGAAATGCCGGCGGGTGTGAGTGCGTTAAATTATTGAACTTTAAAACGTACCGATTCGTTTCCATGATTGGAACCAGGGTAGAGGCCAAGGAGAAGACAGTGCTCTCGGGCGATCAAAAACTTGTGGAGCGCTGTCTCCAGGGAGACGATGCTGCATGGGAATCGGTCGTGAACTCGTACGGGAAGCGCATCTTCAACCTGAGTTACCGCTACACCAACCGAAGGGATGAAGCGGAGGACCTGACCCAAAACATCCTGATTCGCGTATACCAGAATCTGAGGAGCTACCGCGCGGAAGCGGGCAGTTTTCAGAACTGGGTCCTGCGCGTGGCCCGGAACCTGGTCATCGATCATTACCGGCAGCTCCGTCGCAGCCCGCAGACGGGAGGGAGCGAGGAATTGGAGACCATGAATCTCACGGACGAAAAGATTCCGAATCCCCAACGCGCCGCGGAGCAGGCCGAAGCGCACCGCTTCCTGCAGGACGGGCTCCAGTCGCTTCCGCCGGAACTCAAAGAGGCAGTTATTCTCAGGGATATCGAGGGGATCGCCTATCAGGATATCGCCGGACTCCTGGGAGTTCCCGAAGGAACGGTCAAGAGCCGGATCAACCGCGGACGTATCGAGCTGGCCCGCGTATTGACCAAGCGGCGGGCGCTGATGGGAGCGCCGGTGTAAGAGGCATTTATGAATTGTGCAGAAGTGGAACTCCGGCTGAGCGGATACATGGAAGCCGGCCTTCCGGCCGAAGAGGCGGGAAGGGTGAAGCAGCATCTCGAAGGCTGCGCGAACTGTTCTGCCCTGCTCAGGGAAATGGAGTCCGCCGTTTCCCTGTGCCGCAGTTACCCGGTCCTGGAGCCGGACCTGCGGCTGATAGAAGACATCCTGCTGCGCACGTCCGGCCGTCCCAGGACGCGGCCCTTCAAAGAGCTGTTCCATCAATACTTTATCCGTCCATTGCTGACGCCCAGGCTGGCCGTCGGCGCGGCCCTGGCGATCCTGTTCGCTGCGCTGATGCTCGACGTACTGCTGCCCAGGCTTTCGGTGACGATGTCGTCGTTTTCACCCGCGGGGATCGTGCGATTGATGGATCGAAGCGCCCAGCAGCTGTATGGGGAAGGGCTCCGGGCCTACAACAAAAAGAACGAGTGGCAGGCCCAGTTCGATCGTTTCAAGAGCAATACGATGAACAACTTGCGTTCCATCATGGAACGGATGGACGTGCCGGTCCAGGGACGCAAAAAACCGCAGGAGCAGGCGCCGCGCAGGGAAACCCCGCCGAAGGAAAAAAGCAGCAGCCTGTTCCTGCTTCCGGTTTAGCCCGCAGGGCACAAACGCGGTGAGCGGCGAGGCGGTGCGTGCGGGCATGAAGAGGGTCGATTCCGGATTCCGGCTCCGCATCCATACGGTGCGGCCCGGAATCCGAATACTGAAATCAGAGGTGTCCTCTATGAAATGTTCCTACCATCCCGCGATTGATGCTCAGGAAACCTGCAACGCCTGCGGCAAATTTCTTTGCGCGGAATGCGCGCACAAGATACGGGGCAAGGCCCACTGCCAGGACTGTCTGGTCGAGGGGGCACAATGGGCCGCCACGTTCAAAGGGCTCAAACTGCCGACCGACGCCCCCCGCAGGGCGGCCATCTGCGCCGTGATCCCCGGACTCGGGGCCGTATACAACGGCGAATACCTCAAGGCCGTTTCCTATTTCGCCATCTGGAGCGCCCTGGCCATGCTGGGCAGCCGCGTCAACGGGGTTTTCGCCTTCGGCGCCGTCGTGTTCGTGATCTACACCATGTTCGACGCCTATCGCTGCGCGGAGGTCATGGTCCGCAGGAGGCTGCAGCAGAACCCGGATCCGGCAAACGCCGCGCAGGACAAGACCGTCATCGGCTGGGGCGTATTCCTGATTCTTCTCGGCGTATTCTTCCTTCTCGAAAACCTCATCCCGTACAACCTGATCGACCGGCTCTGGCCCGTGATCTTCATCGCCCTGGGGGCCTATCTGGTCTATTACGCGCTGCAGAGGAAAAAGAAGCAACCGGCCATCCCGCAACCCCCGGTTGATGTGGCGAAGGAGGATTTTTGACATGGGAATCTGCTCGCGCGGCGGCGCCCTGACCGCCGGCATGATACTGATCGCGCTCGGGGCGATTTTTCTGGCGGAGAACCTGTACGCCTCGTTTTCCGCCTGGCACCTGATCGTGCGTTACTGGCCCGTCGTCCTGATCATCGTCGGGCTGAGAAACCTGTACTGCTACTTCACCTGGCCGGCCCCGCCCGTGCAGGACGGACAGCCTCGGAAGGAGTAACCCATGGCAAGAAACCTTCGCCCGTCGCTTCTGGGATCCCTGCTCTGGATCGGCTTCGGCACCCTGTTCCTTCTGAGGAACCTGGGGATCGGGCCGGATGTGTGGTCCCTGGCGGTCCGATACTGGCCGGTCCTGCTGATCCTCTTCGGAATAGCCAAAATCGTCGACTATTTCCTGCACAAGGATTCTGTCTCCATCCGCTTCGGGGAGATCGTCGGCATCTTCCTGGTGCTCCTGGCCGGATCGGCCCTGACCGGGATTTCCGAAAGCCACTTCGTGCGGATCGTGCGGGAGATGCCGATCCAGATCGGGGGCAAATCGATGCGTCCGGGGCAATGGATCGGGGAGACGCATGCGTTTACAGACGAAATGACCTATGCCCTGGACCGCACGCTGCCGATTACGGTGGAGAATGCATACGGGTCGGTTTCGGTCTCTCCCGGGTCGGACGGAGAGATTCGCGTGCGCCTGAAAAAGGTGATCTACGGCAACGAGGCGCGGGCCAAAAGCATTTCGGAGGAGATCCGGCTCGAGGGGAAGCCGGAAACCGTGGCCGCACCCGGAACCACGCCAAAGCCGGAAGCCGACCCCGGGAGCAAGTCGGGCGCCGGGCATTTCGTGATACGGACCAACCGGGAGGACCTGAGCGGCAAGGACTACACGTTCAATACGGACATGGAAATCCTGGTTCCGAAAGAATCGTCGGTCCGGGTCCGCAACAGCTTCGGGGAAGTGAGCGTAACGGACATCAAGGGAGACCTGGACCTGGGCACCACGCACCAGGAGATGGAGGTGCGGGACTGCACCGGGCAATTCACGATATCGAACCGGTTCGGCAACACGCGGCTGACGAACCTGACCGGGAACCTGAACCTCGACGCGCGCGGCAAGGTCTATATCGAGAAGATAAAGGGAAACGTCACCGCGTCCAACGAGTATTCCTCGCTGGAGATACTGGAAGTCGACGGGGAAGTCGTGGTTTCGAATACCGAGGGGAACATCCGGCTCGAGCGGATCACCAAAGCCGTGACCGTCAACTCCAGGGGCTCCGAGGTGGCGGCGCACGACCTGAAGGGCGGATTGAAAATCGACGCGAGCCACAAGAATGTCATCCTCTCCGGCGTCGCCTCGGACATCGTCATCGAAAGCCGCTTCGCTTCCGTTTCGCTGAAGGACGCCCGGGGGAACGTCACCATCGACTCGGACTCCGACCGCATAAGCGCCGAGAATGTCCGCGGCGCGTTCAAATTCCGCGGGCGGGCCAGCGACGTCCAGGTAACGGGGGCGGACGGCCCGCTGGAAATCCGGAACTCCCTCAAGAACGTCGCCGTGAGCGATTTCTCCGGGGCCTGCGTCATCCACAACGAGTTCGCCGGGATCCGCGTCGCCACCCGAAAGCTCGGCAGCGGCGACGTGGTGCTCCAGAACCGCAACGGGGACGTGGAATTGCTCCTCCCCGACGGCGCTTCTTTCGCGATCGACGCCACCGCCCGGTACGGCAGCGTGCAATCGGGCTTCGCGGGACTGGAGCCGCTCAAGAGCGGCGAGACCAGCACCGTGCGGTCCCGCATCGGGACCGGCGGGCCGAAGTTTTCCGTGGAAACCACCTATGGCTCCATCCGCCTGCACCCCGGCCGGGGCGCGGCGGCGGATCGGCCCGTCGAGAGAGAGGACCCGGTCCCCGACCGGCTCCGCATGTCGCGCCTGCCGTCGGCCGGAGAGCGCAATGCGGACCGTTCCCGGGGCGCCGGAGAATTGGGAGTTGCGCTATGAAAAAGCTGGCTTGGATGCTGTCCGTGCTTCCTCTGTTCTCCGGCTGCTATTTCGGCGAGCGGCTGCCTGCCGAAATGATCATGACCAGCGAGAACCGGCCGCTCGAAAAGGAGAAGACGCTCGAATCCGAGGTGCGCTTCGACATCGGCTCTCTGGAAATCACGGGATCGAACAAACCCGGGGAACTCTATTCCTACGACCTCGAATACGACAAGGCCGGCTTCGCGCCGGAAGTGCGTTACAACACGGCGGTCGACGGGACGGAAGGCCGGTTTTTCTTCAGCCTCGAGACCCGGCACCACTCGGGCATCCACGGCCAGCGGCTCAACAACCGGCTCCGCCTGGCCCTGAACGACGCCCTGCCGCTCCGGCTGCGCATCAACGCCGGCGTCGGCAACGCCCGGTTGTCCCTTTCCGGATTGAAGGTCTCCAGCATCGATTTCGAATCCGGCGTCGGGGAGGCGAAGCTGTCGGCCTACGAACCGAACGCCGTCCGGTGCGAGCACATCCGCCTGAAAAGCGGCGTCGGCCGGTTCGAAGCCACGGGGCTCGGGAACATGAATTTCGGCGAGCTCGAATTCGACGGCGGCGTGGGCGGCGCCAGCCTGGATTTCACCGGGGCCTGGCAGCAGAACGCCGATATCCGCATCCGCGTCGGCGTGGGCGGCGTGAATGTGCGCATCCCGCGGGACATCGGCGTGAAGGTGGACTCGGAGAAAAACCTCCTGAGCGGGTTGCACCTGGAAGGCTTCAACAAGCAGGACGAATACTATTACAGCGAAAACTACGACACCGCCGCCACCCGGGTTTTGATACGCGTAACGACGGGCATCGGCGGCCTCCGCATCGGCTGGATCTGATGATTCGGTGATAACCTCGAAATTGCGGCCATGAAACCTTACGGCTGGTTCGGACTGCTGCTCCTGGTCGTCTCCGAATACTGCCTGGTCCGGAAAATCGATCCGTTCTTTACCTGGTTTTATTGCTTCGCCTGGTGGTCCTATATCCTCCTCGCCGACAACCTGCTCCTGAAACTGAGAGGACACTCGCTGCTGACGGGCCGCAGGCGGGAACTCCCGCAAATGCTCCCGCTGTCGGTCTTTGTCTGGCTCTTGTTCGAAGCCTGCAATTTCGTCCTGCGGAACTGGTCCTATCACGTCGCCCCCATGCCGGCGTGGCATCGCTGGACGGCCTACGTCCTGTCCTTCGCCACCGTGCTGCCGGCCATTTTTATTACCTCCGATCTGGTGGAGGTGCTTTTCGGCCGGAGAGAACGCCCGGCCGCATCGGAAGCCGGGGCCGGCTCCCCGGCGCTCACCCCGCGGACCTCCGCCGTCCTCATCGCCGCCGGGGCGGCTCTGTCGTTTGCCCCGCTGATTGCGCCGCGGTATTTTTTCGCCGCCGTGTGGGTGGGGCCCGTCCTGCTCCTCGATCCGTTCCTGGAAAAAGCCGGGATCCGCGGCCTCGCTTCGGGATTTCTTTCCGGCGATCGCAGGCGCGTCTGGAGCCTGATGCTGGGGGGCCTGCTCTGCGGGCTGATGTGGGAATTCTGGAATTTCTGGGCGGGATCCGGCTGGAGCTACTCGGTCCCGTTTTTCGACAAATGGAAGCTGTTTGAAATGCCGGCCCTGGGATTCCTGGGATTTTGTCCCTTCGCACTCGAGTGCTGGATACTGTATCATCTGCTGCGGGCGCTCCCGCGGCACATGGATTCCCGGGCGGCGCGGGCCGCGTGGTGGATTGGCCTCGGCATCGTATCCGCCATAATACTCGGCTGCATGGACCGCCTCACCGTGGTCCGGCTCGCGCAAACGACTGCAAAGCACTTTTATTAGGGGGTTCTCAATCGATGCGTCTATGGCTGCTCCTGATCGGCTTTCTGCTGACCCACGCTCTGATTGCCCAGGAATCTTCCGGACAAGCGGCACGGGCTTCGCAATCCCCCACCGTCGAGCGCGAGGAACGGGAATTCAACTTCTATCCGGGCGGAAAGGTCGAGGTGACCCTCGCGGTCCCCGGCAGCCTGAAAATCGTCGGCTGGAAGCGAGCCTCCGTCCGCGTGGAGGCGGAAAAGATCCTCTATTACGAAACGGAAGAGGCCGCGAAGGCATTCCTGAAAAAATCTCCCATCCGCATCCGTCACAGCGACACGGTCACGGCGATACGGGCGGCGGGGAATCCGGAGCCGCCGGGGATGCTGGAAGTCAACCTCACGGTCTATGTCCCGGGCGAAAAGACGGACGTAAACGTGAAAATGGACCGCGGCGAATTCTCCATCGACTCCGTCAACGGCTGGGTCGAAATCACGCTCCAGGAAGGCAGCCTCGAGGCGAAATCCATGTCCGGGTACTTTTCCGGCAGCGTCCTGAAGGGCGACGTGCTCGTGGAAATGTCGGGCATCCGATGGAATGGCCTGGAACTCGCGGCCGTTACGCGGCAGGGCTCGGCGACGCTGGTGCTCCCGGAAACCTATTCCGCCGCCCTTCAGCTCGAGACGCGCGACGGCAAGGTAACCGTCGACTATCCTCCCCGCGTCGTGGAAGGAGAGGAGGTCCCGCCCGAGATCGTGGTCCGCAAAAAATCGCAGTCGCTGAAAGCCTCCGTCGGCGATGGCGGCGCGCCCATCCGCCTGGTCACCTATTCGGGCGACGTCCTGCTGTCGAAGAAGACGCAATAGCTGTCCTGGAAAATCGTCCCCGCAGTGACCGAAGCCTGGTATCGACATTGCCGACAGACCAAAAGGCCCCGATTCGTCGTTCCGTAACTCCGATTCCCGCAGCGGGGGCAGACAAAACCGTCCGGCCAGCGCAAAGCCGAAAGGTACTCGCGACATGCGGCTTCCGAGGCGAAACGTTTTTCGAACTCAAACTGGTTTCGAGGATAATCCTCCATGCCTCGAAACACTACATATTGGGGTGTGTGGAGTCAACTATATAGCCCTTATCCGGAATTTGGAATCTGGAATCGGTAATCTTTCCTCACCCGCCCGGATGCGCGCCCGTGTATGCGTAGGCGCGGCATCCGAAAATGGCGTGCGTCACTTTTTTTCTAAGAAAACCCGCGGAGGATCGTCATACCGGTTGAAGAGGCCGGAATAACCCGTAACCGCCGATGAGGGCCGCATGAAGACTCCGGATCCGAGCTGGGTGTCATCCGCACTTGCCGAATACGAACAGCCGCTGATCCGATATGCCGCCCACATCACCGGGGACGTCGAGAGGGCGCGGGAGATCGTTCAGGACACCTTCCTGAAGCTCTGCCGCCAGACTCCGGCCGAAATCCGCAGCCACCTGGCGCAATGGCTCTACACCGTCTGCCGCAACCGCGCGCTGGATGTGCTTAGAAAGGAGAGACGCATGACCGGAATCAGCGATGCCCGGCTCGAGCTGCAAGCCCGTTCCGGCCCGGAAGTCCCGGCAGCCATGGAACAGGAGGAGCAGCTCTCGGATATACTGAAGATACTAGGCACTCTCCCCGCGAACCAGCAGGAAGTAGTCCGGCTGAAATTCCAGAGCGACCTGAGCTACCGGGAAATCAGCCGGATCACCGGTCTCTCGGTAAGCAATGTCGGCTTTCTCATCCACACGGGACTCAAGACCATACGCGAACGGGTTCGCACACAGCCGGCAATAAGGAGGGTGAAATGAATATCGACGCCAATGACCCGAAATGGACCGAGTACGCTCTCGGCGAACTGACGGATGAGCGGGAGAGAGCGGAAATCGAACGCATCCTGGAGGAATCGGAAGAGATGCGCCGGCTGGTCGACGAGATCCGCGCTACCGCCGGTTTCCTGAAGAAGGAATTGCTGGCGGAAGAGCCCGTCGGCCTGACGCAGGCGCAGCGGGAGAGTATCGAGGCAAAAGCGAGCTCAGCCGGAACCTGGTTCGGTTGGAAACCCGCCTGGGCCCTGGCCGCCGCCGCCGCCCTGATGATTTCGTTCGTCGCCACCCGGCATTTCAAACAAATCTCTCCGGCTCCGGGCAACGACCAAATCGCATCGGTGACACCGAAAGAAATGCCGTCATCTCAGATGGAACCGCTCGACAAGCTCAGGGCAACCGTGTCTTCCGCTCCCAACGTGGGAGCCCGGACCAAGAATGAATCGAGTTTCGTGACACAGCGAATGGCGGAGACGGAAAAGAAACAATCCGCAGAAACCGCATCCGCCAGCGCGGCAGCCCCCGCCGTCCTGACGGAATCCGGGGCGGCCGCAACGGGTGTGCCCGCGGAACAAAAGGTCGCCGATCTGCCCAAGGTCGCCGATCTGCCTGTTGTGAAAGGCGACAGGCTCGATTCCATCAAGGTGATGGGCGGAGTCCCCGCCGGGCCGGGTAGCGGAGCCGGAATGGCTGCGGGGATGGCCGGGGGAGTGGCAGGCGGCGTGGCCAAGGCGGATAATTCCTTCGGCGCCTTGAGGACGGAGGCCTTCTCCGGCGTCGCGGCCTCTCAGGTTAATGTACAAAGGGACGGTATTGCCGAAAACGACGTGCGATACGGGCGCCCTTATCCGCTGCCGCGCTTTCGCATGCCGCCCCCGTGGCAGAAACCCGGCGGCGATTTCAACACCGAGGCGTACGACAACATCCTCGACAACCCGTTCCTCGACGCGGAGCAGAATCCGCTGTCCACATTTTCAATCGACGTGGATACGGCTTCCTATTCCAATGTGCGCCGTTTCCTCGAGGGCGGATCGCTGCCGCCCAAGGACGCCGTGCGTATCGAGGAGCTCATCAATTACTTCGACTACGACTACAGGGGTCCCCAAAACGGCAAGCCGTTCGGGGTGAATTTTGAAATCACCGAGGCGCCCTGGAAGCCGGAGCACCGGCTGCTGCGCGTCGGCCTGAAGGCACGGGAGGTGGCTGCGGGAAAGCGGCCGGACAGCAATCTCGTCTTCTTGCTGGACGTCTCGGGGTCCATGGCAGACCACAACAAGCTGCCGCTCGTGAAGGAATCGATGAAGCTGCTCGTGGACCGGCTGACCGAGGCGGACCGGGTCGCCATCGTCGTGTACGCGAGCGACACGAGCGTGTTTCTGCCTTCGACCGGCGGCGACCGGAAAGAAAGGATCCGCCACGCGATCGACCGGCTGCACGCGGGCGGCAGCACCAACGGGGAGGGCGGGATCCAGCTCGCCTACAGGACCGCGAGCGAAAACTTCATCAAGGGCGGCATCAACCGCGTCATCCTGGCGACCGACGGGGACTTCAACGTGGGGATCACGAACCGGGGCGACCTGGCGCGCATGATCGAGGAAAAGGCGAAGAGCGGCATTTTCCTCAGCGCCCTCGGCTTCGGCATGGGCAACTACAAGGACTCCACGCTGGAGCTTCTGGCGAACAGGGGCCGCGGGAACTACGCCTACATCGACACGTTGAACGAAGCGAAAAAGGTCCTGGTGGAGCAGGTCAACGGGACGCTGGTGGCGATCGCCAGGGACGTGAAGATCCAGGTGGAATTCAATCCGCGGCGCGTGAGCTCCTACCGGCTGATCGGCTATGAAGACCGCATCATGGCCAGGGAGGACTTCAACGACGACGCCAAACAGGCCGGCGTCATCGGGGCCGGACACGCGGTGACCGCGCTCTACGAGCTGATGCCGGTGGGGGCCGCGGACCCGAAGCCCGGGGTGGACCCGCTGAAATACCAGAAGCCGCCCCGGGCCTCTTCCGCCGCCGACAGCGACGAACTGCTTACCGTCAAGATCCGGAGCAAGGAGCCGGAGAAGGACAAGAGCGTCCTGACGGAGTTCGCGGTGAAGGACGCGGCGAAGAAGTTCGGCAGCGCGTCCCAGGACTTCAAGTTCGCCGCCGCCGTCGCCGCGTTCGGGATGTCGCTGCGTGATTCTCCCTATAAAGGGAGCGCGAACCTGGAAAGCGCGCTGGACTGGGCCAGGGCGGGCCAGGGGGAGGACCGGAACGGCTACCGGCAGGAATTCATCCGCCTGATCCACCGCGCCATTTCGATCTCCGATTGACAAAAAGGCCGCGGGTTTCACGGGCGCTTCAATCCGTGAAATCCGTGGCTGTTTTTATCCCCGCCTGTTGTCGAATTCCGGAATCCGGAATCCGGAATTTGAAATCCGGAATCCCTTTATTCCGTTATCTTGATGTGCAGCTCGCGCAGGTGCCGGGGCTCGAGGTCCGCCGGCGCGTCGAACATCAGGTCGGAGCCGCTCGCCGTCTTGGGGAACGCGATGACTTCGCGGATGTTCGGCTCATCGGCCAGCAGCATCACCAGGCGGTCGATGCCGGGGGCCATGCCGCCGTGGGGCGGCGCGCCGTATTCGAACGCCTCCAGCATGTGCCCGAAGCGCTTCTGGATCTCTTCATCGGTGTAGCCCAGGCAGCGGAAAATCCTCGCCTGGACGTCCCGGCGGTGGATGCGGATGCTGCCGCTCGAGAGCTCGTAGCCGTTGCACACCAGGTCGTAGGCGTCGCTCATCACCGATCCCGGATCGCTCTCGAGCTTGTCGAGGTGCTCCTCCCTGGGGCTCGTGAACGGGTGGTGCACGAAGCTCCACTTCTTCTCTTCCTCGTCCCACTCGAACATCGGGAAATCGACCACCCAGCCGAAGGCCAGCAGGTCCGGCGGCGCGAGCTTCAGCCGGTCGCGGAACTCCAGGCGCAGGGCGCCCAGGGCCTTGCAGGACGCCAGCGCATTCCCCGCGACGACGCAGGCCAGGTCGCCCTCTTTCGCCTGCATCACGCGCGCGATTTCCGCAATCTCCTCCGCCTTGAGCCCCTTCGCCAGCGAGCCCTTCACGCCCTCGGCCGTCCACGCCAGCGTCGCGAGGTTCTTTCCCCCCGCCGCGCGTACCAGGTCGGTGAGCGTATCCAGGTCCTTGCGCGAATAGGACGCGCAGCCGGGAGCCAGGATGCATTTGACGGCGCCGCCCGCCTCGAGCGTCTCGCCGATCAGGCGCAGATCGGAATTTTTCACGGCTTCGGTGATGTCGGCTATTTCCATGCCGAAGCGTAGGTCGGGCTTGTCCGATCCGTAGCGCTCCATCGCGTCCGTGTAGCTCATCCTGGGGAACGGGCTGAAGATGCGCTTGTGCGGCACCACGGCGGGGATGAGCCCGGTGACCATGCCTTCCACCAGGGCGAGGACGTCGTCGCGCTCCACGAAGGACATCTCGAGGTCGAGCTGCGTGAATTCCGGCTGGCGGTCCCCCCGCAAATCCTCGTCGCGCATGCAGCGGGCGATCTGGAAGTAGCGCTCGCAGCCGGCGACCATGAGCAGCTGCTTGAGCTGCTGCGGGCTCTGCGGCAGGGCGTAGAACCTGCCGCGCTGCACGCGGCTTGGGACCACGTAGTCCCGCGCCCCTTCGGGCGTCGACTTGATCAGCATCGGCGTCTCGATCTCCAGGAAGCCGTGCCGGTCCAGGTAATCGCGGATGAACTTGATCGTCCTGTGGCGCAGCAAAAGGTTCCGCTGCATCCGCTCGCGCCGCAGGTCCAGGTACCGGTACTTCAGACGGGTCGTCTCGTCGGTCTTGTAGCCGTCGTCGTCGACCGGCATGGGAACGGTCTTCGACGGATTCAATATGGTGATCGACTGCGCCAGGACCTCGATTTCGCCGCTCTCCAGGTTCGGGTTCGCGCTTCCTTCGGGCCTCGGGCGCACCCGTCCCGTGACCTGCAGGACGTATTCCCCCCGGGCCTTTTCCGCGATGCCGTAGGCCCCGCCCACGGTCGGGTCGGCCGTGACCTGGACGATGCCCGACCGGTCGCGCAGGTCCATGAAAATCAGCCCGCCGTGATCCCTCCTGCGCAGCAGCCAGCCCGCGAGGTTCACGGTCTGTCCGGCGTCTGAAAGCCTCAATTCCCCACAGTTGTGCGTCTTCAGCATAGTCTGCCGTTCCATTCCGATCGGTTGTTTACGAACAAAGGCATAAAGATACAACAAAAGCCGCCGCCAGGACATGAATTCCATGTGCCGGGGGAAGGAATCTGCCTCGCGGCTATTCCCGGACGCGGTAGCGGGAATCGACGTACCGGTCGAGGAGTGCGAGGAAGTCGGGAATCAGCGTGTCGCCCTGCAGGACCGTCTCGAGCTTCCCGTCGACGTACACCGGCGCCTTCGGGTCCTCTCCGCTCCCCGGCAGGGAAATCCCGATGTGGGCGTGTTTGGATTCGCCCGGGCCGTTGACGACGCAGCCCATGACGGCGACGGTCAGTTCCGCGACGCCCGGGTAGCGCGTCCTCCAGGCGGGCATTTTTTCGCGGATGTGGGCCTGGATGCGGCCGGCGATCTCCTGGAACAGGGAGGACGCCGTGCGCCCGCAGCCCGGGCAGGCCGAAACCTGCGGCATGAAGCTGCGGATCTCGAGCGATTGCAGGATCTGCTGCGCCACCAGGACCTCTTCCGTGCGGTCGCCGCCAGGGGCCGGCGTCAGCGAGACGCGGATCGTGTCGCCGATCCCTTCCTGCAGCAAAACGGCCAGGGCCGCCGTCGACGCCACGATCCCCTTCGCGCCCATGCCCGCTTCGGTCAACCCGACATGGAGCGCGTAGTCGCACTCCACGGCGAGGGTCCGGTAGGTCTCGACGAGGTCCTGCACCCCGGAGAGTTTCGCGCTCAGGATGATGCGGTCGGCGCCCAGGCCGTATTCGCGCGCCATGGCGGCGGAGTCGAGGGCGCTGCGGCACATCGCCTCGATCATGACCTCGCGGTTGGCGCGCGGCTGCGCCCGCTTCAGGTTTTCGTCCATCAGGCGCGCCAGCAGCGCCGGGTCGAGCGATCCCCAGTTGACGCCGATCCGGACCGCTTTGTCGTTTTCCGCCGCGATGTCGATGATGCGCCGGAAATTGGCGTCGTGCTTCGCGCCCGCGCCGACATTGCCCGGGTTGATGCGGTATTTCGCCAGCGCGCGCGCGCATTCGGGAAACTTCTCGAGCAGCAGGTGCCCGTTGAAGTGGAAATCGCCGATGACGGGCACGGGGCCCTGCAGGTCGCGGACCCGCCGGACGATTTCCGGCACGGCCCGGGCCGCTTCCGGCGTATTGACGGTGATGCGCACGAGTTCGGATCCGGCGGCCGCGAGCGCCGCGGCCTGGCGGGCTGTCGCCCCGACATCTTCGGTGTTCGTGTTGGTCATCGACTGCACGACGACGGGCGCCCCGCCTCCCACCGTCACCCCGCCGACATCCACGCCTGTCGATTTCCGTCTCGGTTGCATCCTCGCGCTCTCTCTTCGGCCTGAAAGCTGGATTATAGCAGCAATTCCCCCCGATGTTGATTCCCTCCGGGACGGGACACAGCCGGAGGCTTCCGGATGGAGCCGGTCAAAAGCCGGGGCGACATCATTCATCTGACAAGGGCGATTGCGGGAGGGCAGACTCCGGGCGCGTCCTGCCGGCTCGCCCGGTGTGTGGCGGGATTCCCGGGAGCCCGCGCCCCGGTCCGGAGGCGCGGGCCCGGTATATCGCGGAGAAACCTGCGGCTAATACAGCTTGAAAAACAGCGTCCGGCCGCGTCCCGTGGCGCCTCCGGTGTCCGGATCGAACACCATGAGCGGCTGCGCGTCTTTCTGGTCCACGGCGAAAGCGGCCCAGCCTTCCACGGACTGCCCCGGCTTGACCGTGCCGGCCAGCGCCGGTTTGGGCACCGAGACAGTCGCCCGGGTGTACTCGGTCAAGTCCTTTCCGGACAGCGCGACCCACTGGAGCGGGGCGTCGCCCAGTCCGAACGGGAGCCGGTCGGATACGGCCCTGCCCTTGAACTCGAACCGGACGCGGGCCAGGACATACTCGAAACCGCCGGCCGGCGCCTTGTTGGCCGGCTCCGCCGCCTTCAGACGGTCCATCGCGTCCTTTCCCCTGAAGGTTTCGAGGACGGTGATGGTGATGTCGTAGATGTTCGAATAGACGGACCCGAGTTCCACCATGGACCGCACGGGCGACCCGATGGCGGCTGGGGTCGTCGACGAATTGTCCTGCGCGATTGCCGGACGGAGAGAGGCGGCAGCCATCGACATCGTGAGGGCGACAAGCAGTGTAGCGAATTTGTTTTTCATGCGATCTCTCCTCCTATCTCCATTGATCCACGGAAGCGCTGCCGGCGTACCCGAAATCGCCGCCGGACCAGAACGTGTTCGTCCCGCCCCCGGTGACGACGATTTCGATGGACGTGGTGGGCTCGTTGTTGTCCTTGGACGCCATGAAGGCGGTGTTCCGGGACAGCGCGCTGCCGCCCTTGCTGTAGCGGGAAACGGGCACCACGGCGCCATCGCCCTGCTTGTACCAGCCGGCGTAGGGCTCCACTCCCTTTTTCGCCTGCTCCAGCGCCCGCTGATTCTGGGACCAGAACAGCCAGCCCGGCGTCCCCGTATTGTCGGCGAGCCATTTGGCGTACGCCTCCTTGGTGGGGAAGCCGTTGGCGGCTACGTCCGCCGCGACGATCGGGTCGAGGACGAGGGTGGCCTGGGTCGTGCCGAAGGAGAAGAAATGCTCCAGCCACCCGCGGATGACCTGGTGGTTCGGCAGCGGGGAGTACCACGCGATGTCGCTCATGCTCCAGCCGCTGAAGAGGCTGACCACGCTTTCGTTTTTCTTGAATCCCTTCTGCACGTGCAGCGGGTTCCATCCTGCAGGCAGGCCGTCTTCGGTTTCCGGGAAGCAGAGATTGCCGTAGTTGAGTGCGTTTCCCTGGCTGCCCAGGTAGGTCTCTCCGGGCTTGCCCGACCCGCCGAGGTTTTTAGAAATCAGCGTCCAGCAGCGGCCGATGGAGGAGTTGGCGCGGCTGAGGGGCCCCATCGCGCCGATCCCCGTGTTCATGTCGATCTCCTTGACCACGGGACCGTTCACGACGACCATGCGCGCGAACGAGGACGTGGAGCTGAACAGCGACGTGAGCCCCTTGGAAGCGATCGCGAGGATGGTCGGGAAATATTCCGGCTTCGCTCCCGCCATGACGGCGTTGACGGCGACCATTTCGACCGTGTAATACCAGGCCTCGTGGGGAGGCGACGGGCGCATCTGGCCGACCCACTCGTCGGGCTTGCGGCTCGTGGCCTTCAGCATTTCCTGGACCTTTTTTTCCGTGGGGAGGATCACGGGATTCCCGTCGGTGAAGCCCTGCGCGTGGAAATACTCCATCAGGTTCTCGGCGGTGTCCGGAGGCAGCAGCCGCGGCCGCGGGTCGCGCTTGAGGAATCCGGCCTTGGCGTCTTCCGCCGAGAGCCGCCTGGTCAGACCCGCGTAAATCTGCTCCAGCATCGGCTGGCCGCTGAGCGGGTCGTTCCCGGCCACGTACTTCCGGCACAGCTCGGCGGGCCGGTCGGTGATCGGGTGGGGCGTATAGGTAATCCGCATGTTGGGGATTCCCTTTTTATAGGCGATGGTGGTCACGAGCTCCCGGAACCGCTGCGTGATCATGGGGACTGCGGGGATGCCGAGTCTTTCCAGCGTGACTGCATGGCCGACGACCGCCGGCGAGCAGCTGCTTCAATGGCCCAGCGCGACGATGGCGCCCGCGCCCTTGGCCTTGATCTCCTTCCACAGTTCCGGGTCGTCGTCCATGTAGCCCGCGATCTTGTCGCGGAGCTCCCAGGTCGTCCTGGGATATTTGGCCTTAAGGGCGGCCGTGAGCTCGTTGACGAACGGCTTCGTGTTGGGATACTTGGTATCCACGATGTAGACGGTCTTGCCGTCCAGGGTCGCCGGGCGCGCCGCCATCGGGATCTTGCGGATCTCGGGCTGAATGCCCCGCGGGTTCATAACGGTGATCTTGGCCTCCTGCGCGGGCGCGGCTCCGGACAGCAGAACCGCGAGCGCCGCGACGGCCGATGCGAACCAACCAGTTTTTCGCCTCATTCCGTGCTCCTTTGTACAAAGCTTTCCATTACGGACCGGTCCATTCGGGCCCAGTATCGCACAACATACTAGCTTTTTAATATTATTGAGTCGGGGTGGATGCAAAAATGTGCGTCCGGCAGAGTGCGGCAGAGCTTTTATCCGGAATAGGGCGGCGGCGGGCCGGGATCGGAGAACAGAGGGGGACGAGGCTGCAGAACGGGAACTGCGGAGAAGTTTTGTTTCTTTTTAGTCGCTTGATCTGTGTTTCCGATATTCAACTCCGGACATCCCCTTAGAGTCCGCATTATTGTTGTATCGATCGACTGCCCAGCGGTCAAGAGGCATCGGGGCAGGCGATATGTAAACTAAGGCGCGGAATGCTTCCGTATGACTTCCAGAATTCGTTTTCCGTACTGTTCGAGCTTTTTCGATCCGATGCCGGATACCAGCAGCAGGTCTTCCGCGGTGGCTGGGCGCTTCCCTGCCAAGTCGCGAAGGGTGGCATCGCCGAAGATTATGTAGGCCGGCACGCCTCTTTGCCGGGCCAGTTCGAGGCGAAGCCTGCGCAGATCGTTCAAGACCGCCTGATCCATCGATTCCGGCGAAGCGTTTGCGGCGGGAGGCTTCCGGAAGGCTTTTTTCTTGGAAGGCTCCAGCAATAGCGGCGTCGCATCGCCTTTCAGAACGAGACGGCCTTTTCCCGTGACTCTCAATACGCCGTATTCGCCGGTCCTTTCGATATATTCCTGATCCGCGAGCTGCTCGATCCAGTCTCTTACGGCGGAACGGCCCGACGCCTTCAGAAGGCCGTAGGTGCTGAGCCTGTCGTGCCTGTTCGCGAGGATCCTGTCCTCCCGGGAACCCGATAAAACACCTGCGGTGTACTCTGCGCCGTAGCGCTCTCCCTGGCGGATGATGCTGGAAAGGATCTTTTGCGAGAGAACCAGGGCATCCGGCACCCCCTCCACCTCGGAAAGGCAGATATCGCACGCTCCACAATTGTCCCTGTCCAGGATCTGGTCGAAATAGTGAAGAATCGCCCGATGCCTGCAGGAAGCCCCGGTGCAATAGCGATACATGGATCCCAGCTTTGCCGCGCCGGTTTCAAGCATCTGCGGTTCGGAATCCTCGAGAATCCGCTTCCAGGTCAAATAGTCGGCGCCGGAGAACAGGAGGCAGCATTCGGCTTCCAACCCGTCGCGTCCGGCGCGTCCGCTTTCCTGCTGATAGTGTTCGAGCGATTTGGGCATTGCGGCGTGGATGACGTATCGAACGTTGGATTTGTCGATACCCATGCCGAATGCCACCGTCGCGACGATGATGTCTGCCTCTTCGTGGATAAATGCGTTCTGGCTTCTCTTTCTTTCCTCATCCGTCAGGCCGGCATGATACGGCGCCACGCGGTAGCCCTGTCCTGCCAGAGTGCGGGTCATTGCATCCACGTCGGCACGCCGGAGGCAGTAGATGATCCCGGATTCCCCCGTATGGCGCTTCAGCACGTCGCGGATCTGCCGGAGAGCGTTCGTGCGGCGGCGCACCCGGTAGGTCAAATTCGGGCGGTCAAAGTTGCCCACCAGGACCTCGGGTCGATCGAGACGCAGCTGTTCGGCGATGTCCCTGCGCACAGCCTCCGTAGCTGTCGCCGTATAGGCTCCAATGGGGATTCCGGGCAAGATCTCCCGCAAGACGCTGAGTTTGCGGTATTCCGGGCGGAAATCGTGCCCCCACATGCTGACGCAGTGCGCTTCGTCGATGGCAACGGAAGAAATGCCCCGCTCCTTCAGGAAATCCAGAAATCCCGGCATCAGGAGCCGTTCGGGCGACACATAGAGAAGTTTCAGCCGGCCCGCGCGCAGCAGGTCATAGGTTTCGTTTCTTTCGGCATGCGAAAGGGAGCTGTCCAGGCGGCCGGCGGGGACGCCCATCTCCAGCAACGAATCGATCTGGTCCTTCATCAGGGCGATCAGGGGCGATAGGACCAGGGTCAGCCGCGGCAGCACGAGAGCGGGGGCCTGGAAACACAGGGATTTGCCCCCTCCGGTCGGCAGGACGACAATGGAATCGCGCCCCCTGCAAACGCAGTCCATGGCCTGTTTCTGCAGCGGCAGGAACCCGCTAAATCCCCAACACCTGCGCAAGACTTCTTCCATGCGCTCCATCGGCGGGGTGGACTCTCGGGCGGCATGGGCGGGCGTATCCATAAGCGGGGCAAATATCCGCCACCATTTTACACGCGCGCTTGATTCGATGCCAAGGAAGACGGAGGGAATTCCGGAAGAAATTATTGGCATACCGGGCCGCCCGGCAGTTAGTGTGTCATGGCGCCGCCGTGGCCGGAGCGAAACAGCACTGAAAAGCACCGCGACTCGTCACCTGCCCGAATTCCCTTTCTCGTCAGTGGTTTGCAGACCGGGGACGAGTGTTTCTTCGTCTGTGACGCCGAAGCGGCCTATCATCCCAGGAATCCTGAGGAAAATCCCATTTATGGAGTTATTTCCGGGCATCTGGAGACGTTTCTGGCCAGGCAGCGGGAACGGGATCGTCCGGTCCCGCGCTTTGTCGAGCGGGAGTTGCGGGCTTTCCTGGATTGCGGGGTATTGGCGCACGAACGGTTTTCTGCGGGTGCATTGCGACGCCTGCGGGAAGGGCCGGGTAGTTCCATTCTCCTGCATGGGGCGTTCGGTCTGTTCTTCCTGCGGCGGCCGGCGGATGGCGGACACGGCGGCGCATCTGGTGGACCGGGTGTTCCCGGCGGTTCCGGTCCGGCAATGGGTGCTCTCCCTGCCTTTCGCGTTGCGCTACCGGCTGGCTTACGACTCCGGGCTGGTGAGAGACGTTATGCACATATTCATAAAGGCGGTATTTGCCTCCTTGCGGCGGAGGGCGAGGAAGCAGTTTGGCATTGGGGGGGGGAAAGTGCGGCGGCGTGACGTTTGTGCAGCGTTTTGGAGGCGCGATCAATCTGAACGTGCACTTCCACAGTCTGGTATTCGACGGGATTTATTACGAGGATGAGGACGGGCGGATTCGTTTTCGGAGACTGCCGCCGCCGACCGAATCGGAGGTGGCGGGGGTTACGGCAGACATCGTGAAGAAGATCCTCCGGCTGCTGGAGCGGCGGGGATTGGGGGCGCAAACGGGTTACGAGGAAGCGGATCCGTTTCCTCGGGATCAGCCGCTGCTGGCGGAGTTATACGCTGCATCGGTGCGGGGACGGGTCGGCGTGGGCCCGGCAACAGGGGAGCGGCTTGAAGGGATAAAGTTCGAATTTGAGAGTGCCGGTGAAGCAAAAAGGGGCCGGTGTTGCGCGGACCTGTCGGGCTTCAGCCTGCATGCGGCCGTGTGCATTCCTGCCAACGCCAGGGGTCAGTTGGAGAACCTCTGCCGGTACGTGGCCCGGCCGGCGGTGGCGACGGAACGGTTGTCGCGGTTTCCGGACGGGCGGGTGCTGTATCGGTTGAGGCATCGCTGGCGGGACGGGACGTCGTACGTGATCTTCGACCCGCTGGATCTGGTTGGGAAGCTGGCCGCCCTGGTGCCGCCGCCGAGGTTCAACCTGGTGGCGTTCTGGCTCCCGCGGCCCGCTGGAGGTCGCGCATCGTGCCACAGGAGTCGCAGCACGGGCACGATTCGGAGAGCGGTCCGGCCTGTTGCGGGAAGAAACGGAGCCGGGGCGGGTGCGGAAAGAGACTCGAGACTCCGGCTACATTACACCCGAGTAACTATCCCTGGGCGGAGTTGATGAAACGGGTCTGGGGATTCCGACGTTTTGCGATGTGATTCTTGTGGCGGCCGGATGCGGATTCTCTGTGCCATCCACCCACCCGAAGCGATCAGGAAAATCCTCGATTGTCTTGGACTGCCGTCCAGACCCCCTCCAATTTCTGCCGAGGCACGAGATCCCGTTTTCGAGTAGCCGCACCCGGGGGAACCGCCGGCTGCAGGCCGGAGAGGGGAAGACTGCAAAATTCCCCGTTTTTGGATCCAATCCATAGTAAAATCCCAACAGAAAGACCAGGGAAGTTAACATAATGGCGTTATCGGAAGCCCGGGGGTCCGCCGGCGGTCTCCGGGATTCCTGGCTGCGAGTGCCCAGGATGAATAATGGCCCTTATTTCACCTGTCCGCCGGCAGATGCAGTTTCCTGAGGCGCTTGAACGCCCGGAATGGGAGATCGATTTCGATGCCGAATTGGTTTGAGGACCTATCCGTCGAAATGAAGGGCCGTCTTTTCTGGTGGGCAACGGCCAGGATCCTGATTTCACCCGGACGGATTGCCTAGATTATTGAATATGGAAATTTTGCGATGGGTTTTCTTCTGACCCGCCCGCGCACCAGCGGAGCTGCTTCCGGAAACTCGGTGATTTTGCCGATTGTGCGCTCTATTTCACCGATGAAAAGACTGCCAAGCTCCAAAGAAGCCATGTCGTAGAAATCGGCGGCCTCGTTAAGTTCACCTTCCGCAGCCTCGTGAAACCATACTTTTGGATTCATTTCCGGCGAGCTCGCGCTCGGCCGAACACCTCTTCCGCAGTATAGGAATAAGCGTTCCCCCTATCAAGCTCCTCGTCCCGACGGATGGCTTCCTGCAACCATGGCTCTTCAATTTCGGATTCCGTCAGCGCATCCAGGCTGGCAAGTAGCTCGCGGGCAAGATGAGCTCTTTCCTCCGTGCCCAGGCGAAGGATTTCCGCCTTAAGCTCTTCAATTCCCATGGGTGAACCTCCAAACCGCTCTCACTAACCCTATTATCGCATGAGAGGGCGTTTATTGTTGATTTCCATTTCCAAGATAGGGGACGGACCACGCTAAATCACTTGAACTAAAGCGGAAGGGTGCAGTATTACAGACCGAGAGGAGCCTTGGACGCAGAATGAAAGGAGTATTGAAATCAGCAAGGCCCCCAGACACCATGTAAATTGCTTATACGCAATAAATGCCGCCCAAAATTGCAGCTAAGGGCCTTTTTCAATCTTAAAAATGGAGCTATCGATAATCTTGCGAAGGCTTTATCGTGGTCCGTCCCCATTAATACTATCCAATTGCATCCGACTTGGATACAATAGCGCCATCTTCATATACTGATTTCATTGCATTGAACCGGCCGTCGACGTGGAGGAGGCTTCCTCATGATCGGCAAGACGCTCGGGCATTATCAGATATCCTCGCAGCTCGGCAAGGGCGGCATGGGCGAGGTTTATCAGGCGAAGGACCGGGTCCTTGGCCGCGACGTGGCGATCAAGGTATTGCCCGAGGAGTTCGCACGAGACGCGGAGCGGGTTGCCCGTTTCCAGCGTGAAGCCAAGCTGCTGGCATCGCTGAATCATCCGAACATCGCCACCATACATGGGCTGGAAGAAGCGGATGGAAAGCAGTTCCTCGTCATGGAGCTGGTGGAAGGCGAGACGCTGGCGGAGCGGATAAAAAATAGCCCAATCCCCGTCGAGGAATCCCTGAAACTTGCCCTGCAGATTGCCGAAGCCCTCGAGGCAGCCCATGAGAAGGGCGTCATCCACCGGGATCTGAAGCCCGCCAACGTCAAGGTCACGCCGGAAGGCAAGGTTAAGGTTTTGGACTTCGGCCTGGCAAAGGCATTTACTGGCGAACAGGAACAACTGAATCTGTCCAACTCTCCCACGCTGAGCGATGCGGCCACACGGCAGGGAGTGATCCTCGGCACCGCTGCATACATGTCCCCGGAGCAAGCCAAAGGAAAGAGTGTCGATAAACGAACAGATGTTTGGGCCTTTGGCTGTGTTCTGTTTGAAATGCTTACAGGACGTTCCCTGTTTTCAGCGGATGATGTTTCCCAGACATTGGCGCGTGTATTGGAACGGCAACCGGATTTCTCTCTGTTATCTAAGAACCTACACCCGATAATCACCGGGATGCTGGAACGTTGCCTGGAGAAAGACGTCAGGAACCGATACGGCAGCATCGGTGATGCGAGGGTAGACATTCAGAAAGCTCTTGCCGATTCCGGCGGTGTGTTGGCCCAGCAGATCGCTGCAACGGAATCTGGCATCAAACCACGAAAAATGCTTCGGTGGATCGCCGCCGTGGCAATTCTCGGCATCATTGCCGGCGGAGTAGCCGTATGGAAACTGACTCCGGCTGAGCCGCGCCCGGTTGCACGCTTCGAATATGCCCTGCCGGGAAACGAGCAGATGATGGACTCCGAATGGTCCGTTCTTGCAGTATCTCCCGATGGCCGGCAATTTGTCTATCGCACGAACACAGGCCTTAATGTACGCTCCATTGACAAATGGGACATTCAATCCATTTTGAACGCTTCTGATGGTCCGCTTTGTCCATTTTTCTCGCCGGACGGCCAATGGATTGGATACTGGTCTTTCGCGGAAAACAAGCTGAAAAAAGTTTCCATTAAAGGCGGGGCGCCGATAGCTTTGTGCGATACGGGCATGGTTGTCGGAGCCAGTTGGAGCTCCGACGGCACAATAATTTTTAGCGAGCAACAAAGAGGCATCCTGAGAGTTTCTGCCGACGGCGGAACGCCGGAAACGCTGATTGCGCCGAAAAAAGACGAGGGTCTCTACCACCCCAGGCTTCTACCGGATGGGAAATCCGTCCTGTTCACGGTAGGTCCTTCTCTATACACAATTGCAGTACAATCGCTCAAATCTCACGAGCGCCATGTGCTGTTCGAGGGTGATGCTGCGTGGTATGTCCCGACCGGGCATCTAGTATACGCATCTGGAAAGAACCTGTTTGCTGTTCCCTTTGA
>CAZTHE010000006.1:28892-33188 GCA_964613495.1 uncultured Acidobacteriota bacterium | reverse complement strand
AAGTTAGCAGGAGGACGGGTTGCCCTGGGCGAATCTGTGCATCGGCGTTCATCCACGCAAGTGCCGCAATTTGGGGTTTCAAGTTCAGGAACGCTGGTTTACATGCCCGCAACGGTCAATGCCGTGAACCTGCGCAATCTTGTTTGGGTGAATCGAGAGGGAAAGGAGGCACCGCTTGCTGCCCCGGCCAATGCCTACAGTAATCTAAAACTCTCTCCTGACGGCAAGCGGATAGCATCGGCAATTGATGCAGGGGAGAATACTAATATTGGGATCTGGGATATCGATCGCGGAGGCTTAACCATGCTGACGACCGATTCATTCCCGAATCAGCGTCCCCTTTGGACCTCTGATGGCAAATGGATCGTTTTTGCTTCAAATCGAATTGGATATTACGGCGTCTACAAGAAGAGATCTGATGGCGCGGGAGAGGTCGAACAAATTGGCTTGGCGCCGGATCAACGGAATTGTCTTCCCTCGTCCTTGTCGGGCGACGGAACAAGCATACTCGTGTTTTATATTGCTTCCGGCTATGACATCGGAGAAATGCCGATAGGCAGCGACCGCGCATTTAGGCCTCTGCTGACCACAAAAGCTAATGAGAGCGGGCCACAGATTTCACCTGATGGACGGTGGATGGCTTATGCCTCCGATGAATCAGGCAAGTATGAAGTCTACGTCCGTTCGTACCCTGATGTGGAGAGCGGGGGAAAAATTACGGTATCCACGGACGGCGGCGGTAGTCCGCTATGGTCTCCGGACGGTCGGGAGCTATTCTACCGTAACGATGACGCGGTCATGGCAGTCTCGGTGGAAACGGCACCGACCTTTAGCGTCAAAAGACCCAAGCGGCTTTTTACGGCCAGGGATTATGTTGCATTAAATTGGGACATCAGCCCTGACGGCAAGCGCTTCCTGATGATGAAGGAAGCACAGCCCTCCCCATCCTCAAGCCGGGGCCTCCGGAAAATAAACGTCATCCTGAACTGGTTTGAAGAACTGAAGCAGCGGGTGCCGATACAATGATTCCAGATTCCAGATTCCAAATGGCACTTCCATAATCCCGGGCCTTATCTGAAATCTGAAATCGTGAATGAGTATTTATGAACGGGAAAACTCTTGGCCACTATCGAGTCGGTGAACAGCTGGGCCGCGGAGGCATGGGCGAGGTATACACGGCCGACGACCTCAACCTGAACCGCAAGGTCGCGCTCAAATTCCTTCCGGAGGCGTTTGCCAAAGATCCCGAACGAATGGCCCGCTTCGAGCGCGAGGCCAGGCTGCTGGCGTCGCTCAACCATACCAACATCGCCGCGATTTACGGGCTCGAACAGGCCGATGGAAAGCGCTTCATCGTGATGGAGCTTGTCGAAGGGGAAACGCTGGCGCAGAGGATCAGCAAAGGCGCCTTGGCGGTAGATGATGCGCTTGCAGTATGCCGCCAGATAGCCGAAGGGCTGGAGGCTGCCCATGAAAAAGGAGTGATCCACCGCGATCTGAAGCCCGCCAACGTGATGATCACCGAAGGTGACAGGGTCAAGATCCTGGACTTCGGCCTGGCGAAGGCGCTCTCAGACGAAACGCAGGCGGTCGACTCGTCGCAATCACCCACGCTTACGGGAGCAATGACTCGCCCCGGCGTGATCCTCGGGACCGCAGCCTACATGAGCCCGGAGCAGGCAAAAGGCAAATCGGTCGACAAGCGTGCAGACGTCTGGGCCTTCGGCTGCATCCTGTACGAATGCCTGACGGGAAGGAGAGCCTTTGAAGGCGAGACGGTCACGGAAACGCTGGCGGCCGTTCTCACCAAAGACCCGGAATGGGTTAAGGTCCCGACGAATGCGCAAACTCTGCTGCGCCGCTGCCTGGAAAGAGATCCGAAGAAGCGACTGCGCGACATCGGCGATGCGCATGTCCTGCTCGAAAGCACTCCTGAGCTTTTTCCCGCGAAGCGTCCGTGGCTCCTGCGGGCCTGGGCGGCAATCGCTACAACGCTCCTGGTTGCATTGGCAATACTCGCATTTCTCCCCAATCGCGGTGAGGCGCCGGGGGAAAGGATCCAGTTTCAAATCGACGCGTCTTTGGAGATGAGGAGTCGCATTGCAGTTTCTCCCGACGGCCGCATGATCGCGTACGTGGCTCGAACCGGAGGATCGGCCGCCCTGTTCATCCATGAAATGCAGTCGGGCACAGCCAGAAAGCTTGAAGGAACGGATCAGGCCGATTATCCATTCTGGTCTCCCGACAGCCGCTCGATAGCATTTTTTGCCGGCGGCATGTTGAAGACGATTGGAGTCTCCGGGGGTTTACCGCGCGACATTTGCCCCGCAATTTCCGTCTCGAGGGGCGCCTGGAACAAGGAGGGGACGATCCTCTTTTCGCCTTACAGGGAACGGTTGTACAGCGTTTCGGCAGCGGGAGGAAAGCCTTCCCCGGTCACGAGCCTCAACGAATCTGAAGGAAACTTCGCCCACCACTCCCCGTTTTTTTTGCCCGACGGTCGTCATTACCTGTACGGCATTGTCACCCATGGCGGTAGCAGATCGGATATCTATGCCGGTTCACTCGATTCCACGCAAAGGACCCGGCTCCTGACGGATGTCTGGACGGCGGCATATGCCGATCCCGGGTATCTGCTTTTCTATCGTGGGAAAACTCTGTTTGCCCATCCATTTGACCCCGAGAAAATGGCATTTACCGGAGAAGCGGTCGGCATCGCCGACAGCCTTCTTGTCGACAGGTATAACGCGGCCAATTTTGATGTCTCTCAAACCGGCATACTCGTTCACTGTGCTTCCGCAAGACAGGATGAGTCGCGGTTCGCATGGCTTGATCGAGCAGGCAAACACCTCGGAAATGCCGGAGAGCCGGGAATGTATCAACATGGATTTGATCTTTCGATGGATGGGCGCAAGATAGCCGTTTCCCTGATGGGTCAGGCGACCTCAAATAAGGACATCTGGATTATTGAATGGGAACGCAATGTCTCAACCCGTCTCACCTTCGAAAGTGGGGCTTCAGAGGATGTTGTCTGGTCGCCGGATGGACGCCAAATTGGTTTTACCACCCAGCGCAAGGGGAACGCCGACATTTATGAAAAGCAATCAAGTGGAACCGGGGAAGAAAAACCGGTGGTGCAATCCCCGGAAGATGAGTGGATAGAGGACTGGTCCCGAGATGGACGCTATATTGTCTACGGCGTGGGGATAAATCCAACAGATCTTTTTACCATTCCGCTATTCGGGGACCGGAAACCTTTTCCCCTTATTCGATCGCCGTACACAAAGGATGAGCCTCATTTGTCTTTCGACGGAAAGTGGCTTGCCTATGCTTCGAATGAATCCGGCGCCTGGCAGGTTTACGTTGTTTCTTTTCCGGCGGGAGAGGGGAAGCGGCAGATTTCGACCCATGGGGGTTCAGAGCCGCGATGGAGGGGGGACGGCAAAGAGCTCTATTACCTGGATCTGGACGGGAAGATGATGGCCGTCGATATCGGCGGGAATACAACCCTCGAGCCGGGAATCCCGCATGAGCTTTTTGACAGCGGATTGTTTGTTGACCCGACCCTGGACAATTATGCCGTAACTCCCGACGGCAAGCGATTTCTAATCCTGAAGCCGGTCGCAGGCAGCGCCGCCAAGCCCATCAATGTCATCCTTAACTGGACCACGTTGTTGAAGAAATGAATATCGCACCCGGCACAAAACTCGGCCCTTACGAAATCCTCTCGCCCATCGGCGCGGGAGGGATGGGAGAAGTCTGGAAGGCGCGGGACACGCGCCTGGGCCGCGTCGTGGCGATCAAGAAGGTCAAGGAGCAGCACAGCGAGAGATTCAAGCAGGAAGCAAGGTCCATTGCGGCGCTCAACCACAGCTTTATTTGCCAGCTGTACGATATTGGTCCGGACTACCTTGTCCTGGAATATGTCGAAGGAAAACCTCTCTCAAGTCCGCTGCCTGAAAAGGAGGCGGTGCGCCTGGCGATCCAGATCGCCACAGCGCTTGAGGCGGCTCACAAAAAAGGCATCATCCACCGTGATCTGAAGCCCGCGAATATCATGGTTACCGATGAGGGCTCGGTGAAACTGCTCGACTTTGGCCTGGCAAAGCTCTACGAAGATGCTGGAAGCGTACCGCCGGCATCATCCACATTGCCGACGGCGGATTTACCCGTGACGCAGGCAGGAACCGTGCTCGGAACCGTGGCTTATATGTCTCCCGAACAGGCGCAGGGGCAGCCCGTGGATGCGCGTTCGGACATCTTCTCATTCGGCCTCGTCCTGTATGAAATGCTGAG
>CAZTHE010000006.1:0-28882 GCA_964613495.1 uncultured Acidobacteriota bacterium | reverse complement strand
CGGGGACAGCAACTTTGCTGTAATGACGGCGATAGTGAAGGAAGAACCGCCACCATCTCAAACATCCCCTCCGCTGGACAAGATCGTTCGACGGTGTCTGGCAAAACAGCCCTCGGGACGATATCAAACAATGTCCGAGGTCAGGACGGTATTGGAGCAGGTATTTGCTGAAAAGCCCGCAGCTGCTGCTGAATGCCAACCCTCGATCGCCGTGCTCCCCTTCGTCAACATGAGCGGCGACAAGGAGCAGGAATACTTCAGCGACGGGCTGGCGGAGGAGATCATCAATGCGCTGACGCAGATTCCCGGCCTCAAGGTGATTGCGCGAACGTCTGCCTTTGCCTTCAAAGGGAAACAGGACGACATCACCAGGATCGCCGAGGCCCTGCGAGTGAACACAATCCTCGAAGGAAGCGTGCGCAAATCCGGCAATCGCATAAGAGTCACCGCACAGCTCATAACCGCTTCCGACGGCAGTCATCTATGGTCGGAGCGCTTCGACCGTGAACTGACCGATGTTTTCGACATCCAGGACGAGATCTGCCGGGCGATTGTTGACAAATTGCGCGTCCAGCTGCAGACGGCCCACTCACTTGTCAAACGGCCTGCCGGGAACCAGGAAGCCTACAGCATTTATCTGCGAGGAATTTATAATCTCTACAAAGGCACGCCGGATGGCATGGCGAAGGGAAAAGGGTATTTCGAGCAGGCCCTGGCGGTGGATCCGGAGTGCGCCGTGGCCTGGTCTGGACTGGCAAACTATTACCAGAATATGGGCTTCCTGGGATACATCCCTACGAGCGCTGCATATGGAGAGGCCGGCCGGGCTGCGCAGAAGGCCCTGGAACTCGATGACACCCTGGCGGCAGCGCATGCCTTGAGGGCAGGGCTTCGGGCAACCGAGTTTGACTGGAAGGGTGCCGAACAGGGATTCCTGCGGGCGCTGGACATCGGCCCCAACTCTGAAGATGCGCGGATCTATTATTGCCAATATTACCTGATACCGATGCGCCGCATCGATGAAAGCATCGTCGTGTGGAGCAAAGCCCTGGAGCTGGATCCGCTGGCGCCTTTTCTGCAGTGGGGGCTTGGCTACATTTATTACCTGATCCATGAGTGGGATAGGGCGATCGAACAATGCCGGAATGCTATCGAGATCGACCCGCACTACTACCTGGCTCATCAGTACCTCGGTTTCACCTATCTCGAGATGGGAAGGCTGGAGGACGCCATGCGGGAATGCGAATTGGCTGCGGAGCATGTGGGACACAGCCCGTGGGCTTTTGCCTTTCGAGCCATTGCCCATGCGCGCTCAGGCCTGATCGACGAGGCCCGGAAATTTCTTGAAGGGTTGCAGCGGTTTGCCGGGGAATCGTTTGTATCGCCTTCGGTCTTTGCGTGGGTCTATTGCAGTCTCGGGGAAATCGAAAAAAGCCTGGATTGGTTCGAGAAGGCGATCAACACCCGCGATCACCTCATTTCTCACAGCCGCATCTTCCCTATTTACGATCCGCTCCGCTCCCACCCGCGCTACCGCGCCCTGCTGCGCAAAATGAATCTGGAGGCATAGTCATATAAGTCTTGGGCGATGGACAGGAGCAAAAGCCAGGTCTTGGGAAGAGAACAAATTCCTCATACATTCGTACTGCCCAGCCGCCGGCGAAGTTCCGCCTTTAACCGATCTTTCTCTCGCTGAGAGAGCTGTTCCAGTTTCGGAAAGGCCTCGGTCTCCAAAGCGTTCCGCTCGTGCTTCATGCCGCTGCTTGCCCGACATAGCTTCAGCGAAGTCGGAAACGTCGAGCTGACGAATACCCGGATGACGGGCCAAGGACCGCGGATAAAGGATTTCCGGGTCACATTTCACTCTGCCCATAGGAAGGGCAATGGGACGAGCCACAGTTTTTCGCCAAACGGAATCAGCTTGTCGCCCGTGTAGAGCACCACCCCGGCGATGAACTTCCTGCCCAATTGATCGCGCAAATCCTGCAATGCCTTGAAATCGGATGCGCCCACGGTGGCGCTGGCCTTGATCTCCACCCCGGCCAAGGCGCCATCGGCCTTCTCGAGCACGACATCCACTTCCGCCCCCGCCGCTGCGCGGAAATGACACATCGTGGTGCGCGGATCGGTCCAGGAAAGCTGCTTGCGGAGTTCGCCGACCACGAAGCTTTCCAGCATCCTCCCCAGCAGGGAGCGGTCATCCTTAATCCGTCGGGCTTCGGTTCCAATCAGATGGCAGGCCAGGCCGGTGTCCACCAGATGAAGCTTGGCGGCTTTGACCAGGCGTTTGCCCAGATTTGGCGACCAGGCGGGCAAACGATGAACGAGAAAGACCGTTTCCAGCAAGGCCAGGTAGCGCGTCATGGTCGTGTGCGGCAAGCCGGCGTCACGACCCACATCGGCGAGATTGAGCAAACCGGAAGTTCGGGCTGCCAACAGTTTAAGCAGGTTCGGCAAGGCGTGCAAGCCGTCTACCCGTGCCAGATCACGCACATCCCTTTGCAGGATCGTGGAAAGGTAGGAAGCAAACCATGCGGACCGGCGCTCATCGTCGGTTCTCTGAATGGCTTCCGGGTAACCGCCGCAAACCAGTCGTGCGGCGAGATCCTCTTTTGTGGAAACCGCTTTCGCCTCGGCAATGCTGCCGGCAAACAGGCGCGTCACAAACTTTTCGCGCCGGCTCGCCAGTTCACCTGCCGAGAAGGGAAACAGTGGAATGATCTCCATGCGGCCAGCCAGTGATTCAGACAGACGTGGCAGGGTAATCACATTGGCTGAACCGGTGAGGAGAAAGCGCCCGGGTTTCCTGTCCTTGTCCACCGCCAGCTTGATGGCCGGAAATAAGGCAGGGGCTTTCTGAATTTCATCAATCACCACGGGTCCGGTGAGATTGCGGATGAATCCGGATGGATCCCCGGCAGCCAGCCCGAGTGTGGCGGCGTCATCCAGGGTGAAATATTGGAATCCGGGCTCAGCAGCCATCTCCTGGGCCAGCGTGGTTTTGCCCGTCTGCCGTGCGCCGTTGATCAGCACGACCGGTGTATCGGCCATGGCCCGACGGACAGAATTCTGAATATTGCGCCTGATCATGGCGATATATTCACCATTTAATGGTGAATATGCAAGAGTTTTCCCGATTTTTTTTCATCGCTGATGCGCCTCCTGCCTTCCTCGCGGGCAAGATGAGCTCTTTCCTCCGTGCCCAGGTGAAGGATTTCCGCCTTAAGCTCTTCAATTCCCATGGGTGAACCTCCAAACCGCTCTCACTAACCCTATTATCGCATGAGAGGGCGTTTATTGTTAATTTCCATCTTAAAATGGAGCTATCGATAATCTTGCGAAGGCTTTATCGTGGTCCGTCCCCATTAATACTATCCAATTGCATCCGACTTGGATACAATAGCGCCATCTTCATATACTGATTTCATTGCATTGAACCGGCCGTCGACGTGGAGGAGGCTTCCTCATGATCGGCAAGACGCTCGGGCATTATCAGATATCCTCGCAGCTCGGCAAGGGCGGCATGGGCGAGGTTTATCAGGCGAAGGACCAGGTCCTTGGCCGCGACGTGGCGATCAAGGTATTGCCCGAGGAGTTCGCAAGAGATGCCGATCGCGTCGCCCGTTTCCAGCGTGAAGCCAAGCTGCTGGCTTCCCTGAACCACCCGAATATAGCCACCATACACGGGCTGGAACAGGCGGATGGAAAGCAGTTCCTCGTCATGGAGCTTGTGGAGGGCGACACGCTGGCCGACCAAATCAAGAAAGGCCCGATTCCCGTTGAGGAATCCCTGAAGCTGGCCCTGCAAATTGCCGAAGCCCTCGAAGCCGCCCATGAGAAGGGTGTGATCCACCGCGACCTGAAGCCTGCAAATATCAAAGTCACGCCTGAGGGCAAAGTGAAGGTGCTGGACTTTGGCTTGGCAAAAGCGTTTGCGGGAGAGCAGGAGCAACTGAATCTGTCGAACTCTCCCACGCTCAGCGACATGGCTACTCAGCGAGGCGTCATCCTCGGCACGGCGGCATATATGTCGCCGGAGCAGGCACGGGGAAAGTCTGTCGACAAAAGGGCCGACATCTGGGCATTTGGGTGCGTTCTCTACGAAATGCTGACTGGCCGACAGACATGGTCCGGCGCAACCGTGACGGACATAATCGCGGCGGCTCTGGCCAAGGATCCCGACTTCGGGAGCTTGCCACCAAACATCCACCCGGACATTCAAAAACATCTCAATCGCTGCCTGCAGAAAGATCCGACGGAGCGATTCAGAGATATTGGGGACGTTCGAGTTGAGATCAAACAAATTCTGGCTGATCCCGGCGGCGTGTTGGTGCAGCCGGTTACAACAGTGGAGCAGCAGAACAAGCTGAGAACGATACTGCCGTGGGCCGCGGCGGCTCTGGTGCTTGGCCTGATCATTGCCGGCATAGCCGGCTGGAAGCTGAAGCCCTCCGAACCGCGTCCGGTCATGCGTTTTGCCCACGAACTGCCGGAAGGCCAGCAGTTCGGAAATAACTATATACCGTCTCTTTCAGTTTCACCGGATGGCAGGCAAATCGTTTACGCCACAGCTGAGGGACTTTACCTGCGCTCTGTGGATGAATGGGCCGCCAAACTCATTGCCGGAACCGAGGGGGGTGACTGGCAGCCCTTCTTCTCGCCCGATGGCCAATCGATCGGATACTTTTCCAATTCCGATCGCCAGTTGAAAAAGATCGCCATCAATGGCGGAGCCCCCGTGAATTTGTGTTCTGTCTCGGCAGCAATCATGGCAGGCGCGAGTTGGAGTCCGGATAACACAATTGTGTATGGTCAGGTGCCCGGCGACATCATGCGGGTTTCGGCCAACGGGGGAACCCCGGAATCCCTCGTCAAAGCGAAGTCCGTGTCCTCCATCTATCCGCATGTTCTGCCGGATGGCAAATCAGTCCTATATACCGACTCCGCCGGTACGACTCATGGGATTGTAATGGTGCTGTCGGGCGATTCGGGTGAAGCAAAGGAATTGTTTCCAGGATTTTCCGTCGGGTACCTCCCGACCGGACACATCGTCTATGGATTGCCCAATGATGACAATCTCTATGCCGTTCCGTTTGACCTGGATGCCATGGAGGTTCGGGGAGGCCCGGTTCCCATAATAGAAGGCGTTTTGGGGCATGGAGTGCAATCGGCGGTCTCCGACGCGGGAACGCTGGTTTATATACCGGGCACATCGGGTGGGACGGTGTCCGCGCGTCTGATTCTGGTGTGGGTGGACCGGCAGGGAAAGGAAGAGACGCTTGCTGCCGAACCGAATGCCTATATCTTCCCCAAAATATCCCCTGATGGAACGAAAGTGGCTTTAAGGGTCACAACCGGCGTCAATCATGACATCTGGATCTGGGATGTGGTTCGCAGAACCATGACCCGTCTTACCTTCGACGAAGCCAATGACAGCTTTCCTCTATGGACCCCCGATGGAAAACGAATCGTCTTTTTTTCGGGGCGCGGTGGGAAACCGGCGATTTATTGGAAAGCGGCAGATGGTACGGGGAGGGAAGAGTTGCTTGTTACAGGGACAAAAATCGGCATTTACCCGCGCTCCTGGTCGGGCGATGCTAAAAGCCTTGTCTTCATGGGAACCGACGAGGGCGCTAACCTGGGAATCGGTGCACTCTTGATGGAAGGGGACGGCGCTAAAAAACCGCTGCTGCAAGAAAAGCATCAGGAGTTGGATCCGCAGATTTCGCCGGACGGACGATGGATGGCGTATGCCTGCGATGAATCCGGCAAGTTTGAGATCTACGTGCGTCCGTATCCTGAAGTAAACGCGGGCAAATGGCAGGTTTCAACCGGCGGTGGAGGTTGGCCTCTATGGTCGCCGGATGGAAGGGAGTTGTTCTATCGCAATGGGGATGCGTTTATGGCGGTCTCGGTGAGAACGGATCCAACCTTCACCCTGGAAACGCGCAAAATGCTGTTTCCGGGAAAATATGAATTGCCTTCCAATGATGTTTTTAGCAATTGGGACATCCACCCCGACGGCAAGCGGTTTCTGATGATTAAGCCGGCCGCGTCTGCCGGCGCAGGCCCCGCAGCGCCCATCCCGGGCAAAATCAACATCGTCGTTAACTGGTTCGAAGAACTGAAAGCGCGAGTGCCCGTGAAATGAAGCGGAGGGAGTGTTTGGGATTTCGCCAGGCAATGGATCGAAATGGAAATCTAACGAATGGAGGAAAGGAGAGCAGTCATGGCCATTAAGGGAAGATTGTCCAGCGAACATTTCGGGCCCAGCATGCCTGTTCACGCTCCGTTGTTTTCGAGCTTGCCAATCTATTTCCGAAATGCGAGGTTGGCGATTTTCCAATATCAAACCGACGGCGAGCAGGCTGCCGAGTGGCTCCCCTCATCCCTGGAGCTCACAGACCCCCCAACCGCTTTGCTGGCTCTGATTGAGTATCCTTGGACGACCATCGGGCCATACAACGAAGCTATTCAATCCCTCGTCTGTACGTACAACGGCCGGGCCGTTCAATATATCCTCAACATTGTTGTGACCAGCGATGCCGCCATGGCTGCCGGACGGGAAGCCTATGGCTATCCGAAGAAGATCGCGCACATTGAGTTCGTGAAAGAGAACGAGATTTACGCCGGCTATGTGGAACGTCCGCGCAATTTCCGGATCTGTTCATGTCTGATGCGGCCGGAAAAGCCGCTGGATCCTTCCGGATTACAGATCCTGCCGAATGTGTGTCTGCGCGTAATCCCCGCCTCGGCAGGCCCGATGACGGCTGAGCTGATTGAAGTTGGTTGGGATATGCGGGTCAAGGAATGCTGGACAGGTTCCGGCTCGTGCCATTTCACAGGCATTTCAGAACTCGACCCATGGCATAAGATTCCGGTCCGGCGGATTCTTGGCTGTGCATATGCAATCGCGGATTTTGAACTGAAGGAGGGACGAGTTCTCGAAACTATCTAACGAGAGTCGAGGAGCCATTCTTGATGATCGGAAAAACGCTTGGCCATTATCGAGTCGGTGAACAGCTTGGCCGCGGAGGCATGGGCGAAGTCTGGGTGGCCGACGACCTCAACCTGAACCGCAAGGTCGCGCTGAAATTCCTGCCCGAGGCATTCGCGGGCGATCCCGAAAGAATGGCGCGTTTTGAGCGCGAAGCTAAGCTGCTGGCGTCGCTCAATCACCCCAACATCGCCGCGATTTACGGGCTCGAACAGGCCGAAGGCAAACGCTTCATCGTGATGGAGCTTGTCGAGGGGGAAACGCTGGCGCAGCGGATCAGTAAACGCGCCCTACCGATTGACGAGGCATTGGCAATATGCAAGCAGATCGCCGAAGGACTTGAGGCCGCCCATGAAAAAGGAGTGATCCACCGCGATCTGAAGCCCGCCAACGTGATGATTACCGCAGACGACAAAGTTAAGATTCTGGATTTTGGCCTCGCGAAAGCGCTATCCGATGAAGCACCGGCCGTAGATTCTTCACAATCACCCACGCTCACGGAAGCAATGACTCGCCCCGGCGTCATCCTTGGTACTGCCGCCTATATGAGCCCCGAACAGGCCAAGGGCAAATCCGTCGACAAGCGCGCCGACATCTGGGCCTTCGGCTGCATCCTCTACGAGTGCCTGACCGGCAAAAGAGCTTTTGAAGGAGAAACCGTTACCGAAACGCTGGCGGCGGTGCTGACGAGAGAGGTGCAATGGGAGGCATTGCCGGAAAATACGCCGCCGAGCATCCGATTGGTTCTGCGCCACACGCTGGAAAGGGACACGAACCGGCGATTCCGCGACGCTTCGGATGCACGTGCGTTAATGGATGCAGCCGAGGCTCCTGCGGCCGTTAATCAACCGGGCTCTGCATCCATATGGAGCTTATTGCGCCGGGTGCTTCCGATTGTCACCGCATTTTTGTTGTTGCTGTCCGCACTAACGGGCATTGCGGTGTGGCATTGGAAGCCGGCCTCGGGTGCAAAGCCGGTCTCCAGGCTTTCCGTCAGCTTGCCCCCCGAGCAAAGATTTTGGAATCAGTTCCCCTTGCTGGCTGTTTCGCCGGATGGGACAAAGCTCGCCTATGTTGCGATGCAAGGGGGCAAGAGGCAGATTTACCTCCGCCCGATTGACAGCTATGATGCCGCACCGATCGCTGGAACTGAGCAGGCTACCGGCCCGTTTTTTTCGCCGGACGGACAATGGTTGGGATTTTATATCAGCGGCAGGTTGCTGAAAATATCCGTTCAAGGCGGGAACCCGCTTCCTCTTGCGGATGCTTCTGCATTTGTTACCGGAGCCAGCTGGGGAGAAGATGGCAGCATAATCTGTGCGCCTGCCTATGGGATGAAAGGCTTGATGCAGGTCTCGGAGACGGGGGGTAGCCTGAATCCCGTTGCCTCAAAGGATGCCGCGTCAGAGGCTCTCCGGTGGCCGCAATTTCTGCCCGGCGGTCAAGCCATCCTTTTTACAGCCTGGAGAAGAAATGTTGAAGATGCCCGCATAATGGTGCGCTCCCTGAAAACCGGCAAAGAGAAGATCCTGATTGAAGGGGGAACGGATGGGCGTTATGTGCCTACGGGGCACTTGGTTTACGCGCGCCGGGGCAGCCTATATGCGGTTCGGTTTGATCCGGAGCGGTTGGAGGTGCAGGGAACTCCAGAGCCTGTTCTGCAAGGGATCATGCAGTCCATTGAAGGTGTTGCGCACTATGCTTTTTCCAGTCAAGGCACTTTGGCCTATATACGCGGCAGCGTCGGGGGGGCGGAGGAGCGGGACATGGTGTGGGTAGACCGCAGCGGGAAAGAACAACCAATCGGTGTGCCTCAGCGTCCCTATTATGTTCCGCACCTTTCACCGGATGGGAAACGGATAGCTCTGGTGATCCAGGGGATTAATGATGAGATCTGGACCTACGACATTCCGGATCGGAAGTTCAACCGTCTTACATTTAAGGGACAAAATATAAATCCCGTTTGGACACCGGACGGGAAGCGGATAGTCTTTCGGTCGGACCTTGGAGGAAACGGCAGGCTAAACCTTTTCTGGCTGCCTGCGGACGGCAGTGGCGGAGCGGAACGCCTCACAGTGAGCGACTCTAACGATTCTCCACACGCGTTCTCGCCGGACGGAAAATCACTGATTTTTTCCCGTGTCCACCCAACTAGTGGCAGTGACCTGTGGATTCTGCCGCTTGGCAGCAAAGAAAAGCCATTCCAGCTTCTGGCGACCCGATTTTCTGAGTGGTTTTCCGCCTTTTCGCCGGATGGGCGTTGGTTTTCTTATTCCTCGGATGAGTCCGGCCAATACGAAATTTATGTCCGGCCTTTCCCTGGCCCCGGCGGCGTGTGGCAGGTTTCAACTAACGGAGGCACTTATCCAATCTGGGCGCGGAGCGGTGAGCTTTTCTTCCGCAACGGCGACAAAATGATGGCGGTGGAGCTTCAGACAACGCCGGCTTTTAAAGCGGGTAATCCCCGAACGCTCTTTGAAGCCAAATTTGCCTTTGCGGACGTTAACGCACATGATGTGACGGCCGATGGCAAACTATTCCTGATCGTAAAACCTTCGGAAAAGGACCAGGCTTCGGCTCAAATACAAGTGGTCCTAAACTGGTTCGAAGAGCTGAAGCGGAAAGTCCCGTTGGGAAAAAAATGACCCTTGCGCCCGGAAACAAGCTCGGCCCTTACGAAATCCTCGAGCGCATCGGCGCGGGAGGGATGGGCGAAGTGTGGAAGGCGCGGGACACGCGCCTGGGCCGCGTCGTGGCGATCAAGAAGGTTAAGGAACAGCACAGCGAGCGGTTCAAGCAGGAGGCACGGTCCATCGCGGCGCTGAATCATCCAAACATATGCCAGCTGCACGATATTGGCGAGGATTACCTCGTGCTGGAATACGTCGAGGGCAAACCTCTCTCCAGCCCTCTACCTGAAAAGGAAGCCGTGCTCCTGGCGATTCAGATTGCCGCGGCGCTGGAGGCAGCTCACAAAAAGGGAATTATTCACCGCGATCTGAAACCGGCAAACATCATGGTCACGGATGAGGGATCGGCAAAGCTACTCGACTTCGGATTGGCAAAACTTTATGAACAGGACGGCGCAAGTACTCAGTCCCCGACGGCGGATTTCCCTGCAACGCAAGCGGGCGCTGTTCTCGGCACTGTGGCTTACATGTCGCCAGAACAGGCGCAGGGGCAACCCGTGGATGCCCGGTCGGACATATTCTCTTTCGGCCTGGTTCTGTATGAAATGCTGAGCGGCAGGAGGGCATTTTCCGGGGATAACTCTCTTGCGATACTATCGGCGATACAGAAATTGGAGCCGTTGCCGTTACAGACATCTTCCTCGGCAAGGGAGATCGTGCAGCGATGCTTGATGAAGCAACCCTCGGGGCGTTACCAGACAATGGGGGAGGTTAAGACTGCACTGGAGGGAGTGTCCGCAGAAATGGCATCGAAAACTTCCACAGAGGCGCAGCCCTCGATCGCCGTGCTTCCCTTCGTCAACATGAGCGGCGACAAGGAACAGGAATACTTCAGCGACGGGCTGGCCGAAGACATCATCGATGCGTTGACACAGCTACCCGGACTGCGCGTGATGGCCCGCACGTCCGCATTCGCCTTCCGCGGCAGGGAGCAGGACATACGCGAAATCGGGTCCAAGCTCAATGTGGAGCACATACTGGAAGGGAGTGTGCGCAGGGCGAGCAACCGTCTCCGTATCACGGCGCAGCTGGTCAAAGCAAGCGACGGATACCACCTGTGGAGCCAGCGTTTCGACAGGGAGATCGCCGACATTTTTGCGATTCAAGACGAAATCTCGCATGCGATCGCCGAGAAGCTGCGGGTCCGCCTCTCGATAGAGGATCGACCGGTCCGGCGCTATACGCCGAACGTTGAAGCCTACAATCTGTACTTGAAGGGGCGCCATCAATTCTACAGGGCAACATTGGATAGTTATCAGAAAAGCACCCGGTATTATGAACAGGCCATTGCACTGGACCGGGAATATGCTCTGGCCTGGTACGGGCTTGCCAAGTGCTTCTGGTGGACCGGCTATGCCGGACTCATACCGCCAAAAACAGCAAACGCGCAGTCCCAACAGGCATTGCGCAAAGCCCTGGCTCTGGATGAGACACTTCCGGAAGCCCACGCCATGCTTGGTTTGCTTCGAGGCGTGGAATATGACCTGGAAGGAGCCGAACGCGAGTTCCGCATAGCGCTCGATCTTAGTCCCAAATCCGACGAGGTCCTGATTAACTATACGGCGTTCCTTCTATTCGTGCAGCGCATGGACGAGGCTTTTTCCACCATCCGGAAAGCGCTGGAACTGGACCCTCTGTCGTTGATTTTGCAGCATTTTTTTGCCCTCTATCAATATTTTCTTCGGCAGTGGGACGAAGCCATCAATCATTGGTGCATAGCTCTCGATCTGGATGCATCCTATTTCTCAGCCTATCAATATCTAAGTCAGAGCTATATCCATAAAGGAATGATCGAAGAAGGTATCCGGAGCGCGGAGACGTTAGCGGCGCTCTATAATCGCATCCCATTGGTACTGGGAATTCTCGGTTCGGCCTATGCCAAGGGGGGCCGAAGCGATGAGGCTCGGAAGGTTCTGGCGGAATTGCAGGATTTCTCCCGAAAGGCATACGCGCTGCCCAGCGCTTTCGCCTGGATTTATCTTGCCCTTGAAGAGAGCGATCATTGCCTCGATTATATGGAAAGAGCGGTTGAAGAGCGCGATCAATGGATCTTTCACATGGTCCAGGACAGTTCTCTCGATCCCATCCGCTCCCACCCGCGTTACCACGCCCTGCTGCGCAGGATGAACCTGGAGCCGTGAACGGAGCGCTAGGAAACCAACGCCGACGATTCAATGCCCGAAATGCTCGACACGGAATCCGCCGGACAGCCGCTTCTGCAATGCCTGCGGACAGCCGCTCGGCTCGCTTTCACAGGCGCCTACAATCGAAGCTCCTGTGCCCGAGTCCCCAAAGGCTCCCGCGGCAACGCCCCACGTCGCCAGGATAATCTCTTCCGACTCGATCCCTGCCGGGGGATTCACGCCGGGAACGATCCTTGCCGACCGCTACCGCATCATAGGCCTGCTCGGCCGCGGAGGCATGGGCGAGGTGTACCGCGCGGACGACCTGAAGCTAGGCCAGCCCGTGGCGTTGAAGTTCCTGCCGGCCGAGCTTGCCGGAGACGCCGTGCGCCGCGAGCGATTCTTTGCCGAGGTGCGGATCACGCGGCAGCTGTCGCATCCGAATATCTGCCGCGTCTACGACATTGCAGAAATCGATGGGAGGCACTTCCTCTCGATGGAATTCATCGACGGCGAGGATCTCGCGTCCCTCATCAGGCGCATCGGGCATCTCTCAAATGAAAAGGCGCTTGATATCGCGCGCCAGCTCGCCGCGGGACTCGCGGCCGCTCATGAGAGAGGCGTGCTGCACCGCGACTTGAAGCCGGCCAACATCATGCTCGACGGGCACGGGCGCGTGCGCATCACGGACTTTGGTCTCGCGATCGCACAGGGTGATGACAGTCAAGCGGCCGAGATAGCAGGTACGCCGGCCTATATGGCGCCGGAGCAGCTGGCGGGCAAGGGCGCCACCGTCCGCAGCGACATCTATTCGCTGGGACTGGTTTTATACGAGATCTATACGGGCAAGAAAGCATTCACGGCAGCGAATCTTGCCGAATTGCGGCAGCAGAAGGAGACGCACATTCCAAGGGCGATATCGGAAATCCGCGAGGGGATGGATCCCGTGGTGGAACGGCTCATCTGGCGCTGCATGGAGTGCGGCAGCTTGCTGCCGCTTTTGAAAACAACCCGGTTTTCGATTATTTCGCTAAAGGCGGGAGCAAGCTCCCGCACTCCGAGAGGGTAGAGGGAATGCCCTGAGATCATAAGTATAATTACGTTGCTACCGTAAATATGCATTGTATTATTACGGTAACAAGGTAATAATACATTATGTTTCCGACGCCGATTCATCGATTGCTGAAGCCGCCCGACCGCTCTTTCTTCCTGTTCGGGGCGCGCGGAACGGGAAAGAGCACCTGGCTTCGACAAATCTTTCCGCACGCACTGCTATTGGACTTGCTGGACACGTCGCTTCAACTTCAGCTTACCGTCGATCCGCACGCGCTGGAAAGCCTGATCGGCGACAGACCGGCCGGCTCATGGATCATACTGGATGAAGTTCAGAAGATCCCGGCCCTCCTGGATGAGGTTCACAGGCTTTCGGAGTTGCGCCGCTGGCGATTTGCTCTTTGCGGTTCCTCGGCCCGCAAGATCAAGCGTGGAGGAGCCAATTTGCTGGCCGGACGTGCCCTGACTCTCTCGATGGAACCTTTCTGTTCGGCGGAACTGAAGGGCAGCTTCAGGCTGGACCACTCGCTGAATTGGGGAATGCTCCCGATCGTTCAGACGGATTTCCCAAATGCGCCGGATATTCTGAGCGCATACGTGGACACGTATCTCAAAGAGGAAATACGAGCGGAGGGATTGATCCGCCGTTTCCCGCCGTTTGCGCGTTTCCTTTCCATCGCCGGGCAAATGAACGGGCAGATGCTGAACATGAAGAATATTGCGCGCGATGCGGCCGTCCCTCGAACCAGCGTGGACGGCTATTTCTCCGTGCTTGTGGATACCCTGATGGCGCATTTTCTTCCCCCATATCGCCCCGGGCTCAAGGTTCGCGAGGCGGCGCACCCCAAGTTCTTCTGGGTTGACGCCGGCATTGCCCGCGCAGCGGCAGGTCTGCTGCGCGACCCGGTGGATCGCATCTGGAAGGGGATGTCTCTGGAAACGCTTCTATTTCACGAATTGCGCGTATATAACGCGGCGCATGGAAAACACCGGCCGCTTACGTTCTATCGTACGCCGGCAGGCTCCGAAATTGACTTTGTTATTGAGACTCAAAAGCAGCGGCCGGGCCGCCGGGCGCACGTTGTCTGTGTTGAAGCGAAGCTGTCGCCGCGCTGGGATCGGAAATGGGAGCGCGCCATGCGCGACCTCAGCGAATCCGGCGGCATTGAAGTGGACAAAATGATCGGCGTCTACACCGGAGAACGGGTGTATCGTTTCGACAAGCTGGATGTCTGGCCCGTTGAAGAATTCCTCCGAAATCTCCATAGAGGGAACGTATTCTGATTTGACGATCCGGTATGATCCATCGGAGGATCGGGCAGAAACGCTTCCTCGAAGCCTGAAATAAATACCGGCGACCAAGCCAATGCCTCTGTGAATTACCATAGGTCTATCGCGGAAAAAATACGTGCCCTTCATTGAGCAAAAAACAATAGATGGCGTTGCCAAAAAATTCGAGATTGAGCTTTGCATCTCATTGGCTATATATAGAACCGCGTCCGGACAATATTGGGTTTCCCATCCTCCGCTATCCAATGGCAGCCGATTTGGATACAATAGCCCCATCTTCATGATCTGATTTCATTGATTTGAACCGGCCGTCGACGTGCAGGAGGATCCTGCAGGATCGGCAAGACGCAGGGCTGCCGAGTCGGTGAACGGCTGGGCCGACGGAAGCATTGGGCCCGTATGGATGAACACTTAACGGACTTCTTATCTCGGGCATTGCGGGAGGAGGTGAATGAAACATATGGCGGCAATCATGGGACGGCACACGGCAATCCGGAGTTTATAAAGAATCTGAAGGCTTTCCTTTCTGAACACTCGATGAGAGATTCGGAAACTCGTTAAAGACATTATCCTCTCGCCTGGAAGCAGACTCGGTCCGTACGAAATCCTCTCGCCCATCGGCGCGGGAGGGAAGGGGGAAGTGTGGAGAGCCGACGGCTTTCGTATCGCGGCCTCGGTCGGGAGCGGGGCGGCCGCGCTCATACGTCACGTGATTATGAAGACCGGCACTCAGCTCAATCGGCGGAGCCGATCAACCGCCATTCGAGACCAGGCTGGCCATTTCGGCGAAGGGGACGGCCTGTATTCCGGCCCCCAGGGGAAAACCCTCATCTCCCGGATAGACAATGAATTTGCGATCAGGCCGAAGATCCTCGCAAGCGAAGTGAAATCCTTTCTCGGGCCGCGGGGCCAGACTGCGCTTTATCTCGATGGCCCACCGCCGCTTGTCGGGGAAGGAAAGGACGAGGTCGATCTCCGCTCCCCCGCTCGTCCTGTAATAGAACCCCTCGGTCCCCTCCGGGGCGATCGTTAGCAGGTTTTCGATGATGAAACCCTCCCAACTCATGCCCACCACGGGATGCGAGAGCAACGCATCCCTGTCGCCGATCCCCAAAAGGGCGTGCAGGACCCCGCTGTCCCGAATATAGATCTTGGGAGATTTGGCGATTCTCTTGCCAATGTTTGCCTGCCAGGGAGAAAGCCGGCGAACGAGAAGCAGATCTACGAGGAGGTCGAGATAGGACGCGGCCGTCCGGGTGTCGACACCAATATTTCGGGCCAACTGCGCAACATTCAGCGGACTGCCCTGGAGATGTGCGAGCATGGTCCAGAACCGGCGCAGGGTTTCAGCGTCGATCCGCGGGCCCAGCTGGGAAATGTCTCTCTCCAGATAGGCACGGATGAAGTCTCGCCGCCAGCGCAGGCTTGCGTCGTCCGTCGAAGCAAGGATACTCTCGGGAAAGCCGCCTCGAACCCACAGCCTCTCCCTTTCGGAAAGAGTCGGTCCGGTCTCCAAAATGTCGAAAGGACCAAGATCGAGGTAACTCACCCTTCCCGCCAGCGTTTCGCCCGATTGCCTTAAGAGATCGATGGAGGCTGAATCCAAAAGAAGATAGAGCCCATGCCGCTTGCCGCTTCGCCTGGCCCGGTCGATGAGCCCACGAAGGACTCGAAACAATCCGGGGACCCGATGGATTTCGTCGAGGATAACGAGATGGTCAAACAGGCCCGAGAGATAGAGTTCCGGCTCCGAAAGCTTAACCCGATCGGCTTCCGATTCGAGGTCCAGGTAGACCGTGCTCAGCCGCTTCGCCAGAGTGTGCGCGAGAGTTGTTTTTCCCGCCTGCCGCGGTCCGAGCAGCACAACGGCGGGTGCTTCGCCGATTCGTTTCTCGAGGACAGGCTGCAAGCGTCGTTTAATCATGTATGTAATTACGACATGTCTATGCTATTATTGCAAGGATCTTTTTTGGCATTCGATTATGGGATCTCGTGAAGCGGTAAATCCGCATCGCGCATCCCATTCTCCGCTATCCAATTGCAGCCAAATTGGATACAATAGCTCCATCTTCAGGAAATGATCTCATTGCATTGAACCCGGTGTCGACGTAGAGGAGGCTTCCTCATGATCGGCAAGCCGCTGGGCCACTATCAGATATCCTCGCAGCTCGGCAAGGGCGGCATGGGCGAGGTGTATCAGGCGAAGGATCAAGTCCTTGGCCGCGACGTGGCAATCAAGGTACTGCCTGATGAGTTCGCAAGAGATGCCGATCGTGTCGCCCGCTTCCAGCGTGAAGCCAAGCTGCTGGCTTCCCTGAACCACCCGAATATAGCCACCATACACGGGCTGGAAGAATCCGGCGGAAAACAGTTCCTCGTCATGGAGCTGGTGGAAGGAGATACGCTGGCGGATCGGATAAAGTGCGGCCCAATCCCCGTCGAGGAATCCCTGAAACTGGCCCTCCAGATCGCCGAAGCTCTCGAAGCTGCTCATGAGAAAGGCGTCATTCACCGCGATCTCAAGCCTGCAAATATTAAGGTCACGCCAGACGGCAAGGTAAAGGTTCTGGATTTCGGGCTGGCCAAGGCATTTGCAGGAGATCAGGGCGCGCCGAACTTGTCCAACTCGCCTACATTGAGCGATATGGCTACCATGCAGGGAGTCATCCTCGGCACCGCCGCCTACATGTCGCCGGAACAGGCTCGCGGGAAATCCGCAGACAAGAGAACAGACATTTGGGCTTTCGGATGTGTTTTCTACGAAATGCTGACCGGCAGGCAAACCTGGATTGGCTCAACCGCGACGGACATACTGGCGGCCGCTCTAGCAAAAGATCCCGATTTCACTCTATTGCCGTCCGGCATTCCCCCCGACATCCGAAAACTTATCAATCGTTGCCTGCAAAAGGATCCGCTGGAGCGGCTGAGAGATGTCGGCGATGCCCGAGTCGAAATCAAACAGCTTTTGTCCGATCCCGGCGGCGGGCTGGTTCTGCCGGAAGAGACGGTGATGTTTCGAGGAAAGCTCCGGATTGTCCTGGCATGCGTCGCGGCAGCCATCATTCTCAGTGCAATCACAGGCGCAATGGTGTGGAAGTGGAGAACGCCGGCGCCTCTTCAGGTCATACGTCTTGCCTGCGATCCGCCGGAAGGCCAGAAATTCACCAATCTCAATCTTCCTGCTCTCGCCGTCTCCGGTGATGGTAAAAAAATAGCCTTTGTTACCGACAAAGGGCTCTTTTTGCGGTTCATTGATGATCTGGACCTTAAACTCATTTCAAACTCGGATGATATTCCATCAAACCCGTTTTTCTCGCCCGATGGTCAGTGGATCGGCTACTGGTCTGTAGCGGAAAACAGGTTGAAAAAGATCGCCCTCAGCGGTGGGACGCCGGTGATCCTGTGCGATACGGGATCCGGCGGTGCAATAGGAGGTGTGAGTTGGGGGACCGACAACAAGATTTTGTTGGGCGCCATGGACAGGGGGATCATGCGGGTTTCCTCAGAAGGCGGAATTCCCGACAAGCTGATTGGGAAGCCAGGCGAGACTCATTTCCATCCCCGGCTTTTGCCGGATGGGAAATCCGTGTTATTCACACTTGGAACGGACCAGGGATATAAGATTGCAGTCCAATCAACCAATACTGCAGAAACTAAGGTGCTGTTCGCCGGCGATTGCGCCTGGTATCTTCCGACCGGGCACCTTGTTTACGCACTGGATAATAATCTTTTTGCTGTTCCGTTTGATCTTGATGACCTCGCTGTGACCGGGGAATCAGTGGTCGTTGTCCAGGGCGTGTATAGATCGGGAAGTATTATGGCGCCGCAATACGCTATTTCGGAAGCCGGCTCGATCGTCTACATGCCGGGAGCGGCTCAAACAAGCTCTGGGGTTGGCAAAAGCACGCTTGTTTGGGTAAATCGGGAGGGCAAAGAGGAGGCGCTTTCAGCCCCTGCCAACAACTACATTTCCCCCAAAATATCGCCCGATGGCACACGGATTGCCCTGGCAATTCAAAACGAAACAGACACGAATATATGGATGTGGAACCTGGATCGCAGGATCCTGACCCGGTTGACGTTTGAGAGAGGCGAAGATTGGTTTCCCATTTGGACTCCTGATGGAAAACGGATTGCATTTCTCTCGTCCCGCGATGGGAGATTTGCCGTCAACTGGAAAACAGCCGATGGCACCGGGAAAGCAGAGCCTCTTCTAAAGTCGTCTTCACAAAGGGCAGTTCTGACAATCCCTTCCTCCTGGTCCGCCGACGGAAAAAGTCTGCTGCTCGAAGCAAATTCAGGGCGCTATGCCGATATTGGAATGGTCTTGATGAATGGCGACCGAAAATGGGAACCGCTCCTTCAGGAGAATTATGGCGAAGTCCAGCCTCAGATCTCACCGGATGGACAATGGATGGCATATACATCGGATGAATCAGGTCAAAGCGAGATCTATGTGCGTCCATTTCCCGAACTGGATAAAGGGCGCTATCAAATCTCCCCAGGCGGTGGAAACAGCCCGCTATGGTCACCGTCCGGACGAGAACTATTTTATCGAAATAGCGATGCCGCGATGGCGGTGCCGGTAAGCACGAACCCGAATTTCAGCGCCGGGACTCCTAAAGTTCTTTTTCGCGGGACCTATAGTTATGCTGTAGGAATCACCTCATCGGGATTTAACATGACCGAGATATTTTCTCGTATTACATGGGATATCAGCCCGCACGACGAGCGCTTCCTGATGATGAAGAGAACCGGGGAAGCAGTATCCTCAGATATGGGCCCGCGCAAAATCCACATCGTCCTCAATTGGTTTGAAGAACTGAAGCAACGGGTGCCAACGAAATGATCCTCCTTCGCCCTTCGGGCTTCGGCGGACTTGTCCGCAATGGAATAGGACACGGAAATTAATATGATGGGGAAAACGCTGGGACACTATCGAGTCGGCGAATGGCTGGGCCGCGGAGGCATGGGCGAAGTCTATGTGGCCGACGACCTCAACCTGAACCGCAAGGTCGCGCTCAAGTTCCTTCCCGAGGCGTTTGCCACAGATCCCGAACGAATGGCCCGCTTCGAGCGTGAGGCCAGGCTGCTGGCATCGCTCAATCACCCCAACATCGCCGCGATTTACGGACTCGAACAGGCCGAAGGCAAACGCTTCCTCGTGCTGGAGCTTGTCGAGGGCGAAACACTGGCGCAGCGGATCAGCAAAGGCGCATTGGCGGCAGATGATGCTCTGGCAGTATGCCGCCAGATCGCCGAGGGACTCGTGGCCGCACACGAAAACGGCGTAATCCACCGCGATCTGAAGCCCGCCAACGTGATGATCACCGAAGGGGATAGGGTCAAGATCCTGGACTTCGGTTTAGCAAAGGCGCTCTCAGACGAAACGCAGGCGGTCGACTCGTCGCAATCACCCACGCTCACGGAAGCAATGACTCGCCCCGGCGTGATCCTCGGAACCGCCGCCTACATGAGTCCGGAACAGGCCAAGGGCAAAGCCGTGGACAAACGCGCCGACATCTGGGCCTTCGGCTGCATCCTGTACGAATGCCTGACTGGGAGAAGAGCCTTTGAAGGAGAGACGGTCACAGAAACATTGGCAGCCGTTCTCACAAAAGAACCGGAATGGGATAAGATCCCGACAAATGTGCAAACTCTGCTGCGACGCTGCCTGGAAAGAGATCCGAAGAAGCGCCTGCGCGACATCGGCGATGCTTTTGCTCTGCTCGAAACCGCGCCGGCATCCGCGCCTGTGAAGCGTGCGTGGATTGCGTGGAGTATCGCAGCCCTGTTGTTCATGGCACTGGCAGCCGTCTCCTATATTCATTTCCGCGAGAAACCGCCGGCGATAGCCGAGGCAATGAAGTTCAATATTCTTGGTCCTGAGAGTGGCAGCCAGGATTGGGGGAATTCCTTTGCCGTGTCGCCGGACGGTCGCCACCTGGCTTTTGCGGTGGCAGGATCCGATGGCATTGCGCGTTTGTGGATTCGTGCTCTGGGCTCGCTCGAAGCCCGGCCTCTTGCCGGAACGGAAAGCGGCCACATCGCTCCTTTCTTCTGGTCTCCCGACAGCCGCTATATCGCATGGGGTACAGGAGGAAAACTCAAGACAATCGATATTGCCGGCGGGATGGTGCAAACGATATGCGATATATCCGGCTTCGCCATGGGCGGCTCATGGAACCGCGACGATGTGATCATTTTTGGAACATTTGTACAAGGTCCCCTGCAGCGCGTTCCGGCAGCGGGGGGCGTTGCATCACCTCTGACTGAACTGGACCCAGCCCGCCAGATATCGGGGCAGTATTTTCCAACCTTTCTGCCCGACGGGCGGCATTTCCTCTATTGGCAAAATTCCGCCATCCTGGAAAACCGCGGGATTTACATAGGATCCCTCGACTCCAAACCCGAAGAACAGGGTTCCCGAAAATTGTTGTCAACCGGTTTTTTGCCTTGTGTTTATGTGCCTGCTCAGGATTCCGGTCCGGGGCAAATACTCTTTCTGCGCGAGCAGACTCTTGTGGCTCAGAGATTTGATGACAAGAACCTGCGACTGGTGGGCGAGCCTGCCCCCATAGCCGATCAGGTGGGCTCTTTCGGTGGCGTCGGCTTTTTCTCGGCCTCCACAAACGGTGTCCTGATTTACCAGGGGGGAGAGGCAAATATACAGGAAGAACTTGTTTGGATGGACCGGTCGGGAAATCAACTGGAGTCGGCCGCGCCGGCAGGCCACTACGACAACTTCAGGCTGTCAACGGATGAGAAGAGCGTCGTCTTCAATCGCGTCAAAAACTCGAACTGCGACATCTTTGTTCTGGACCTCCGGCGCAACGTTACCACAAGAATAACCTTCGATCACGGCACGGACATTTTGCCTATCTGGTCTCCCGATGGATCGCGCGTATTGTGGAGTTCCGATCGCAACGGTCAGAGCGATTTATACATTAAAACGGCAACGGGAGCGGGCCAGGATGAGCTGCGGATCAAAACCGGCTCCGGCAGCGACTGGTCGCGGGACGGAAAATTCATCCTTTATGCCAGGCCGGAGGAAAAAGGCGGGCACGATCTTTGGGTAGCGCCACAGTCCGGTGAAAAGAAGGAGTTCCCCTATCTCCAATCACAGTTTCACAAGAGCGATGCCGTGTTCTCTCCCGATGGCCGCTGGGTCGCCTATGTATCGGATGAGTCGGGGCGCAATGAGGTCTACGTGCAAGCTTTCCCGCTCACTACTGAAAGAAAGCAGATTTCGAGCGGGGGCGGCGCGGATCCCCAATGGCGGAAGGATGGGACGGAGCTGTTTTACCTGGCGGCCGACCGCAAACTTATGGCCGTTCCGATCCGCGCGGCGGCAACCACCTTCGAGCCCGGCATTGCCAAAGATCTCTTTTCGATACCGGGCACCTCCGTTGATCGGACCTACTCGCCATCCGGCGACGGCCGGCGTTTTCTGATAGCCAAGCCAGTGGGAGGAGCGGCCTCGCTTCCCTTCACCGTTGTCCTGAACTGGCAAGCGGGGCTCAAAAAATGAATTTAGCCGCAGGCGCCAAACTCGGCGCATACGAAATCCTCTCCCTCATCGGAGCGCGAGGGATGGGGGAGGTGTGGAAGGCGCGGGACAAGCGCCTGGGCCGGATTGTCGCGATCAAGAAAATCAAGGAGCCGCACGGCGGGAGGCTCAGGCTTGAGCTGCGATCATTCGCGAGTTTGAGCTGACTCCCCGGTCTGCCTACCTGGCCGAATTCTGACATTTGGCGACTCACCGTTGGCAAAGGAGGCTACATGGCAATTGTGGTCATAACAGGTACAAGCACAGGCATCGGGTTTGCAACAGCTCTGGTGTTGGGACGAGGCGGACACGATGTCTTTGCCACCATGCGCCATCCGGATCGTTCGCCTGATCTGCAATCAATTGCCGCGCGGGAAAGCCTTCCGATCACTGTCCTGCCCCTGGATGTGGACAGGGACGATTCGGTGAAGCAGGCGATAGAGCAAATCATGGCGGCACGGGGACGAATCGACGTACTTATCAACAACGCAGGCATCAGCTCGATTGGATCGGTGGAGCTATCGAAATTCTCGGTGTTCCGGCAGACGATGGAGACCAATTTTTTCGGAGCATTGAGGTGCATCCAGGCGGTTCTTCCCGGCATGCGCTCTCGGCAAAGCGGTTGTATCATCAATATGAGTTCCGTGTGCGGCCGCATTCCCTTGCCTGCTATGTCCGCATATTGCGCATCCAAATTTGCCATCGAGGCGATGAGCGAGGCCCTCGCGGCCGAAGTCAAGGCTTACAACATACGGGTTGCAATTGTCGAACCCGGCGTTATTGAAACACCAATCTTCGACAAACAAAGCGACCTTCCCGCAGATAGTCCCTATCCTCAGCTGCGACGCCAGAATGCGATATTTGCCGCGTCCCTGCAGCAGCACGTTCCTCCGACGGTTGTCGCTGAACTCATTCGTTGCATCATCGAAGGAAACAGCTGGCAGTTGCGTTACCCGGCAGGGCCAGGTGCTTCCGATTTGCTGGCTTGGCGTGCCAGCCTGTCCGACGAGAACCTGGTGCAATTGTTCGGAACGCCTGACGAAGAAGCGTTCTGTAACTATGTTTTCGCAACCTTCGGATTGAACGTCCGGCCCTATCTATCACAGGATAAGCTAACCGAAGTGTCTTAAGCGAAATACCCTCGGTTATCTATGCCGGCATGGCTATCAGGTTCAACCCCACGCGCATCACCGCGCCCTGCTGCGCAAGATGAAATTGGAGGAGTAATCGTCAAATCCTTGAAATCTGCAGGTCAGGAGCACTTATGATCACAATTGACGATGGGATCTGCACCAAGTGCAATATCTGTATCCAACATTGTCCCGCGGGGATCATTGCTGAAGGTCCGGAGATAAAGCAGGAAGTCCACAAATACTGCATCCTGTGCGGACATTGTGTCGCCGTTTGTCCATCAGGCGCAATCAGTGTGGTTGGTTTAGAAGACATAAAAACTCCTCCCTACACAAAAGGAATTCCGGCCTCCTCTCAAGCCATCGAAACCCTTCTGAGAAGACGGCGCAGTATAAGACATTACAGAACCGAACCGGTTTCAAAAGAGCATTTGGAGAAAATGATAGAAGCCGCTTCTCTGGTATCGTCTGCACACAACTATCGCGCTTTTAGAGCCTACGCTTGTACTGACGAGAAGACAATCGGTCAGATTCACCGAAGGGCTACAGCCTATTTCACCCGGTATGTGGAAGTGCTGACAAATCCCATCGAGGGAATTCCGGATGCAGTTCGTGATGACCTTCTGTATACCATGAATTATCTGGTAGTCCATCCTCCTGGGGGAAGGGACTCTCTCTTCTGGAATGCAGGCGCACTCCTGCTATTTACCACCACGAACAACCATCCCCTTTGCATAGGAGATGCCTGGACTGCGTCTTTTGCTGCAATCATGTATGCCGAGACAATCCCCATAGGTACTTGCTATAACGGCTTGCTGATCAACGCAATGCATGGAGACCCTTCGATCAAGCCATTATTAAAAATTCCGGAAGAAGAGCTGGAGGTTAGCGGATTCACATTAGGATATCCTGATGAGGAGCATTTCAGATATCCTCCGAGAAGACCCATGCCAACTACTTGGATATGATCTCTCGCGCTACCATGCCCTGTTGCGCGCAGTTTTCAGGACACGACGCGGGGAGAGGATGCTCAGGGTAGATCCTTCGAACGTGTTACGGTATTCGAAAAGCAGTAGCACGGCGTCGGGGGTGGCACAACGCGCCCGGCGGGGCTAAAGCGCAAGATGTCACGCGGCGCCCCCTCAATTCCCTCTCTATTATCTTAATTTGGGGCGAGTCCTTTTTGAATTATCGCGGCGGGTCCCTTTTGCGTTGACGTTACCGCGATATAACCGTTAGCATCTTTACACGGGCGGGAGGGTTCCGGCATGCTCCGAATGCTATTGCATTGGTTTATAACCGCGCTGGCGGTGTGGCTCACATCACGCGTCGTACCGGGATTTTATGTGGACGGCGCGGTAGCCGCGCTGATTGCCGCAGTCGCAATCGGTTTGGTCAACGCTACCCTGGGCCTGTTGCTAAAGGTCGTTACCTTTCCGCTCACTATTCTCACCCTGGGATTATTCTGGCTCGTCATCAATGCCGTGATGCTGAAGCTTGCTTCGGCTTTTGTCCCCGGCTTCCAAATTCGGGGCTTTATCGCGGCCTTTTTGGGCGCGATTGTGCTCAGCCTGGTCAATATGCTCCTGAAGAGGCTGGTGATACCACGCAAAAATCGCGCATGACTTTTGGCTTGAGAGAACGCCTTTCAGGAATCATTTATTCGTTGCCTGATCCAGCCGGTTTGGACGAGTCCGCAGACATGTCGGGAATGCATGCCATGCCCAACAATCCGGAGTTTGCCTTCGGCCTTCCGGGCTGCTTCTCCGCAAATAGCGCAATGACTGGAATGAATAACGTCTACATCCTGCTGTGGCCCCAGGCCCGCTGGCAATGAGCGAGCGACGAGCATGCCGGGTTGCATGTAAGGAGCGAACAACGCATCCGGCGGGCCTGCGGGCCACAGCCCGAAGGTGCCCGTCGGAGGGCGGGCATCTGCTGCGTTGCCGCTCCTCGACGATGACACCGCATCGCCTGCGTCGCGGCGCCTTGCATCTGCCCGCCCGGCGTACGCGCCAAAATGCATACGTTATTCATTGACAGGCCCTTACCGTTGTATTCATGGAGCAAAATAATCGCCGTTGGCGAAGCCAGGCATTTACGAACACCACGGGCATGACGGTGGTGGTAGCAACGCACCCCAGCATCGCGGACTGGACTGCCCGGACCACAGATCCGACGCAATTTGTGAAACAAGCGTTGCAAAGATGCACGAATGGTTCTGCGCTCGGTTTCCGGGATAGGAGTCTGTGAACCGGATTATCGCAGCGGCTTATCAACCTGCACATTTTGCACCTGCCCTCTTCCAAAATATTCCACTGATTTTCAACGGACAAGAATTCCATCCATTTGCCAGGCATTTCCGAAGGAGGAGGGATCGTCACTCCTTCAACAATCTGGTATTTGAGAACTATTGCGGGTGCACAACATCGGTAGCTTTTGGGTGAGCGGATTGATTGAAAAGGAATTTCAGCGTCCGTCCTTCTCGTTGCCTGTTAGGCAAGTCTTCAACGAATCCCAAGTCTATTTAGCAGGTAATTGACTTTTTCATAAGCGTCTCGTTGGAGCAGGGCATGTTGTTCTCTATCTTGAGTGTCAACAAAGTCGGTGGCATCTCTGGGGCCGACATGGTCGATGGATGCGAACTTCGCCGCGATCTTCCTCAAGCCTTCTTGAACCAAGGGCATTTTCAAATAAAGTTCGAAAGCCTTCACGACTTCTTCCAATCCTCCGGGATAGTTTTGGATAACGAAATAGATGTCGTAGGCATCTTTTCCCTTTCGTCGGTCCTCCACACTGTCGCGATACTCGCCGAGAATGTGCACCAATTCAATCATCACGGATTTCGCGGCTTTTACGGCGTCGGCTGTGTAATCTACGCGTTCGTCGGCCACGTCGGTTGTATCACTTTCTCTTTTAGGAATGCTGCTGCTTCTTCGCCGCGTCCCTTAATCCTGCACAAGTCCAAATAGGCTCGGAGCGGTGAAGTCACCTTAGCCGTGTTACTGATTTCCGCACCATTAAAAACACCGTCATCATAAGGTTCTACAAGGCTGACGTAAGCTCCGCTGGCAACGGATTTCAGTTCGAGCCGGCTCGCCACTTCTTCAATTTTCCCGGAGATATAGGCCATGGCTCGTTGATAGCGGACCATAGGGGCAAAACGCGTCGCGCTGGAAAAGTCCGCCAATGCGTAGCACACACTATTTTGTCTGCAATAGTCAACCAGCCTGCTTTCGAGGTTCGAAACCGACAGGAGTGAATAATACTCCCGGACGGTGTTACGGCCGAAATCGTAATTCCCGCTCCACTCTGCAAGCAACTTGTCGGGAGCCGTCAGCCTGAAACCATCTCCGCCAGGCTCAATCCATTCTCTTACCAGGAGCAACCGCTTGACGTTGGCGACCTGACCAAGACTTACATCGGCTTCCTTGGCGAGCAACTGCATCTTTGTAGCCGGCAATTCATATAGAGGTTCAGTATTCATTTTGCGCTCCCGGATTGTAATCGTATTACCGATTCTCCCATCCGAGAGTCGGGATTGAAAGCCGGCTGCCGGTTCCGGCTCTTTATATAGAAACTTCTATAGATTTTCTGTACCCCCCCCGAAGATCAAATATCAAAACTGGCGCCCTTCCATTCTCCTGGGAATGTTCCCCTTTGTGGATCCTGGGGATAAATCGCGAGCTTCCGCAATTAATGGCATCTTCCATGTTATTTTGTACGTCATATTTTCGAGAACACGGTAAGTTCACGGTAAGTTTCGCCTTTTATGGCTTTGGAGATTGAAGAGAGGAATTGCGCTAAGTTGTTGATATAGCATTGGTGCCGAGGGCGTGAGAGTCGACTTGGCCGCCGAAGCCCGCAGGGCGAAGGTGGCCTGTCCGCCGTAGCCCGGAGGGCGAAGGTGGAAAATCCCCCACGCCCGTTGCCAGGCCCAGGATTTTAAGTTCATCCCTGGACCGCGACCAATCGAGAGCAATTTCGTCTATTGCTGTCTATGAACGGCTTAGCCCGGGTTTCTCTCTCTTCAATTTCCGCCATTTTCGCACTACACCGCTATGTTTCACGGTAAGTTCACGGTAAGTGAATTTTACAGCAACGCGGCTGCGGCGTCTTCTTCATTTTGCAGTCCCGCCTTCATCATCGTGCGATGTGCCGCCAGACGTTTCAGGCCGTCGATCAGGTCCTGTTTGGCGACAATCGCGTACCTTCGGTAAATACTCTCCGTTTTGTGCCCCACCAGTCGCATCGCAACCGATCGCGGCACGCCCGCTCGTTCCAGGTTTCGTACAGCTGTGCGGCGAAAATCATGCGGGATCTTTGATGCGATTTCCGCTGCCGCAACTGCCTTTCGCCAGGCCACGCGTATATCCCTGATTCTGTTGCCCTGCCTGTGAAACACCCAGGGAATGACCTGCTGCTTGGATATTTCAAGCGCCTTTGTGCCGCTTCTTTGGCTCTTGAGCATCTCGGCAAGCTCGGGAAGCACGAAAACAGGAAAGACTCTCCCCTCGCCGTTCTTCGTTGTCCCGGGCTCCAGCCGGACTTCACCGGCAATGAGGTCCACGTTGACTCCCCACTTCAACGGGAGGATCTCGCTCTTGATCCTCCATCCGGTGAGGTACGCAAATTTCATCACCGGCTTCAGATCCGGATCCATGTGCTCCATCAGCTTGAGGAACTCGGATTCCTCGAAGAATCCCTTTCGAGTATTATTCACTTGCAGGCATGGGAAATTGGGTCGAAGCGGAATCTGTTTGCGCGACAGCGCGAACATGCGCTTCAACATGGCGAGTTCGTATTTGACCGTAGCCACTGCAACGCCATCGTCTTCCAGCCTTCGGTCGACATAGTGCTCTATTTCCTCGTCCGTAATATCGCTTGCCCGGTAGCCAGCGAAGAAATCCCCAAGGTGAGAAACCGCGGCTTCCACCCTGTCAATTGAGCGACGGCTGTTGCGCCTATAGTCATGGTAAAGCTTGCCTACCAAATCCTCGAATTTGAGGCGCTGTGCGGATCCGGTAACGAGAGTTCCATTGGTTGATGCGGCCAATTTGTCTCTAAGCAGGCGCCGTGCATTATTTTTATTGGTCGAATCTGCCGATTCACGTAATTCCCGGCCGTTGTGGTAATAGGCAATCCACCAGGTTTTGCTGCGCCGCCATTTTCCCAGCTTGTTTTTATACATGGGCTGAAAAACACGGCCCATTCCACGTTCACCCATAGGGATGCCCTTTTTAGTCTTGCTTTGCCCTACGCCATTTCAACAAGCCGGCTTTACTGAACCGCAGCGCCTTTCTCGATAGTCGCCGGGTAAATGGCAGCCGACCCGACCTCCGATACATCCAGTCCTCGCTTACATTCAGAAGTTTGGCCGCATCTGCCGCTGTTAGCAGCTCATCCTCAGGGTCCGGAATCGATTGTCTCTGAACGAGGACCTCTGGCACAAGGATGAGGCGTGCGGCCAACGCTGTTTGAAGGCTGGAAAGACGTGTTATCACGGGCGCAATGCTTTCGGTCGGTATTTCCATAGGATCCGGCAAAAGAATTTCTTCCGCTTTCATGGTTTGCCTCCGGATAATGATAGAAGTGAATCAACCCGCTGTCTCGATAGCATGTGGCGCCATGGCGCAGAATGCCACCGTGGCACGTGGTGCCACCCTGGCACGCCATGCCACGGTGGCACCACGCGCACACCTCATTTCAGAAACTAGGCAAATCCCGAGAACCTGCCTTCACCTGGCAGAGTGTTAAATCAGGGGGAAACTTACTATTAATCTTGATTAGGTTTATTAGTGGTGCCGCTTGGGCTTGAGCGATACCAGACGGAATAAGGCCTATGGGATTTTTCCTGATAGGACCAGATTCTCAGCCTTCATCAGAATGAACTACTTTGGCCCTAGCTCTTTGCCCTATAATGAAGCCTTCCGTTGCCTGAGTTTAAATAATCGACAAGGCTGATCTTGATAGCATCTATCGGCTGTTAGGAAACTAGGGCCAATAATACTTATTCAAAACTGCAGTTTTATGCTTCGAAATTGGTGTAT
>CAZTHE010000005.1:0-60452 GCA_964613495.1 uncultured Acidobacteriota bacterium | reverse complement strand
GCCTACGGCATCTGCGGCGACAAGATGACGGTGGAGGAGTTCTGGGAGCAGGGACACGAGACCGCGCGCCTGGAATACCGGTTCAACGAAAAGGCCGGCATTTCCCCGGCGCAGGACAAGGTGCCGGAGTACATGTACAGGATCCCGCTGCCGCCGACCAATTCCGTCTTCGACCTTTCCGACGAGGAAATGCAGAAAGGCCGGCTGAACTAGCCTGCGGCCTTCTGGAGAAAGGCATGATCGAAGTAGAACTCAACCTGAACCTGGCGCTGCGGGTGGGAAAAAAGCGGGACAGGCTCGACATCGGCGAGTCCATCAGCCTGCCGCGGCTGGTAGAGAGGCTCGGGCTGAACGACGGCGACGTGGGCATGCTGCTCATCAATAAAAACTGGGCGCCGCCGGACAGCATCATAAAAGACGGCGACCTGGTTCAGCTCTATCCCTTCCTGGAAGGTGGATAGCCGTAAGATACCGTTTGGCGCGGGCGGCCGGCCCGCGCCTTCGGCGCTCCTCCGCATCGTTGAACGTTTGACGCATCGTTCGTGCGTGGCGTGGCGCGCCTGTTTTCGCCGTCACGCAATGCCGGGATAAGCAATGCCGCACCGCTCCGCCGATCCCCTGACCAAACTCTACGTCGAACCGACCACCCGCTGCAACCTGAACTGCGTCACCTGCATCCGCCACTCCTGGGACGAAAAATTCGAAAACCTGTCCTGGCCCGATTACGGGGCCCTCATCGACGGCCTGGGCGATTTCCCCGACGCGAAAACGATCGCCTTCGCCGGTTTCGGCGAACCCCTGACGCACCCGCGCTTCCCTGACATGGTCGCTCTCGCCCACTCCCGGGGACTGCGGACCGAGATGACGAGCAACGCCATGCTCCTCACCGCGTCGATGGCCGACCGGCTGATCGACGCCGGCCTGGACCAATTCACGGTCTCCATCGACGGCACGTCGAGCGAATCGCACGGCGCCGTCCGGCCCGGGGCGTCGCTGGATGCGATCACGGAGAACGTGAAATACCTCGGCCAGAGGAGCGTCGCGAAGCGCACGCCCGCGGACGGCGGCGAGGCCCTCATCAGGAGGGAATTCCGGGAGCGCATGAAGGACCTGGACGGCACGACCCTGGCGCAGCTCGACCGGATGGACGGCGAATTCTCCTTCCGGGGTGTGCCGCCTTCCGCGCCTTCGAACGCGCTGCGCATAGGAATCGAGTTCGTCGCGATGAGGAGCAACATCCACGAACTGCCCGGCCTGCAGAAAATCGCCGAAAACATACGGGCGTCCGTCATCATCGTTTCGAACGTGCTGCCCTATACCGCCGGGCTTCAGGACGAAATCCTCTACAGCCTCGAGCCGACCAGCTACGAGGGGCAGGGGAGCGATCTCCATCCGCACTGGATCTTCCCGAAGATGGACTGGAACCGGGACACGCTGGAATCGATCGGCGCCATCGCGAGCCGGCAGGCGAACCTGAGTTACCTCGACATCAACCTGAACCAGCGGAACAACTACTGCCCCTTCATCCAGCCGGGAAGCCTGGCCGTGTCCTGCCACGGCGGCGTGAGCCCCTGCCCGCCGCTGCTGCATTCGTACACCTGCTACATACGGGACCGGCGGAAGTTTTTCCGCCGCTGCGAATACGGCAATCTGAAGGAAAGGTCCCTGAAGTCGATCTGGACGCAGCCCGATTACACCGCCTTCCGGGAGCGTGTGCGCCGATTCGATTTTTCACCGTGCACAGATTGCGGCGGCTGTGAATTCGCGGAGACGAACGAGACGGATTGCCAGGGCAATCCTTTCCCCGTCTGCGGCGACTGCCTCTGGGCCCGCGGCGTCCTGCGCTGCGCGTGACAGACGTGGGTTTGGTTCGCAACTCCCGGCCTGACGGCCGGGCCTATTCAATACCGGCCCTTCGGGCCTGACAGCGCCGAAGGCGCGGCAGTGAGTAGCCCCGGGCGCAAGCCCGGGGTCCACACGAGTCACGGAATGAGCCCCGCAAGGGGCGGCACATCAGGCGTACGACGTGCAGATGAACTTCAGGTCGGTGAATTCCTCCATGCCGCACACGGAGTCCGACTTGCCGATGCCGCTCCCGCGGACATTGCCGCCCCACGGGAATTCGGGCGTCATCATGCGGGGCATGTTGATGAAGACGCTGTCGACGCGGAGCTCGCCCGTGATCCGCAGCGCCTTGCTCCCGTCCTTCGTCCAGACGCCGGCGCACAGCCCGTAGGTGGAATCGTTGGCCATCCGGACCGCTTCCTCTTCGGAAGAGAATTTCAGGATGGGCGCGGCCGGCCCGAAGATCTCTTCTCTCACGATGGTCATGTCGTGCCTGCAGTCCGCGACGACGGTCGGCATCAGGAAATATCCCTTGTCGAGCGGGGGCGTGGCCGGCCTCGCGCCGCCGCACACGATCCGGGCGCCTTCCTCCCGCGCCGTCTGGATGTAGTATTCCACCTTCTCGAGCTGCCCGAGATTGGCCATCGGCCCCATCATGGTGGACTCTTCCCACGGCAATCCCATGCGGATTTTCTTCACTTCCTCCACGAAGACTTCCACGAACCTGTCATAGACCTTTTCGTGGACGTAATAGCGGCCGGGCGTCGAGCAGTTCTGGGCGCTGTTGCCGTAGTGCCTGCCCGCCTGCAGCCGGGCGGCCTTCTCGACGTCGGCGTCCTCGCAGACGATGACGGGGTTGTTGCCGCCCAGTTCCATGACGCACTTCTTGACGGTCTGGCTGGCGGCCTTGAGAATCACCTGTCCCGTATCCGTCGCCCCGGTGAATCGGATCATGTCGATGGCCGGGTGCGTGGCCAGCGCGTCGCCCACGAGCCCGCCCGGGCCGGTCACGAGGTTGACGACGCCTTTCGGGAAGTCCGCCTTTTCCAGGATCTCCATGAACTTGACGCCGAGGATGGAGTTGACGCTGGCGGGCTTGAGGATGCACGTGTTGCCCGTCACGACCGCCGGGCCGACCATGCTCAGCATCATCATCAGGGGGACGTTCCACGGCGTGATGACGGCGCACACCCCGATCGGCACTCTCTGGAGATAGCCGACGGTGTTCGGCATGGACTGCGGCAGCACCTGGCCCATGATGCCGCGGCTGATGGACGCGATGTACTCGAGCTGATCCACGGCGGCGGCCGCGAATCCTCTCGCGAGCATGACGGGCGTGCCGTGCTCGTTCACCTCGAGGTCGACCAGTTCCTTTGCATGCTCCTTGACCTGGGCGGCGAAGCGCAGGATGGCTTTCGCGCGGTCCGACTGGTTGGTCTTCGCCCACCCGGGCAGCGCTTCGTTCGCGGCCCTGGCCGCCAGGTCGACGTCCTCTCTGCCCGCGTAGGGGACTCTGCCGAGTTCCTCGCCCGTGCTGGGGTTGACCGTCGCGAACGTCCTGCCCGACAGGGCGTCCACCCACTTGCCGTTGATGTACATTTTGTAGGTCTGCATGGAATTCTCCGAATGGTTGTTTTGAATGTGCACGCCCCTGCGGGCCGTACCGAAAATTCGTGAAATTCGCCGCGCTTTTTCAGACGTGCTTGATGCACACGTATTTCAGCTGCGCGTATCCTTCGGGGCCGATGACGCCGCCTTCCTTCATCAGTCCGCTCTCCTTGAATCCGCCCCAGGGAGTCTCGGCGACCAGGTTCATGTGCTGGTTGATCCAGACGGAGCCCGCCTGCAGCTCGTTGACGAAACGGAGCCCCCGGGCATAATCCCTGGTCCAGACCGAGGCGCACAGGCCGAAGACGCTGTCGTTGGCCGCTTCCAGGACCGCGTCGTCCGAAGAAAATTTGAAGAAGCCGACCACGGGCCCGAACACCTCTTCGCGCGCGATGGTCATGTCCGCGGTCAGGTTCGTGAAGACGGTCGGCGTCAGGTAAAACCCCTTGTGGTAGGCCGGGCCGGAGGGCCGCTTGCCGCCGCAAACGAGCGTCGCGCCTTCGTCGATCGCCGACTTGATGTAGCGCTCGATCGTGCTGCGCTGCTCCTTGCTGACTACGGGTCCCATGACCGTGTCCGGGTCGGCAGGGTCTCCCACCTTGATCCTGTTGGCCGTCTCGACGAATTTTTGCACGAACCGGTCGTGCACCTTCTCGTGGACGTAGAACCTCGAAGGCTGTGCGCAGTTCTGGCCGACGTTTTCGAAGGTGATGCCGCAAAGCTCTTCGGCCGCCGCCTCGACGTCGGCGTCTTCCAGGATGATGGCGGGGTTCTTGCCGCCCAGTTCCATCATGGTGGTCTTCACCGTCCGGCTCGCGTTGGCGAGGATGGTCTTGCCCACTTCGGAGCTGCCGGTGAAGCTGATGAAGTCGATGCCCGGATGCGAGGACAGGTCGTTGCCGATGGTGCTCCCCGGGCCGGTGACGAAGTTGATGACGCCGGGGGGCAGGTCGAGCCTTCCGATGATTTCGGCGATCTTGAGGCCGATGCCGGAATTGATGCTCGGCGGCTTCACGACGCAGGTGTTGCCTACGGCGAGCGCGGGCCCGATCTTGGTGGCGAGCAGCAGGGTCGGCACGTTCCACGGCGTGATCAGCGCGCAGACGCCGAACGGTTCGTATTTCAGGTAGCACAGGGTGTTGGACGTGCCCGGGGGGGCGCCCTTGCTGGGAGTCGCCGGGAGGACCTTGCCCATGAGCACCCGGGCGGCCGATGCGGCGAGTTCCAGGTTCGCGGTTGCGAAGCGGATCATGATGGGGGCGTGCCTGGCGGTCGCCCCGTGTTCCGAGATTTCCAACCGGATCAGGTCATCCCCATTTTCCCTCAGGGCCGCCGCGATCTGGGCCACGCAGGCCGAGCGGTCTTCCTGGGTCTTTCTGGACCACGCCGGAAATGCCCTGCGCGCCGCGGCCACGGCCTTGTCCACATCGGACTTGCCCGCGAGCGGCACTTCGGCGATTGCGTCCCCGTTGTGCGGGTTGTAGGTCCGAAAAGTCCTGCCGGAGTCGGCATCCACCCATTTCCCATCGATCCACATCCGGAATTTTTCCACGACGGCTCCAAGATTGAGAATTCAATGGCATGCTTCCGCCGGTTCCGGGAAGGCCGGCATCGTGCCGGCCTTCCCGGAGTGAGAGCGACGGTTGCTTGGGGGGATTATAGGCCTAAACGGCCCTTTTTCTCCAGCGTATCCGAACCGCCACGAATTTACGCCGACGCAGCGTGCCGCGGGTACGAAGCAGCCCGTGGGCTGGAATAAAGAGAGGGAGAACTAATGCGCCGGCATCGGCGCTCCCCAGAAAACGGCCTTGTAGGGGCCGGGCTTCCCGAACAGGCTCTCCGGGGACATTTTGGGAAACTTCACTATGATGTCTTTCATGTAGCCGTGAAGCACCTGCCACTCCTGCTCGGACAGGGCCTTCTGCGACTGCTTTTTCTTGTACTGATAAAAATCGCCCGGGAAATGCTCCGGCTTCAACTGGACATCCACCGCCGTACCGTTCGATTTCCGGTAGATCGTGTAGCCGAATTTATCCCGTCCGGGCTGCATGCCTTCGGGGGGCGACGTCCTCGCCTTGCGGTTTTTCCCGAACATGAGCAGGTCGATCATATCCAGACCGCCATCCACGGGCGTCCGCGAAACGATCATCAGGTCTTTGCGGTCCGGCGTCTCCCCGCCGAACAGGAGCTTTAATCCGTACTGCAGGGCGAGGAACGTGGTCGTCATCCCGGGACACTCGTGGCCGTGAAAACGGAACGCTTCCGCGAGTGAAATGGTCTCGGTGCGGCTGCCATCCCGGAGCACGATGGGGGCCGCCGGCGGATCCGCCGGGCGGACGCCTTTCGCCTGGTGACAGGTGCTGCATTCGCTTGCCGAAAGCGGAATGGCGAAACAGAACAGGACCGCAACCATGAGAGAAAACATCAGCGTCTTATGCATGGCTATTCCTTATCCGGGTCGTAAGTCAGAAAGCCCCCGACAAAGATAATGTGTTCGAGCGGGAGATTCTGCGGATCGATCATCGACGCGATCGATTCGAGAGTGCCGCGAACGACCCGCTGTTTGTCCTGGTAGCCGGCATAGAACACGACGGCGACGGGCGTTTCCGGCGGGTACCGGGTTTTCAGCTTGCCGACCGTTTGCGAAAAATCGCTCCGGTGCGTGAAGAGAACGAGGCTGCACCCGTGAGCCGCGAGCGCCTCCAGACGGTCGCTGCTATGGGTGCGGTCGGCGGTCAGGATCACGGAATGGCTGTTCGGCGCCCACGTCGGGTCATGCCTGACCGCGGCCAGCCCGGCGTTGAATGAGCTGACCCCGGGGACCACTTCCATGCCCGTTTCGCCGAACTCCCGCAGCAGCCAGACCCAGGGCCCGAAAATCAGAGGGTCTCCGCTGTCGAGGAACACCACCGTCTTTTCCTTCGAGACGGCCTCTTTCACATCCCGTATCAGAGCCTGCCGGTTGGCCTCTCCGATTTTCGCACCCGCTCCTTTATCCTTGACGGCGCCCGGTTTCGCCTTGCGCGTGTAGTAGCGTGTGACGGATTGGCCCGAAAGATCCCGGACGTCCTTGCCCCGCAGCTGCTGCTCGAATCGTTCGAGAAGATCCCGGCTCAATACATAGATGATGTCCGCCTCCCGCACGAGCCGCATGGCCTTCACGGTCGCCAGGTCGGGATCCCCCGGCCCCATCCCGATCAGGTACAGGTTCGCCGCGTGGCCGGAAACGCCGGCCGATGCAATGCCGAGGATAAAAAGCAAAAGCAAGGATGCGCGCCCCGGGCGGCATCCGTTTTTCTTTGTCCGAATCATCTTCTCCATCTCCAATTGCCCGGCGCCCGGCAAAAGCCCTGCGGCATCCGCCGAACCTGCCTGGCGATCCTTCCCATCGAGGCGCCCCCGGAACGCCGGCGGAAGGTCCTATTTTGGCACTTTTGTGCCGAATATGTAAGTTTATGATATCGACTGTATTTCTATTCACCAGGCGGCCGCGCATTCCGGCGACGCTCCTGCCGCTCTTCCTTCCGGGAGCGGGGACCGAGTTATGCGATATTTTTTTCGAAACCGTTGGCAACGCGCCGCCATTCGAGCAGCACGGGATCGGCGGCAGGGCGTCTCCGGCGGGAATTTTTATTTCCTTCGGCGGTTTAGGTAGTAAAATCGGACCCGGGCCGGATGGCCGCGTACCGGCGGGCTGTCTGAAAATCGAATCCCGCAACTTTTTCATCGGCGGAAATGCCCATGCATGATCAGCTGATTCCCTTGGCGGACAGCATCCCGGTGAACTGGCGGTGGTTCCAGATCCTGCTGCTGGCAACCTTCCTGCTTCACGTCATCCTGATGAATCTCGTGTTGGGAGGCAGCCTCCTCAGCCTGTGGGACGGCTTTCGCAGGGGCCGTTTCGGCGCTGGCTTTCCCGAATCAGCCACGAATTACACGAATTTGCGCCGGCGCAGAGTGCCGAAGATGCCGTGATGTATCAATCGGAGGTAATGCCGGCGTGGAGTGCCGAAGGCACGCAACAGCAAAGCCCGGGGTGACGGAGCCCGCGGAGCGGGCGACGGAACCCCGGGTATCGAATAGGAAATAGGTAGAGTCCTGCAAGGACGATGCAGCCCGGCGTATGAATGACCGTACCCTCACCTGCCCGTCTTGTCGAGCAGGCTGAGGATTTCCTCGATTTTCCTGTCCGCGTCGACGCCCGTCTTGAACGATTCGCGCACGCAGCTTTTCAAATGCGCCTCCAACACGATCTTGTTGGTCTTCCTCAGCAGCGCCTCCGTGGCGAGGAGCTGGTTCGATATGTCGACGCAATACCGGTCTTCCTCGACCATGCGCAAAATCCCGTCCAACTGGCCCCGCGCCGTCTTGAGCGCCTGGGCGACCCGCTTGTGATCGGCCTTCATCTCACTCCTTCCCGGTGATGCCGACGACTTCGTAGCCGGCCTGCGTCACCGCGTCGCGCAGCATGGCGTCGGTCACCCCCGGCCCCACGACGGCTTCGGCCTTCTTCCCTTCCAGGTCGACTTTCGCCCGGACCCCCTCCAGGGCGTTCAGCGCCTTTTCAACGCGCCCCGAGCAGTGCGCGCAGGTCATTCCCTCGATCCGGATCGTCTTGATCATCGGTTCATCTCCTTTCGGGCCGGTTGCGGCCCCCGACGGTACTTGTTTCGTGTGGGCGGCGAAACGTTTTAATCTCAGCGCATTTGTCACCACGAAGATGCTGCTCAGGCTCATCGCCGCGGCGGCGAACATCGGGTTCAGCCGCCAGCCGAAAAGCGGGAAGAACACGCCCGCCGCGAGCGGAATGCCCAGGACGTTGTAGAACAAGGCCCAGAAGAGATTCTGTTTGATGTTTCGCAGCGTGGCCCTGCTGAGGGAAACGGCCGTCGGCACGTCCTCGAGGTCGCTGCGCACGAGGATGATGTCGGCCGACTCGATCGCGATGTCGGCGCCGGCCCCGATGGCCATGCCGACGTCGGCCCGCGCCAGTGCCGGGGCGTCGTTGATGCCGTCGCCGACCATGGCCACCTTCCGGCCCTCCTGCTGCAGGCGCCGCACCACCGCCTCCTTGCCATCGGGCAGGACGGACGCGAAGGTGCGCCCGATGCCGACCCTTTGGGCGATCGCGTGGGCCGTCCGCTCGTTGTCGCCGGTGAGCATGACCACGTCGAGTCCTATTCGCTTCAGCCTTCCGATCGCGCCGGCGCTCGTTTCCTTGACGACATCGGCCACGGCGATCAGGCCCAGCAGTGTATGCGAGGCGCCGAAGAAGAGCGGCGTCTTGCCCTCCGCGGCCAGCTGCTCTGCTTCCTTGGCCAAAGGCCCGGCGTCGATTCCCGACTCGCGCATGAAGCCGCCGTTTCCCCCGGCGACCTCTTCGCCCGCGACGACGCCGCGGAGGCCTTTGCCGGGAACGGAGGCGAAGGCCGAGACTTCTTCCAGAGGGATCCCTTCGCGCCGCACCCGCTCGAGGACCGCCTGCGAGAGCGGGTGCTCGCTCGCGGCCTCCAGCGATCCGGCCAGGAGCAGCAGGCGGCGTTCCTCGATTCCATCGGCCGCCACGATATCGGTGACCTGCGGTTTGCCGGCGGTGATGGTCCCCGTCTTGTCCAGGACGACCGTGTCGATCGAGTGCGCGGTTTCGAGCGCTTCCGCCGAGCGTATCAGGATGCCGTGCTCGGCGCCTTTCCCCGTGCCGACCATAATGGCCGTCGGCGTGGCGAGGCCGAGGGCGCAGGGACAGCTGATCACCAGGACGGCGATGCCGAAGGCCAGCGCCGATTCCACGCTGTGTCCCGCGGCGAGCCAGGCGGCCGTGGCGGCCGCGGCGATGACGATGACGATCGGTACGAACACGGCGCTGATCCGGTCGGCCAGCCTGGCGATGGGGGCCTTGGACGAGCCGGCTTCTTCCACTAGTCTGATGATCCGGGCCAGGGTGGTGTCCTCGCCGACCCGGTCCGCGCGGTAGACCAGGCGCCCGGTGGTGTTGATGCTGGCGCTGAGCACGGGATCGCCCTTCCGCTTCTCCACCGGCAGGCTCTCGCCGGTCAGGGCCGACTCGTCGACGGCCGACTCGCCCGAGAGGACGGTGCCGTCGACGGGAAAACGTCCGCCGGGGCGCACGACGACCGAATCGCCGACGGCGACCCGCTCGGCCGGTATTTCGATCTCGCCGCCGCCGCGCACTACCGTGGCCGTCTTCGGGGAGAGGTCGATCAGTTTCGACACGGCGTCGCCGGTCCTTCGCTTGGCCCGGAGTTCCAGGTACTTGCCCAGCATGACCAGCGAGAGGATCATGGCCGCCGATTCGAAGTAGAGGTCCATGGAAAAGCGCCGGACCGCCGCTTCGTCGCCGCTTCCCAGTCCCGCGCCGATGCGGTAGATGGCGTAGACGCCGTAGGCCATGGCCGCCGACGAGCCGAGGGCGATCAGTGAGTCCATGGTCGGGGCGCGCTTGACGAGGGTCTTGAAGCCGCCGCGGAAGACCTGCCCGTTGACGATGAATACGGGGATGGCGAGAAGGAACTGGGTAAAGGCGAAGTTCATCGCGTGGGCCGTCCCGTGGAACCAGGCGGGCAGCGGCCAGCCGAACATGTGCCCCATGGCCAGGTAGACCAGCGGGACGGAGAAGGCGAAGGAGACGAGGACGCGTCTGCGCATCGAGTCCAGTTCCGCGGCGATATGGATCCTGGGGTCGTGGACGGCTGGGGCCGCTTCGGCGACGCTGGCGCCTGGTCTCGGTTTTGCGCCGTAGCCGGCGTCTTCGACCGCCTTGACGATCGACGCGTCCGCATCCGGCATGCCGTCGGGCAGTTCGACGGTCAGGGTGTTGGCCAGCAGGTTGACCCGGACATCCCCGAGGCCTGCGATCTTGCGCACCCCTTTCTCCACGTGCAGGGCGCACGAGGAACAGGTCATGCCGGAGACGTCGTATTCCTTTTTCATCCAGGGCTCCCCATACACCCCACCCGGGGAGGGGTATATGCCTGAAACATAACGTCCCGCGGCCCGTTCGTCAACCGGCGGGGCGCGGGGTGTCCGTCGCCGCGGCGCGGCGTTTTTTGGGATCGGCCACGAATTCCACGAATTTCGCAGGGGTCCAAGGCGCGGAGGGAGCCACGGATTTCACGGATTACACGGAGAATGGGGCCGGGAGTGCCCGAGGGGCGTTGCCATGAAGCATCGATCGGTGTAACGCCGCCGTAGAGTGCCGGAGGCACGGTGGCGTGAGGCGTCAATCGGTGTAACGCCGCCGTAGAGTGCCGGAGGCATGATGAAGTGAAGCATCGATCGGTGTAACGCCGGGGCAGAGTGCCGGAGGCACGGTGGCGTGAGGCGTCAATCGGTGTAACGCCGCCGTAGAGTGCCGGAGGCATGATGAAGTGAAGCATCGATCGGTGTAACGCCGGGGCAGAGTGCCGGAGGCACGATACAGCAAAGCCCGGGATGACGGAGCCCGCGAAGCGGGCGACGGAATCCCGGGTGTGGATTAGTAAAGAAGCCGAGTCCTGAAGGGACGATGCAGCGCCTGCGGCGCTGGAACGTCCGCATACCCCCAATGCTCAACCGGGTTTCGAGGTAGGGCAATCTTCGGCATTAAATCAGGGAAAATTTCCCCGCACGAGGCGGAAATCAACGGCGGCGGCGATCCCGGTCATGAGTCATAACATGTTGATAAATAATTGAATACCTCTACTCTCCGCTTTCCAGGAACGCCTTTTGCATCCAATATCCATAGCTAACGGATTATAGTTTCGGCGGCCCCCCCCCGGAAAAGGAGAAAGACGATCATGCGGAAGCAAACGGTTTTTCTAACTCTTTCAAAACGCTATGCCGGCATCCTGTTTTCGGGAGTGCTGATTCTGTCTTCGTTTTTGTTTATTAACTGCGCGGCCGACCAAACTACATCGGCCGGTCAGGAAACGGAGACCGAACAGGCCGCCGAAGGACTTTTGGAGAAAGTGGGTCTGAAGAAGGCGACGCTCGCCATTCCGGCGGGCACGGAAATTCCGGTCCGGCTGCTTCATTCCGTCAGCAGCAGTTCTGCGCAGTCGGGAGACGAGTTTGAGGCGGAACTCGCATCTCCGATCACGGTCGATGGAAAGACCGCCTTTCCGAAAGGCGCGCGCGTACGCGGCCTGGTCGTGACCGCCCGGTCTTCCGGCAGACTGCAGGATCCCGGAATACTCAAGTTGACCCTTGAAAGCGTCCAGGCCGAAAACGGGGACTGGGTGGATATCGAAACGACTTCTGTTTCCGCCAAGGGCGGAAGCCATGCAAAGCGCAATGCGGCCCTCATTGGCGGAGGCGCGGGCGTCGGGGCGATTATCGGCGGCATCGCGGGAGGCGGCAAAGGCGCGGCGATCGGCGCCGCGTCAGGCGCCGGAGCAGGCACGGCGGGAGCACTGGCAACCGGGAAGAAGGACGTGACGTTCTCCGCGGAACGGAAGCTGTCTTTTTCCCTGACGCGTGAGGTGCTTCTCAAATCCTAGAGAGAAAGGAGGCTTCAGGGACGCGTTTGAATTACAATGGCCTAAACAAGGCCTGGGCGCCGGGGATATCGTCGCCTCCACCGCCTCTCGGCCGCAGGAGAGGGAGCGAAAATGGCGAAATTCAAACCGGAATACATCGTCACGGAAATGAAGAAGAACGTGGTCCTGGCCTGGGGCATGCCAGGTACGCCTCTCGACGAATACGTACCGGGCGAGAACCGGTCGATGGAACACGTGCTTTACATCGACGGCGAGGTCGGGCCGGGCACTTTTTATTCCGAATGCCTCTGGTTCTTCCCGCAGGACATGGTCAGCCCGATCGCCGCGCAGAGGGCGGCCGAGACGATGGAGAAGCTCGAGCCCGGCGTCCAACTCGGGCCGAAGCCGCACATCCACCCGTTCGACGAGCTCTTCACGTTTTTCGGCTGCAATTTCGACGATCCTTCCGACCTGGGCGCCGAAATTGAGTTCTGGTTGGAAGACCAGCCCGTGACCTTCGACAAGAGCTGTATCGTGAATATCCCCGCCGGGATGAAGCACTGCCCTTTGAACACGAAGCGGCAGGACGGCCCCATATTCCATTTCAGCATGGGGTTCACCCCGTCCTACGAACATACCGTGGTCGGCGAAAAGAGCGGGCATTACGCCGGAGAAAAGAACATCCGCAAATACCTGGTTTCCGGCGACAAGCCGGCGAGGAAAACGCCGTCTTACAGGCGGAGAGTGCCCGCCGAATTCATCCACCGTGTCGCGCACATCGACAGCGACGTCGTGCCCGGTTCCGGCTTTCACGCCGAGACCTCGTGGATATGGCCGGAAGAGAGGTCCGGGCTCCGGGGGCGGGCGGTGACTTTCGTGGATCCGCATACGCACGCGTTCCCGGAAATCATCGGCTTTTTCGGATCCGATTTCGGCGACATCCACAGGCTGCACGGCGAAGTCGAATTATGGGTGGAGGGGAAGAGGTACGATATCGACAGGAGTTTTGCCGCCATCATCCCCGAAGGGGTGGAGCACGGGCCTCTGACGGTGAAAAACGTCAAAAGGCCCATCTTCCATTACACCGTCGGCCGCGCCGGGCTTTACGCGTAAGCCACAAAAAAAATTCGTGAAATTCGTGGCAGGTCCGAAGAAAGGCCACGAATTTCACGAATTTACTGCCGACTACCGACTATCGACTGCCGACTGCCTATGCGGCCGGCGGCGTCGAATCCGCCGGGCTGGTGATGGTGACGTTCATCCGCAGCAGCGCCTGCTGGATCGCATCGGTATAGCTGCCCGCGACCATGACCTGGTGGATGCCGGCGATATTCTGCAGGAACCGCCCGATGTCCTTCAGCTTCACTTCCGCCCGGTTGGTGCAGTATCGGCGCATCTTGGACGGAGAATTCTCGAACGACGGGCGATTGGTGTCCTTCACCCCTTCCTGGATCCTCCCGGGCCACATGAGGAAATTTTTGAGGTCCTTGCTGAACCCGCCCAGGGTGACTTCGGCCCCGATGGGGAACTGGACTTCCGGCGTGGCTCCCCCCATCCCGTGGTAATCGCGGATGATGTAGGGGAGCGGATCGGCGTCGCGTCCCATGAAACGCACGGGGGCCACGCAGTGCCGCAGCACGGTGGTGGATCTTCCGGTGTCCACCGAAGAAGGATTATAGAAATAGGAAGGCTTCCGGCTGATTTCCTGCAGGAACATGGACGTGATCATGCCGCAGACATCGGCTTCGCACGGCACGGCGTATCCGTCGTCGCGCAGGCGCGTGAAGGCGAGGCAGGGGTAGGGAAGCGTCGGCTTGGGGGTGAAGGTGAAGCTCAGGCAGTCGATCGAGATGCCCGACAGGCCCTCCTTTTCCACGATGGATCGCATGAGGAGGTAGAGCTTGCAGGCGTCGAGAATGGCCTGGTCGGTGGCTTCGGTGACCTTGACGGCCTCTTTTTTCCACCGCTCCATCTCTTTCCGGGCTTTGGCTTCGTCGACTCCGGCAAGGCCCGCCCTTAGCTCGTCGATCGGCCTGTATGCCAGGTGGACGCCCGTGTGCTTATAAATGTAGTCCGCGTTCAGGTTGGGCATCGGGACGCTGGTGGAATCGTAGGGGCGTCCGAAGATGACGGCTTTCTTGCCTTCGAGCAGCATCGGCGCCGCGGCGAATTTCACAAGTTCGACCGCGTGCTGCTCGGAGTTGGCGAGCATGGCGGTCGTGCCTTTGGAGCGGAATGTGGCGGCCACGTCGGCTTCGAGCATGATCAGGTCGAGGTTCACGGGGAGAAGGATCACGGGCATGTCCAGCGTGCCCATGTATTCGGCATAGATCCCCGAGTTGAGGCCGGCGCCCGTCAGGCACATGAAGAGCACGTGGGCTTCCTTGCCCTGGATGTATTTGCGGATGTCTTTCGGGTTGCGGTAGTCGGCCTTGACGGTCTCGACGGCGACGTCGAACTCCTTGATGCCCTTGATTGCCTGGATCAGCGAGCCGTGCGCCTCCGGGTTGCTGCTCAGGAGGAGCACCTTTCTCTGTTTACCCGTGTATGCCGGCCGGACCGGTCCCGGGGCCTCCTGGGCGAGTGCGGAAACCGTCGGGATCGCGCCCGCCACTCCCGCGATCGCCGTTGTTCTGATGAAATCACGCCTGCCTATTTGAACCAAACCATGGGTACAATTCACCATCCGTATATCCCTCCTCCAGCCGATTATATTAGACGGACAAGGTCTTGGATAGCTGTTTTGTCACCTATGGCCGATTTTAGGCTGCCCCCGAATCGGTGCAATTTGCGGCCAAATCTGCGGATCCGCAATGGCCGGGCCCCCGGCCTTTGGTTTACCTGCTTCACCCGTTCCCGGCGCCTCGTTTGGGCGCGCGTTCCGCCGCCTTTTTCTGCGCATCCTGCACCAGCTCGTGGCACCGGAACAATTGCGCCGGGAAATCCGGCATCTCCCGGACCCTCTCCCTGTGTCCGACATAGATCTCGTCCAGGATGGCCAGGGCGCGCGGATCGGCCGGGCACAGCTCGGTGGCCCGCACCAGGTTTTGGGCGGCTTCGGCGTATCTGCCGAGGCGCATGAGAGCGATCCCCAGGTTTTTGTAAGCGTTGTGCCGCTCGGGATCGATCCGGATCGCGTCCAGGCAGAACACCGCGGCTTCAGTGTGGCGTCCGGTCTGGTTGAGGCAATAGCCGCGGTTGTTGTTGAGGAAATACCAGTCATGGTTGGACTCCTGCGGCAGGTCGAATGCCCGCGCGTAGGTTTCCTCGGCTTCACGGTATTTGCTCAGGTTTTCCAGGATGCCTCCCATGACGAGAAAGCACTCGGCCTTTTCTTCCGGGGAATCCACCAGCAGGAGAATTTTCTCGTAGTAGCCTCTCGCCGCGTCCAGGCGTCCCATGTCGAGGCAGTCCGACGTGAGGCGCCGCAGGGTGGTCACGGCGTCGTCCACCGTCGTGGCCTGGAGGAACAGGGCCGACACTCTTTCGACGTCCTCGATGGGGATCATCGTTCCGTCTTCGGTGATGAAACCGTCAAAATCGTTCTCTTCGTTCACGCGCATATCTCCCGTAGAGGTTGATCCATAAGGTCGAGCCCCGAAGGGGCGGCACAGCTGGTCAGTTCACGGCGCCGCTGCCGGAAACACTCTCCAGCGCCAGTTTCCACCGCGGATCCTTGTGCAGACCCCGCAGATCCGCATCCCCCGCCATGTGCTCGCGATTGGCAAACCCGCATTCGATGGACTTATACAGGTTCCGGAAGGCCGCATCCGGCTTTTTCCCCAGCGCGTCCAGGCACGCGAGGTCGTACCAGGCCCAGAAATGCTTCGGATCCAGCTGCAGCGCCTTCCGGAAACACGGCCGCGCCTGCCGCCCTTTCCGCATCGTGGACAGGGCGAGGCCGAAGTCGTACCAGATGTCCGGGTCCTTCGGATCGGCCTTGCTGGCTTTTTTCAGGTGTGTCAGCGCCTCCCGCAGCCTGCCGGATTTCAGGTGACAGTGGCCCGCGCCGTGCTGCAGCTCGGCGTCCTGCGGCGCGAGGAGGAGGGCGGTCGAATAGAGAAAGCACGCGAGGTCGTATTCCTTCGCATTGGTTTTGAACGCCGCGAGGTCTCCGATGACCGACAGGGCGAGGGCGGCGGCGGGCTGCAGGACATCAAAGGCCGCCTGCCAGTCGCCCATTTCCCCCAGGCAATATGCGAGGTCTGTCAACACGGAGAGGCCGACCGTGGACATCGGGTCCTGCAGCTGGGGATCGATGGCCGCGAGGCGCGTGAACTCGACGGCGGCCTCGGCGAATTTGCCGGTGTTTCCGAGGGCATTGGCCAGGTAATAGCGGTAGTTGGCCGATCCGGGCTCCCGGTCCAGGGCCTGCCGCAGGGCGGCCTCGGCCTCCGGGTTCCGGCCGGAATCCAGAAGTAACTTGCCCAGATTGAACCAGTTATGGGCGTCGTCGGGATTCTGCCGGACGGCCCGTTCGCAGCGCCGCAGCGCCGGGGACTTGAGCTTGATGCGTGGTTCCGATTCTATCGGGGATTTATCGTTTTCATTCGAATCTGACATGTCCGCCTCCCATGCGCGCAGGATAAACGGGAGGCGTGACATCCGGGGTCAATTCACCCTGAAGTTTTTTCGTCGGTTCCCGGAATTCCCTTCAACCACGATAACCGTTTGCGGGACATTAATTTCGCATTATAATTCATGGAGTGTTTCCATTCTGGAGTTGAGCCTATGGTGAATGATAGAGTGGAGGTTAATCCGGAGGTAATGCTCGGGAAACCCGTTATACGCGGGACCCGCATCCCAGTCGAACTCATTCTGCGTAAATTGAGTGAGGGCGCCACGGAAGCCGACCTGCTGGATGCTTATCCAAACCTTACAGCCGCCGACATCCAGGCAGCTCTGGCCTTTGCCGCCGATTCTCTCGCCCACGAAACTATCGTGTTCCACACCGCATGATGCCCGCCTCTCTGCGTTTCCTGGCCGATGAAAGCTGCGATTTTGCCGTTGTACGGGCTTTGCGAGCCGAGGGTTGCGATGTCGTGGCCGTCAGCGAAGCTATGCCCCGCTCTGATGACCGAACCTTGATAAACCTTGCCCATGTAGAAAAGCGCATTTTGCTGACGGAAGACAAGGATTTCGGCTGGCTGGTTTTTGTCAGCCGCGCTGAATCGGCGGGAGTCATACTTATTCGTTTTCCTGGCAATTCCCGTCAGTCCATGGTTCAATCTGTTGTCCGGGTTATCCGCGAGAACAAAATCACTCTCCCGGACTCTTTTGTTGTCGTGCAACCCGGACACATCCGCATCAGCCGCAAGCCCGGAAGTCCCTCTGCGCCTTGAATAGACTACTTGTCGATAATGCCATTCCGGCGAAATGTTAATTCGGCGTCCTCTTTCTCACCCACGGTGTGACCTCGAACCCACATTCATGAACGCCGTTGCCGAAGTCCGGAGGGCATAATCTACTGTGGCCACGAATTGCACGAATTTTGCGGCTGGGCCGGAAGGCGCAAAGCCTTTATTAGCCACGGATTGCACGGATTACACGGAGGAGGGCCGTAGGCCCGCTCTATAAATATCAGGAATTATTTGCCCAGGTTTCGCAGCTTTTTGAGGATATCGATCATGCCCTGGGTGTCCTGGCGGCAGTAGGCTTCCAGGGCCCTGCGGATTTGCTTCTTCCCGGGTTCCGCCGCGCCGCCGAATGCCATTTCGCAGAACCTGAGGCCGGCGGTCGCGCCGTCGGATATCGCAAGATTATCGTAGGACTTCCCGGTCATCGCCGGCAGGACGGCTTTCAGCGATGCACTTCCCTCCTGATCGGGGTGATAGTAGTGGAAATCGCGAAAGGGCGCCATCAGATCGGCGAAGCGGGGCATCAGCGACTCGCACCAGGCGGCATATTTGTCGAAATGGCCGGCGCACGATCGCAGCACGCGCATTTCGAATGCGGCATTGTAGGCGACGATCGAGCCGGTGCGTCCGAGCCGTTTTTTGAGCGTGGAGAGGACCTCCGGCCGCGGATCGGCTTTCCCGTCGGACAGGTACGAATAATGCGTCGCCCGCCGCCCCGGGGCCGGGATGACGTGAAGCGAGTATTGAAACGGCACCTGTTCGTAGGGTCTCGATTCGTCATACGGGGGGATCGCCGCCATGAAAGTCTCGAAGTCGAGGAAATGAAGCGGGTATTTCAGCAAGCCTAAAAACGCCTGGATCTGCCGGGGTTGAACGTGCGGTTTCCCGGCCTTCTCGCATGCGACTTGAATGGATTGCCTGGCCGTCAGCGGATAGTCATCCGGGATGTCCCGGATGGCCAGGATGTCCTCCTCCATAAGTTGATAGGCCTTCTGCCGGGCGCGGTTCAGTTGAAAAACGTGGCGCTCGGGCAGAAAGAACCAGCATTCGTCGTAGAGCGGGCATTTGGCGCAATGGGTCCCGAGGTTGGGGGCCGGGGCTTTGGCCTTGGACATTATGGAAAGCAGCCTTTTGATCCGCGCGGGCATATCGCCGGCCAGCGGCTTGATTTCGGTCGTAACATCCGTTCGCGCAAACAGGGCCTTTGGATCCGGTTCCCCCCTGCGCACATAGCCCTTGTCCACATGCATCACGAAGCACCGGCCGATGCGGATGCCCGCGGCGTTGTAGACGTGCTTTTGAAAAGCCACGTCGTCGAGGTGTTCTTCTTTGACCCCGGTGGAACTCTTGACCTCGATGAGGTCCCATCTGCCGTTGGAGGAAGGCGCGAGGATGTCGGCGCGCGCATGGGTCAGCCGGTGCTGGAATCCGGCCTCGAAGACGGGCCGTCGCTGCCCGAGAACACCGGCGGTCTGCGCGATGCCGGCCTCGTGCCCGGCGTCCCAGTCGATCTCGATACCGTCGGGGTACAGCATTTTTGCCATGTCGCCGACCTTGTGTCCCTGATCGAAGAGGGCCTGCTGGGCCTCATCGGGCTCCTGCAACCGCTCCCGCTCGTTCTGGTACACCCAGAAAAACCGCTCGCAATTGAGGGCGTTGATGAAGGCGCTTTTCGTCAGCAAATGCTTTTTATAAGGCATTTTGGGCTGTCCCCTGCCAGGACCGGAATATTTGATTGCCTGTCTCCCCAGCATCGACTATTTCGGCTTTATGGCAAGCAATATTTTGGTGATCGTCTCGGTGTCGAGTTTATTCCCGCACTCGGCGCACAGTTCCAGCAGGACGTCGCTTTGAATTACCGTGACCTCTCCCTCCGGATATTCCTCCGTGCTGTCCATCTGTTCAATATTGCGGTTAATTGTGACCTGGGCATTCCCGTAGGCAATATCTTTACCGCACCAATTACAGGTCGTGTGGACATTTTCACTCATGGAAATCCTCCTCTCGCAGTTTTAGGCACTCCCAGATAACCACTTTATCGCACAGGGGTGACATCCGGGGTCATTTGGCATTAGAATTGTCACATTTCGCGGTCGATTGCCGATGAATGAATCATCGAGGTGCGTATGCCGCCGGACGGCCTGGCAGGGAACTACCTGCAATCATGTCTGAATGATTTCGCCGCGGTCTGCAGGATGAAATACGGCGCCGACTTCGACCTCGCCTCGGTGGAGGAGAAGGTCCGCGGGTTGCGGCGCAGCACGCCCTTGAGGTATTCCGACCTGGAATATTTCGAATCGCCCGAGCACTGGTGGTTCAAGCGCTTCTGGGTATTTCCGCCCAGGGAGAAGATCGAGCCGGCGCTCACGCAGGCGACGTTCGATTTCTGGAATCTGCCGGAAAGCAACGAACCGGAGACGGTCCGCCAGCTGCTGCACATATTCAAATCGATCGAGCTGACCTCGATCATCCTGAGGTTCATCCGTCCGGAGCACTATGCGATTTTCAGCTCGCCGATCCAGCACATGCTGGACATCCGGCACGGCCGCGACCTGGTGGAGACGTACCTGGCCTATCTCGGCAACCTGCGCGAGATCCGGCGGCACGCGGGTTTTGCGCGCGTGGCGGACGCGGACATGGCGTTGTGGGTGCTGCACGAGAAATGTTTCGGCCAGTACCGGAACCCGGAGATTTTAAGGATGTACCGCGAGGACAATTTCATGCTGCAGCTGCGGGCGAACAACCTGGTGGCGCCGCTCGCGGAGCTTTCCGACGCGAAGCTGGCGAAGGCGCTGTCCGCGGTGAAGCCGGACATCGCCGTCCTCGTGGCCTGCCATTGTTTCGAGACATTGATCCGCAGGCTTGCGGCGCAGCTGCACCTCCCGGAGGCGGGCGCGCAGGTTTCGCTCGAGGAGGTGATCGACGCCCTCCCGAACTACGGTCCGGTCACCCCGGTGCGAAAGGCCGTCTGGCAGTCCCTCCGCCAGGTGCGCAACGACATGATCCACAAAGGCGAAATGCCCGGCCCGCGCGAAAAGCAGCTTCTTATGGACGAGGTCGACAAACTGGAATCGGAAATCTGACGCTTCCCCTGCTTTGCCGGAAATTCCTCTCCGCTTGCGAGCCTCAGGCCGGAGGCAGTACAATCGGGTCCCAATGGACGAACGCACGATCCGCTATTACGACGACAACGCCGGGGAGGTTTCCAGTCTTTACGAATCCGCCCGCGGCGGCGTGGAGCAATATTTTCGGCTGGCTTTTCCTCCGGGAGCGCAAATTCTCGATGTCGGTTCCGGATCGGGACGCGATCTCGATATTCTGGTCAAAGAGGAGTACGCAATCTACGGCACTGAGCCGAGCGCCGGCATGCGCTCCCTCTACCTGTCGAAACACCCGGAAATGTCCGAGCGCATCTGGTCGGCCGCCCTCCCGGACCTGTCTGCGAACATACAAAGAAAATTTGATGGCATTCTTTGCTCCGCCGTATTTCAGCATCTTCCCGCGGAGAGACAGTTCGACGCGGCCTTCGACCTCCGTAACCTCCTTAAACCCAGCGGTCGATTGCTCCTCTCCTTCCCGGGAGAACGGCCCGGCGTGGGTGAAGATGGCCGCGACGAGAAGGGCCGCCTTTACACTCCACTGGTTCCGGAATCAGTGGAACTCCTCTTTGAGCGACTCGGGTTTCAGCGTATCGGCCGATGGGACAATCAGGACACTCTTGGCCGGAACGTCCGCTGGACGACGCTGCTTTTCGCCCTGCGATCGGACGATGTGCTGCGCCCCATCGACCGGATCGAGGGAATACTGAACCGGGATAAGAAAACAGCCACCTACAAGCTCGCCTTGTTCCGGGCGCTATGCGACATCGCACTGACCAATTATCATGCGGCGACATGGAATGCGGACGGCACGGTGGGCGTGCCGATGCGCGAGATCGCCGAACGTTGGATCTATTACTACTGGCCGCTGATGGATAACGCTGAAGCGTTCATCCCGCAGATCCGAGGCGAAATCCGCGGCAGCCGGAAGCCCATCGCCTTCCGCCGCGATCTCGAGACGATGATTGACTCCTTCCGGCGAACCGGCGGGCTCGACGCTTTCGCCGCTGCCGTCAGAAACGACGCGCTCAATGCCGAGGAGAAATCGCTTCAGGATCGGGTCTGCAGTAAGCTGACCGCGACCATCATCCAGGGCCCCGTGACGCATGCGGGCCGCTCTTCCAGCACGAACAGTAACATATTCACCTATGACCGCCGTACGCGGCGTCTGCTCATGGGCGCCGACGTTTGGCGGGAACTATGCCTTTCCGGTCACTGGATCCAGGACGCGCTTCTGCTTCGCTGGAGCGAACTGACGTCCGAGATCTCAGGACAAGCCCTCAGCCCAAGCCAGATCATCGACCGGCTCCTGCGCATTCCCACATTCGACCGCAGTGTCACGGAAGCCAGGAACATTTACCGGGATCTGCCGTCCAAAGAATGCGTATGGACTGGTGTTCCGCTGTCTCGCTCATTTGAAGTGGACCACGTGCTCCCCTTCTCGCTCTGGCGCAATAACGATCTCTGGAACCTGCTTCCCGCCGCCTCGAGCGCCAACCGTGCAAAGGCGGACCGGCTCCCCAGCAATTCTCTCCTCAGGAAGAGGAGAAGCGTCGTCCTGGATTACTGGGATGCCCTGCACCGGGCGTATCCGAAGAGATTCGAAAGGGAATCCCTTCGCTTCACGGCCGGGCCGACATTTGATTTGTCAAAGACATTCGATGTGATGCTGGAATCAGTGGAGGTTACGGCCCATCAGCGAGGAATCGACCGGTGGAGCCCCTGAAACAGTATTCGGACGCCTTTGGCTTGACGCCTGCGCCCTCGGTTTATCTTATCCGATTTCAGGAATTCCCAAATCTCTCAGGTATTTGAAAGTGGGACCATAAAAGCCGGGAGGGCGAGTCGGATCCCGGGAGTCTCCCGGTGGGACAAAGATCACCATGCCTTGCCGGGCGCGCGTAAGAAGAACCCGATAGGCGTTGCGAAGATAGGTCTTGTTATCCGCATTGGCCATATTGACCCATCGATGGCCGCGAAAGTCATGGAAATTCCACCCGGATCCGTTAAACCGGAAATCGCCGTCCCAGGTGACGCACGTCCAATCCAGTTCCAAGCCTTGAACCTGGAATTCCGTAGCCGCATCTTCAAGATAAAAACTCGACCGCGGATCTTCCGGCTGGTTCAGGAAATAGTGAACAGGATCGACATTCACCCTGATATCGATGGCGTGAGGTTTCAGCCTCATGGCTTTGGATGAAGCCATAAGACCATATCTTTCGGAACCTCTGGCATGACTTCGGATCCATTGCTTCGCAGAATCAAGGTTGCGCGTAACAGCGATGGGGTAGCGCGCATCTATCATTTCGAAAACCTTCCGGGCCTCAGACTGTTCGCAGTCGAGCAGCGCTTTGACGAATTGAGATACATGTTCTGCGCGGAAAGAACGCATGGAAACGGCAAGATGGAGCGAATTGTCAAAGTGCGTGGACGGGCGTTTCTGGATAATCTCCAGCGTCTTTCCGGCGGCATATTCAGAATCCGTGAGCCTGTCAGATATAAACATGCGCCACTCCGGAAAATTCCGGTGAATAGCGCTTACCCATTCTTCGATCCCGGCTTCGCCGGTATTGATTTCCTGACCTCCCCCAACCAGGCAGACAATAACGGCCCAGTCGCTGTGCCTGTCCATACAGGAAATAAGGAACTCCGCCTCTGACTGCGAAAAGCCCGGCCGCCGCTTTTTCCGGTTCATGAAATCGGCTGTCTTTTTCAAATTCCACGCCCGCTGGGCCTCATCAAATATGACGATATGCTCATTTGGCGCGCGGTCATCGATCAAACCCTCGTCGCGAAAGTGGTGAACATTTTGAATAAAGCTCTTTACGCTCTCCTTGATCACGCCCTTTCGTGTGCGTTCTCCCAAGCTCTTCCGCCGCTGATACTCGTCACGAGTCAACGCTTCCCGCAGCACGGCAACCAGCGGGCCATTCCCTGAAAGAAAAACCGCATGCGATGAACTCAAATCCTCTCTTTTCGCAGCCAGGTTCAATCCAACCAGGGTCTTTCCTGCGCCCGGTACGCCTGTAACAAAACAGATCAACTTGCGTTTTCTACTGCGGGCTTCATGAGACAACTCCTCGATTCTGCCTGAGGTAGTTTGCAGGTTCTTCGCGCCGGCATCGAAACGCGCAATGGCTTCAACAGAATGCTGTGAGTAAAGCGCTCGCGCGGCCTCAATTATAGTAGGCGTCGGATGGTAGGGTGCTCCGGCCCATTCGGCGGCATTCAGCGCAGGCCCGCTCGCGTTTCTGAGGGCTGAAAACAGAACCGTCCGCAGATTCGACGAAACAGTCGGAATGGGATGGAATACGCCATCGGGATCTCTACAAAACTCGGTGGGTTGAGCGCTTCTCGATTTATCAATAGCCAATATGGGAAAGATGGCGGCATCATGACTGCCCTGATGAAAGTTTTTAAGGTCCAACGCGTAATCCCAGACCTGATTAAGGGCTGATCGCTCGAAGTGCCTTTGTCCAATTTTGAACTCAATGACGAATATTGCCTGATTGACAATTAGCACCGCGTCCGCGCGTCGACCCATGCGCGGAATACTGAATTCGAGAAATAGGTGGCCCTCGATTCCCCTCAGTTCGGCATGCAGAATCCTGATCTCCGCGATCCAGGCATCCCGCTGGTTCTCATTCAAGGCAAAATCGGAATGCCCTGCAAGGCATCCAAGAACGGATTCGGGGCGGCAAAGCATGAAATCTGCTATTCTGGCGCTATACCAAGCGCGCAGCGGCGATATGATTGCGTCTTGGTTTGGATACATAATTTCCACGATCCTAATATAATTGCCTTGCTTGGGGATTAAAGCAAAATATTATTTAGTGTCGTAATCTATCGTGTATTGCAGAAGCGCAGGCCGCAAGTGGGTGCTGGCAAGTTAAAATCATCTATCAGGAATCGTCCTGTGCTGTGACCCCGGATGTCACTGGGGTGTAATAAGCTGGGGGCACGGCCGGGGAGGGGGGTTGCGATGACGCGATTCTTGCATACGAGCGATTGGCAGTTGGGGATGACGCGGCGGTTCCTGTCCGAAGGGGCGCAGGAGCGGTACGCGCAGGCGCGATTCGACGCCATCCGGGCGATGGGGCGCGTCGCAAAAGAGGAGAACTGCCGGTTCCTGCTTGTCTGCGGCGACGCGTTCGAATCGAACCAGGTGGACCGCAGGACCGTGGCGCGCGCGCTCGAAGCGCTCAAGGACGTCCCCGTGCCCGTCTACATCCTGCCGGGAAACCACGATCCGCTCAACGCCGCGTCCGTCTACCGCTCGGGCGCCTTCCTCGAACGCAAGCCGGCGCACGTCCATATCCTCGAAAAAGCCCTCCCCGTCCGCCCGGCGGACGACGTCGAACTGGTGGGCGGCGTCTGGACCTCCAAGCGGCCCGTCGTCAACCCCGCCGCGGAAGCCCTCGAGGCGCTCGCCCCGGCAAACGATGTCGTGCGCATCTGCGCGGCCCACGGCGCCGTCGACCGGCTCGCGCCGGATCCCGAGGCGGCCGGCGTCATCGAACTGGCGGCGCTCGACGCCGCTCTCGCCGACGGGCGGATCCATTACGCGGCGCTGGGCGACCGGCATTCCGCTACGGGCCTGAGCGAAAACGGCCGGGTCTGGTACTCCGGGACGCCCGAGACGACCGACTTTTCCGAGATACGGTCCGGCTACGCCCTCGTCGTCGACGTCGATGCCGCCGGCGCCGCTGCCAGGGAAGTCCGGGTCGGCCAGTGGCAATTCCTCCGGCACGAGGCGGAAGTCAATGCGGCCGAAGACGTGGCGCTCCTGGCCGCGTGGCTCGAGGCGATCGAAAACAAAGAGCGGACGGTCGTCCGGCTGGAACTCGCCGGGTCGCTCGCCCTGTCCGCGCGGGAGGCGCTCGATAGGAGCCTGGCCGCCGCCGGAGATCTGTTCGCCGCCTTCGAGGTGCGGGACGAAGGGCTTGTGGCCGTGCCCGAAGACGCCGATTTCGCCGACCTCGGCTTCTCGGGCTTCGCCGACGCGACCGTAGAGCGGCTGCGCGCCTCCATCCAGGCGGGAGGCGACGCGCCTCCGGCGGCCCGCGACGCCCTGATGCTGCTGCTGCGGCTGGCAAGGAGGGTGGCATGAAATTCCTCCGGCTCCGCATCGCCAACTACCGCGGCGTGCCTTCCGCCGAAGTGCGCTTCAGCCCGCTCGGCATCACCCTCATCCAGGGGCCCAACGAGGCCGGCAAGACGAGCCTCGGCGAGGCCATCGGGCTCCTGTTCGAATACCCCGACAACAGCAAACACCGCGCGGTCGAAGCCGTCCGCCCCGTCCACCGCGACGAAGGGGCCGAAATCGAGCTCGAGGCCGAGAGCGGGCCCTACCGCTTCACCTATTTCAAGCGGTTCCACAAAAAGCCGGAGACGCGGCTGGCCATCGCCCGGCCAAAAGCCGAAAACCTCACCGGGCGCGAGGCGCACGACCGCGCCGCCGCCATTCTCGAAGAGACCCTCGACGTCACCCTGTGGAAGGCGCTGACCATTCAGCAGGGAGACGCGGTGCGGCAGCCGTCGCTCGCCAGCCAGACCTCGCTGTCCGCCGCGCTCGATAAGGCCGCCGGCGGCCAGTCGGCCGATCCGCGCCAGGAGGACCTGTTCGAAACCGTGCGGGAGGAATTCCTGCGCTACTACACCGAGCGCGGGGCAGAGAAGAAAGAGCTGAACGAATCGCGCAATGCCGTGGCGGCCGCCGAGGCGGAATCCGCGCGTTTCGCCCGGGTCCTTGCAGATCTCGAACAGGACATCGAACGCGCCGCCGTCCTGCAGCAGGAACTGGCCCGGCTGAAGAAACAGGAAGCGGAACAGACGGCCGAAGTCGACCGATACAAATTGTCGCTCGAAGAGATCGCCGCGCTGGAAAAGGTCCTGTCGGAGGCGCGGCTCAAACTCGAGTCGGCGCGGAAGACGGCGCAGGCGGCGCGGAAGGAAAAAGAGCACCGCAAGGGGCTCATCGATGCGGTCGCCAATGCCGACCGGGAGCGCAAGGGACTCCAGGAGGAATTCCAGATTTCCTCCGAATCCTTGAAGCGCGCCGAGGACGAATTCGCCCGGGCGAAGGAGGTTCTTGCCGCCGCCGAACAGGAGCGCAAGGAGGCCGACACGGTCCTCGAGCTGCGGCGGGCCGATTTCGACTACTACAATAACCGCCTGCACCTCGAACAGATGCAGGAGCGCAAGGAACGCATCGACGCGGCGCGGCAGCGGGCGGCCGAAGCCGGGCAGACGCTCGCAGCCAACAAGGTCGACGAGCGCAAGCTCAAGTCGATCCGCAACGCCGAGCGCGAACTGCTCATGGCCGGCGCCCAGCTCGCCACGGCCGCGCCCGGCGTCCGGCTGCGCGCCCTGGCCGATTGCCGCCTGATCGTCGATTCCGAAGAGACGCGGATCGGCCAAGGGGAAACCCGGACGTTTTCCGTGCCCGAAAAGCTGAAGCTGAGCCTGCCGGAGCTGCTCGAAATCGAAATCGCCGCCGGCTCGAGCGCCGAAGCGCTGGCGCAGAAGGTGGAAGAAGTCAGGCTCGCCCTGGAAAAGGCGTGCGCCAAGGCGGGCGTGTCCACTCCCGAAGAGGCGCAGGCGGCTTACGAAGAACACGAAAAGGCGAAGCGGCAGCTGGAAGAGCTGGAGCGGGTCGAAAAGGAAACGCTGCGTGACCTCAGCTACGAGGAACTCGACCGGAAACTGCGCGGTTTGCAGCAGAGCGTCCCCGCCTATCTCGAGCGCCGCGCCGCGGAGCCGCCGATCGCGCCCGACCTGGAAGCGTCGAAGGCCGAAAAGGCCGGCGCCGAGTCCTTCTGCAAAGAGGCGAATGCAGCGTGGGATGCCGCGCGCGACGCGTTCGAAGCGGCGCGCACGGTGCGCGACGGGCTGAACGGGAAGCACCAGGAGCTGAAGGTGAAGATCGAGCTGCTGTCGCGCGACCTCGAGCAGGCGGGCGAAAATCTCGGCCGGGCGCGCAAGAGCCTCGCCGACGAAGCCGTGGACGGCGAGCTGGAGAAGGCGATCGGCGCCGTGGCGGCGGAAGAGGCGAACGTGCGCGATTCCGAGGCGATGCTCGAGGCCAGGAATCCGGAGAGGGTGCGGCTGCTGGACGACACGGCCCGGGGATCGCTGCTGACGACGCAGAAGCGCCGGGGCGCCGCGCAGACCGAAATGACCGAAGTGCAGACGCGGTTGAAGATGCAGGGAGAGGAGGGGCTGCACGAAAAGCTGCAGGCGGCCCGGGCGAACGCCGAAAGGCTGGCGGCCGGGAACGCGTCGCTGGCGCGGCGGGCGCAGGCGGCGAAGTGCCTGTTCGAGACCATGCGCGAAGAGCGCGACCGGGTGCGCCGCGCCTATGTGGCTCCGCTGAAGGAGAAAGTCGAGGCGCTGGGGCGCCTGGTGTTCGACGATTCCTTCGGCGTGGAAATCGGCGACGACCTGCAGATCGCCAGCCGCAGGCTCGACGGCGTCTCCGTGCCGTTCGAGTCGCTGAGCGGCGGCACGAAAGAGCAGCTCTCGCTCGTCTTCCGGCTGGCCTGCTCCATGATCGTGGCGGACAGGGAAGGCACGCCGCTCATTCTGGATGACGCGCTCGGGTACACCGATCCGCAGAGGCTGCACCTCGTGGGGGCGGTGCTGTCCAGGGCGGCCAAATGCTGCCAGATCATCGTGTTCACCTGCATGCCGGAAAGGTACGCCAACGTCGGCGAGGCGAATGTCGTTCAGCTGTGAGTCGCCGGCCGGCCACGAATTCAACGAATTTCGCCGGGGTCCGAGGCCCGAAGTAAGCCACGGATTGCACGGATTACACGGAGAATTACGGCCGGGAGTGCCGATCCTGGGTAGCGCGGGGCTTCAGCCCGCGGTTGGGATGATGAATTGAGCCAAGCCCCGAGGGGGCGGCGCATGGTTGCGAATATTCCGTTTACTGCCGAACGGCGCGCTGTTAGTATCGAACAAAATGGAAACGGTATCCCTATGGGCCTCGTTGAATCGGAATATCTGAAGCGCATGGACCAGCTGACGCCAAAGGAGCGCATTGCACGAGCCGCTTCCATGTTCCAATGGACCCGGGATTGCATCGCCCGCCAAATCCTTTCCGATTCGGGACCGATGAGTCCCGAACGATTGAAATGGATGGTTGCGATGCGCCAGTACGGGGGGGATAAGACGACTCGGGAGTTGATCCGGAGGGCTCTCGAAAATGTTCCCCGTTGAAACCTTTCGAGCCACTCCGTAAAAAATCATTGAAATCCTTCAATCGTTTCACATTCGATTTCATCTGACCGGCGGCCTGACAAGCATCGCTTACGGCGAGCCCCGGATGACCCAGGATGTGGACATCGTCATCGACAATGAGGCGGTCGCCGGGCAACTGGATTCATTCATCAAAACGCTTCGCGATTCGGATTTTCTCTTCGATGAGGCGGTTCTCCGGGACGCGGTGGAGCGCAAGAAGGTGTTCCAACTGCTCGATTCGGCCGAAGCCTTGAAGCTGGATCTTTATCCGAGAGAGCTCATTCCCGGCGAACTTGAAAGATCCGATATCATCGAGTTGTTTGACGGATTATCCGTCCCGATCGCATCGCTTCCCGATACTGCAATAGCAAGACTTATCTGGGTCGGCAAAGGGAGCCATAAAAACCGCCGCGACCTGCGCCAACTGGTGCGAATTGCGACGAATGGCCAGCGTCGGACGATCGATCGACTGGCCGCATCTTTGGGATTGGACAGGCTGCTGTCCGAGGTTCTGGCGGAATCCGACGAGATCGACATCTGAGGAAATCCCGCGCCGCGGCCCATTTGGGACGGCCCGGCGCCTGCCCACGGATTTCGCGGATTGCACGAAGAATTGAGGCCCGGAGTGCCGGGGGCACTGCGGTGAACCGGGTGCCGGATGCACCGCGGTAACTGGGATTGCGGCGATCCGGAGTGCTGGAGTGCACTGCGGTGGCTGGGCAATGCGGTGATCCGTAGTGCCGGAGGCACGGTGCAGGCTAACTCGGGCATGGGCCCACGGTCGGGTCGACTTTGAACCGGAATGAATGGCCCGATGCGACGATCGTTCCGGCATTCGGCGTCGCAAAATGCGCCGCGAGAATCAGTCTCCCGGTATCGGCGTTCCGTTCGAGAAACGCCCGTCGCGTCGCCGCGGCCATTTGGGGATCCATGCAAAAGGCGCTGCTCCATTGGGGTTCCGCGACCTGTACGGGATGGTGCATGATATCCCCGCTCATCACGGCTTCTTTTCGGCTGCCCTTGATGTGAACGCAAATGTGCCCGGGAGTATGGCCCGGCGCCGGCTCCAGGAAGACCTGATCGTCGATCGCGTGATCGCCTCCGACCAGGAGTGCTTTCCCGGCTTCGAAAACCGGGATCAGGCTGTCCGCGATGGCGCCGTCCTCTGCGCCCTTGTCTTTGTTGTACTTGCGTTCCCAGAATTCCCACTCTTTCCGCACAAAAAGATATTTTGCATTTGGGAACGTTGGGACCCACCTGCCGCGCGCCAGCCGTGTGTTCCACCCCACATGGTCGACGTGAAGATGCGTGCACACGACGAAATCGACCTGTTCCGGTCGGATGCCCGCGACCTTCCCCAGGGATTCCAGGTAGGGCCCGTGCATCTGATTCAAGCCGGCGTAACTGCGTTTTTTGTCGTTGCCGGCGCCGGTGTCGACCACGATGGCATGGCGGCGGGTGCGAACGACATAGGTGTGTATGCTCCCGGTGAACATCCCGTCCGCCGTGAGAAAATGCGGCATGAGCCAGTGTCTGTGCGAATCGATGACTTCGGGCGCGGCATCGGGCAGCAACTGCCGCGGCCTGACGGGCGGGGTTTCCTCCAGCTCAATCACGCGCGAGACCTGCACGCCGCCCAGGTCGAGGTGTCTCATAATGATCGCGCCTCATGGAAATTCACGATTCGGGAGGCCTCTGAATAAATGGGCCGAGACTCCATAAATTACTATTTAATTGCCGGGATGCGAGCCTTTTCCGAAGCCTCATCGCGATGCATAGGCGGCCCGAAGGAATTGAATCAGATCGCCGGGGGTGCCGATTTTAAATGGCAGCTCCTTCCCCGCGGGCATCTTGAGGAAATGCTCCCGGTCATGGGTGATGAACCAGTCGGGCAGGGCACGAATGGCGCCTGCCAGAATGCGGGCGTCCGGCGGATATCGAACCAATTTCCCGGCTTTCCGGAGCTGACCGGGGGTGGGTTCCGGCGAGACCGTCACCTCGCCCGTTTCGAGCAGCCGGGCCAGCCACGGCAGGGAGCCCGGGGACTTGCGCCGCACGACTTCTTCGCATTCGCGCAGCACGTCCCGGCTCACGACCAGCCGGATCAGGCCGGTCGCGGACAGGTAGAACAGCTTCCGTGCGCCGCCCGAAGGCGAAAGGACCGCCGCAAATAGGACGCTGGTATCGAGGAAAACCTCAGGACCGCTTCTTGAACCCATATTCCGCGCGGACCTCCCGCAGGGTGCTCAACATGGATTCAAGCGATTCGCCCGACGCGCGCCACTCGGCGGCCAGCTTGTCGGCGATCGCATCGACCTGCGTGCGGTTGGGACACATGACAACGACGCCGTCGCCGAGGTCGATCAGCGTGAGGGTGTCGCCTTCCCCGATGCGGTTGCGGTCGCGCAGGCCTTTGGGCAGGGTGATCACTCCCCGGCGAACCACCTGAACCTGATAAACGTCTCTCATGGTAGACTTCTCCATGCGGATAATCCGTAAATCCATATATCAGTATAGCGGATAATCCATTTCTAGGCAATGACGCCGTCTCTACGGGACTCGCGTCCTTTGTGCGATCTAACCCGGGGTTGCGGCCGCTGCGCGGCCTTCACCCCGGGCTATGCTGCGGCGGGCCTTCGGCGCTGCTGCCTTCTCTGAACAGGCCTATTGCTTTTCGAAGAAGAGCATCCCTTCCACAAGTTTGCCCGTAGCGTCCAGGCTCAGCCCTGTTTGCACGGCGGACTTGCCATCTTTGCCGACGACGACGCGATTAACCCCGGTTTGTTTCCCGTCCTGCAGGCTTGTGAAACACCAGTCTCCGGGCGCCAATATCGTCAATACCGACTGCATCGTCTGGGCGCCGATGGTCGCGCCGCCCTGCTTCGGGTAAGCCGCCTTGTATGAGAAGCCGGCTCCGTTGGTCAGGATGCCCGTGACTATGACCTCGTACCGGTCGGGGCCTGCCTCCTGAACGATATTGGTCTGTTCCTTGATCGGCGCCTGAACCCCTGGCCCGAAGTTTGATTTGGCGACGTTGACCTTCCACGTTCCGACGATCGGGTCCGCCGCAAGCAGCGAACCCGTCAACGCAAAAACAGCCAGAACAAGCAGTGTCTTTCGCATGTCTATATCCTCCCGGCGATTGCCTTCGGCAATCTCGAATATCCTTGTCGAATGGAGCAGTTCCTATCCCTATAAGCGCAAAAGCGGGCCAAAAGGTTTAATTGAGGACGATTCGGTTTGAAGGAATTGCGTGGAGGGGATGCTGCGGCCAGCCGGCGAGCGTCCTCTCATTGTGCACGTCGCGGCAGATGCAGACGTTGAACCCGGCGCCCCCGGGCGGTTCGATATTGTATTTGGCGAAAATCCCGGAGATCCCGTCGCGGATCTTCCGGTAATAGTCCAGTCCCGGCGCCTCGGTCCTGCCCAGGACGGGCCGGCCGTGCGGCATCCAGATCGACAGGCTCGGGACGATCCCCCGGCCGGCGAGAAATTCCGCGCCCTCGAGAAAGCTCTCCGCCGGCTCGAGCCCGATCACGAAGGCGCTGCACGCCTTGTTGGGTCCGTATTTTTCGGCGATGTGCGTCAGCGTCCTGAGATGGCGCTCCCGGCTTCCGGGCCGGCGCTTTTCCGGGCATATGCGTGCCGCCAATTCGTCGTCCCAGATTTCGATGTCGCACGCGACACGGTCGGCCCCCGATTCGAACAGCCCGTCGATCTGGGCGGGATCCTCCGGCGGTGACGTGAAGACCGTTATTTCCCTGGCCGAACGATCGAAACCGGGGATGTCTCCGATGGAGTTCAACATTTCACGCGCCAGATGGCACTCCGCCTCCGGGCTTCCCAGCGAACCGCCCGTAATCTGGATATGGCGGGCGAGCCGTTCGCGCTTGACCGCATATTCGACGACATCCGCCATGTCTTTGGCCGTGGGGGAGGGGGGGGCGGACTCCCCGCATGGGCGGGCTGTTCGCTGAACCCCCCGCAGTGGCAGAACTGGCACGCACGGCCGGCGCGCGCGTAATTGAAGGGCCAGAGATAGGGGAAGGAAAGCACATCCAGCCCCTGCAGCACCGCCATCCCGAGGAAAGGTCTGCCGCTCGAGGTGCTTCGGCGGTAGAAATCCGTTGCGGCCGGAAAGGATACGTCCGTGACAGGCGCACCGTTATAGGTCAGCCGCGCGTTTCCCGCGAGGCCGGGCTCCAGCCGGAAAGGCGAGGCCGGGCCGGCGTCGGCCGCATGAACCACGACGCCGCCGGGCAGGATCAGGCAATTGCACTCGAGAGGGTTCGACGAAAAGCGATGGCTCTCGCCCAGTATCCTGTAGGTCTCCTCCGACGGGACATGGATGCCCCGGGTAATGAGAATTACCTTCAGCCCAAGGGCATCCACCGATTCGGCGCCCAGCAGGAATGTGGTCGCGCAAGTCCCGTGCCTTTCCGCCCGCGGCGTTAAAAATGGATTCCCGCCCGCGCCCCGTAGGTTGCTGGAGCGCCGGTCTCGCCGACGTAGCCCGACGGCGCCCCCAACTGGGCGTAGGGAATGGCGATCGGCACGTAGCGCGTGTCGAAGGCGTTGTCGACCCATCCCTCGGCGAACCAGCGCCGGCCGCGTACGCCGCCGCGGAAGCTGGTCAGGGAATAGGTGTCCTGCCCCATCGCGTTGGAGGCGTCATACAGGAAATCGCCCGTGAGCGAAACCTGCGTCCTCAGGTACAGCGATACGCGGTTCGAAGGCGCCCACGAAATCTGCGTCCCCATGTTGGAGTTGAACGTCGGCGCGTAGGGAAGCGTGTTCCCTCCCACCTCCTCGTCCACGCCGAGATTCGAATTGAGCGCCGTGCTGCCGCCGAGAAAGCGCGCGCGCGTGTACCCGACCATCCCGAACACCTCCCACCAGGGAAACGCGTAAAAACGCGTCTCGACTTCCACGCCTTTGCTGTTGGCGGCGCCGGCGTTGCCGATGAAGTACTGCCCGCCGCTGAAAGGGATCTGCTGGTTGAGCTGCAGGCTGTCCCAGTCGATGTAAAAGAGCGCCACGATCGACTCCAGACGGTTCCCGAGCCACCGGGCCTTGTGTCCCAACTCATAATTCCAGGTGCGCTCCGGGCCGTAGGATCCCGTTCCGGCCGGAGCCGGCAGTCCCGTAGGCGCCGGATTGAAGCCGCCGGCCTTGTATCCCCTGGCGACGGATACATAGCCCATGTGGCTTCCGGGAAGCTGATACGCGACGTTGAATGTCGGCGAGGCTTCCGAGAAGCTGTCCTCGAACCTGTCGGCGAGGTCGCGCGAGGGTCCGAGCTTCGCTTCCTTGTCTTCGTGGTCGAAGCGCAGCCCGGCCGTGATGTGCAGCCTGTTCCAGAAGGTGAATTGCGCCTGCCCGTAGACGCCCAATCCCCAGTCGTTCAGGTCGCTGGCGGAGGTGCTCACCATCGGATCGAAAAAGCCGTAGATGCTGGAAATGTCGTTCGCCGCGTCCTGCTCGTAGTCCTGCGCGAAGAGGAACAGGCCCGCCTGCCAGCGCAGGCTCACCGAATCCGCCAGGGAGATCGCGCGGCTCCCGGAGGAAGAGAAGCGGAATTCCTGGGTGAACTGGTACTGGTCCTCCCGGTTTTTCCTGGTCGCGAAGAGGCCGCCGTTCGACAACGTGGCGGTCTGGTAGTCCAGGTCGGTGAAGACGTCGTTACTCCACCAGAGGCCTCCCGAGATGGAGGAAAAGTCAACCGAGGCTCCCTCGCGGTCCAGCCGGAACGTGGTCGATCCCACGCAGCGGTGCGAAAATCCCTCGAAGTCGCGGCTTACGTGGTTCGGATTCTCGCGGATGTATCCGAGGTCTCCCAGCGCGTAGTCCCCGTCGCGGTCCCGTTCGCCCGTGAAGATCAAACGGGCCTTCCATTTGTCGCTTATTCTCAGGAAGAGCTGCGCCTTGCCGAAACCGGCGGCCCGTTTGTCGAGATCGCCGCCGTTGAGATCGTTGGTCGTATAGCCGTCCCGTCCGGAATAGCCGCCCGCCAGGTTGAAACTGAAACGCTCCTTGAGAAGCGGGCTGGCAACCGATCCCCGGACGTCGCGGTAGCCGTAGTTGCCAAAAGCCCCCTGGACCTGCGTAGCCCAGGTTTCGGATTCCGGGCGGCTGGTGATGTTGATCAGGCCGCCGGCCGTGTTGCGGCCGAAGAGGGATCCGCTGGGGCCGCGCACGAACTCCACCTGGACGACGTCGGCCATTTCGATGTTGGAAGAGAATCCGTTCAACTGCGGGACGCCGTCGATGAACGTGCTGACCCCGGGATTGGCCGGGCTCCCCCCGATGCCCCTGAAGAACGGATTGCTGACCGCCCTGGCCGTGAATTCGTTGATGATCACGTTGGGCGCGAACAGGGCGGCGTCCTTCACGGCGCGAATGGCCTGGTCCCGCAGTGCGGTCTCCGGGACGGCGGTAACGCTGAGCGGGATCGACAGCGCCGGTTCGGGTTCTTTCCGCGCCGTGACCGTGATCGTCACGTGTTCGGCCGTCAGGCGCGCCTGCTCCTCTCCCGCGGCCTGTTTCTGCGGATCCGTTCCGGCGTCCTGCGCAAGGGCGGGATGGATCAGGAATATCAGGCAGGCCCAGAGGCGCAGAAGGCGCCTGATGCGCATGCACTGATCGGATTTGCCGCTCGTTCTCATCGATTTTTCCCCCCCGGGGGCGAGGAGCGCCGGCACCGCGGGGCGTACGAGCCGGGCCAGTGTCTTGCCCGTGCAGGCGCATTGATCCGTGTCCACTATTCTACCTCCTCCAATAGAGAGGAATCTTACCAGCGAATCGTCGCCGTTGTCATCGGCAATCCTATTCTGCCCTTGTCCCGTGGGATGCGTCTCCATCGGGCTCTATCCCCGGGCCTTCGACCGCGCGATGTCTTTGCCGGCGAGGTAGCCGAATGTGAGGCAGGCGGCGCCGAGGTTGTGGCCGGGTTCCAGGAATGTGTAAATGCCCGAATACAGGTCGCCGGCCATGGTGCCGACAGCGTACAGCCCTTCAATCACCCGGTCATGTTTATCCAAGACCTGCATTCGGGCGTCCGTGCGCAATCCGCCCGAAATATTGAGGAGATAGGGGGACCGGCTGACCTCGCCGTAAAACGGCGCCCGTTCGACGGGGATGAGCAGGCCGGACCGCTTGCCGAAATCGCCGTCCTCCCCCGTGGCGCAGAACCCGTTGTACCGTTCGACCGTCGCCTTCAGCGCGGCGGCCGGCAGCCCGAGCTTTTCCGCGAGTGCGCCGATCGTGTCCGCCTTGACCATGGAGCCGTACCGGACGTTTTCCTCCCACCCGTCGATCACGGATTGGACCGAAATTTCTTTGGGCCCGCCGTAATAGGACCCGATGGGCGTCCACGGCGCGGCCTTTTCGGCATAGTGCGAATCCCAGACGGCGAAAACGGTGAGATCCGGCTGCAGCATCTGGGCGGCGCCCGCGAAGGAACGCAGGCAGTCTTCGTTGCCGAAGCGCACGGTGTTTTTATTCACGGCCAGGCCGGTGAATGCCCTGTACGGCTGCGTCCCGGGACCGGCGCCGCCGAGCAGCATGGGGGCGTTGGGGACGGTCTTCTGCCAGGCCGCGCCGGCCCACAGGGCCATCTTGTGCCCGTCCCCCGCGTAGATGCCTCCCCCGGCTTTCACCAGCGGCAGCATCCAGGGACAGTACTTCTCCACCATCTCCTCGTCCTTGAAATCTCCTGTGGCGAGGACGACGGCCTTCGTTCCTTCGTAGACGCAGTAGCCGTCGTCCGGAGTTTTGGCGACCACGGCGCGGACCCTGCCGGCATTCCCGTTTTCGCGTATGAGCCGCGCCGCCGTCGTGCTGTAATCGAACCGCACGCCGCGCGCCAGGGCGGTTTCTGCCAGCGTGTCCGCAACGATCTGCTGGCTGCGTCCCGCCGTTTTGATGCCCTTTCCCAGCCACGAGTGCGAGCCCGGGCGCATCGTCATGACGCCTTCCGGATCGGTGTTTCCCACCTCGATGACGGTCCGGTATCCGGCGGCTTCCATCTTGTCGATCAGCCAGTCCATCGCTTCGCCGCTTTTGCGCACCCAGAGCCACCACTTCTCCTGGTCCACCCTGTAGGAGTGGGTTTTCAACCCATCCCTGATTCCGGCGGCAGAGCCCGGCGCGAGGCCCAGGCTGCGCATCAGCCGGCTGTCATACGCGTGGATGGAGCCGCCGCGGCCCACCGGCGCCGGGCTCGAGGCGATCACGACGACGTTCGCCCCGTTTTCCGCCGCCGCATTGGCGCAGACAAGGCCGGACGTCCCGGCACCGATCACGACGATTTCCGCCGTGACCTTGCCTTTGATTTCGCCGGCTGGGATGGGCGGCGGCGGCGTTTCGAAGGAATATGCGCCGGATCGGGAGGCCGGGACGGCGCCCGTTCCTGCGGCCGCCCATCCGACGCCCGTTGCCGCCGCGAGTGCGGTGCCCGAGGCCGCGCCCTTCATGAACGATCTGCGAGTCATTCCTTGTGCCGTTTTCCCCGACATGCGTCCTCCCGGATGAAATGCCGCCAGGCTGTCAGGGATATATCATGGCAAAAGACGGCGGGATGTTACACGATTCGATGCGATAAAATCAGGCCGGGCGGCGGCTGCAAAGAATTGATTGCAGGGCGGGCCCGTATTGCTTATTCTGCTGGGCGGCCGGAGCAGGCCGAACAGGCGCAGCTTTTTTCAAGGAGCGGTTTTATGTCCTCACAAAGGTTTCTCGATCGCCGGGCGGTATCCTTATTGATGGTTTTCCTGCTTTTCGCGGCGGCGCAGTCGGCGGTGGCCCAGGAAGCCGGAAAAACCTGGGAGGACACCTCGACCGGTCTGATGTGGACCGTCGAGGACAATGGCGTCGATCTGAACTGGAACCAGGCCAACGCGCATTGCGAGGAGTTGACGCTGGGGGGTCACACGGACTGGCGGCTGCCGACGTTCGAGGAGCTGGAAGGCCTGTATGACAGGAGCCTGAAGAAGCAGTACAAGGCCAGGGAGCCCATCAACGTGCAGTCGGGCAACGTCTGGTCCGGGTCGAAGAATACCCTCGGCGATGCCTGGATGTTCAATTTCGGCTACGGCGGATCGAGCATTTCCCCCACCGGCGGCGGCGGATGCGGCGTCGTCGGGCGCGCGCTGTGCGCCCGCGGGGGCAAGGGCAAATAGCCGCGGGAACCGCCTGCCACGAATTGACACGCATTTCACGGATTAACCGAGGCAAAAAATTCGTGTAATCCGTGGCCAATTTGCGTCATTGAGGGTTCGGGCTGCTATTTGCACTCGAAATTGGCGGCGTCGTTCGGGTCGCCTTTGCCCTTGTATTTCGCCGCTTTCGGATACGCGCACACGGGACGGGTGCGGAAGACTTCGCGGTTGTCGTCCCTGTGCTGCGCCAGGATGCGGTCCGGCGCAATCCCTTTCTCCACCCACCGCTGCATCGCGTCCAGCGCGTCGAAATCCTTCGCATTGCCGAATCCGGGGCACATCCCCATGCCCGCGGCCATGAACAGCCGCGCGAAGTCCCGCGTCTCCGCCGGCCCGCCCATCGCTCCTTCGACCTTTCTGTAATAGTCGATGATGGTGCGCGGCATGATGGTGGTTTCGTTCCACGACTGGTAAATGATCAGCTTGCCGCCGCTCTCCTTAAAAGGTTTCAGGTTGGGATCGATTCCGTCCACGGCCGCTCCCGTCCGCTCTTCCGCCAGGCGCGTGTCGCGGCCGGGATCGAAGGTCTTATAATCCCAGTTGGGGTCTTTGAAGACCATCCCCTTGAAATACCCGGTGCTGAGGCCGAGCGGTTCGGGTCCGCCGGCCATCATGCCCCAGTCCAGCTCCGTCCCCGGCTCGAAACCGCCGTAGATCGGCGTGCCGTCGTTGAACTTCGCCCCGGCATAGATTTTTCTCGCCGTCTCCACCTGCGCCGCGGTCAGGCACGACGGGCGGTCGCTGCCGTAGCACAGCATGACGGCGGGATCGTACCGGCAGGCGGGAGGGTTTTCGATGATCCCGTCCACCAGGCCGTCTTTGCCGTCGCAGGCGTCCAGGGCCGCCCGGTGCATCGCCGGATACTTCGCCGGGGAGATGTATCCCGGGGCTCGCGTCCCGTCCTTCAGCGAGACCCACCCGATATACAGCGAGCCGGCCTGCAAACGGGAGACGTAATAGGCGGGATCTCCGGCGACGATGCCGTCGAAGTCGTCCGGGTAGCGCTGAGCCTCGTTCAGGCCCTGGTTGCCGCCGTTATGGCAGCTGCTCCAGTAGGAGTAGCGGACCGGCTTGCCGTAATGCGCACGGATCAGCTCTTTGGCCGCCACGGCCGTTTCGTGGACCGCCCGGTATCCCCAGTCGACGAGTTTTTCCGGATGCTCCGCGGCCCAGGAATACCCTTCCTCGGTGTGCCCGGTGTCGGTGGATATGGCCACGAATCCCCTTTCCACGATGTCCTTGAGGGCGCCGCGCGAAACGCCGCCGATGAATCCGGGATTGCCTACGGCGAGCAGCCTGCCGTTCCATTCCTTTTCGACCGGGAGCCACACCTCGAACCCGATGCGGGATTCGCTCGTCGGGGTGGAAAAGCCCACCACCCTGCAAAAGGCGGCGTTCACCATCTGGCCCCTGGGCGTGCCGAACGCGCCCGCCGTGGGCGGAATCTCCCAGGGCGGCTTAATCGCCGCGGCCGACTCGATCGTCACGTTCTCCATCCGCACGGCTGCCAGGCTTTCGCAGGATTGAGCCGCATCCGCCGGAACCGACGCGGACAAATAGGCCGCGGCCAGAAACGCAAACAGGCAAGCACAAATGCGACGCTTCATAGGGATGTCTCCTGAATCTCTCCGGCCCGCAAGGTCCTTGTCCCGTACCCGCTGCGACTTCACCCTGCCGGCCGGGTTCACGGCGCCCAGTGTATCAATCCCCCGGCGCAGATCAAGTGCATAGGACTCGCGCGCGAGGTCCGGGCTTCGCCCGGACGAACCTTCCGTCCACCTGTCGCTCCTGCTTGCGCCGGGCCAGCAGGCCGGCCTTGCGGCTTTTCCTGCGCACCACAACCCTTCTTTCCGACCCGTCGTACTTCTGCCGCCACAACTGCCCACTGCCCACTATCAACTATCAACTGCCTGGAGACGCTGCAGGGACAAGGAGGGATCAGAACTGGAAACGCATTCCCATGGTGATCTGGCGGGGGTTGTAGGCGCTGATCGACTTGCCGAAGAAGGGCGAGCTCAGGACGCCGATCGGCGTGCCCAGGTTCGTGCGGTTGAAGGCGTTGTAGAAGTTGGCGAAGACGTTGACGTTGGTCGCGGCGGCGGTGTCCTTCTTGCCGCCCAGGGGAAACGTCTTCGAGACGTTGAAGCTCACGTTGCTCTGGTGCGGTCCGCGCAGGGAGTAACGCGGCACGCCTTCGGGACGATCGTTGGTCACCCCGTCGCCGTTGTCGTCGTACCCGGTCGTGACCGTATAGGGATTCCCGCTCGCGAAGGTGATGTCCGCATTCACGTAGGTCCCCAGGAAGAACCGCGAGTTGACGCTGATGTTCGCCTGGTGCCGGACGTACTCGGCGTAGTCGGCGTCCAGGTTGAAATTGTCGGTCGGGGCCCCGAACTGGGTGATGACGCTCCCCTCGACCTCGCGCGAATAGCTCGCGTTCAGGTTGAAGATGCTGAAGCGCTGGCGCATCGAGGCGCGGAACGCCTTGAACTTCGATTTGCCCGTCGATTCCAGCTGCCAGACGTTTCCTTCCGCCGGGTCCGGGCGCTCGGTTTCGCCCGGCAGGGGAGCGTTCAGGTTCCGGCTGCGCAGTATGTTGTATCCCGTGTGGTGATCGTAGGACGCCGTCACGAAAAGGTTCCGCGGAAGACTCCGCTCGATCTGGAACGAGGCGTTTATGGAATACGGCGCCGTGAGATCCGGGGCGCGCACGCGGCGGGACGCCGGCGGCACGATGGTCACCTCGCCCGACTGGTAGGGGTCGGGGTAGGAGGGATTGTTGACAACGATCTCCACCTGGCGCTTCCCGTCCATGCGGGCCAGCGTCATCTCCACATAGCTTGGGACGCGCATGCTGAACACGCCGATCCCGGCGCGGATCACCGTGGATTTATCCAGCGCGAAGGCCGCCGCCACGCGCGGGTCGAAATTGTTGAAGTCGTCGAGATTGCCCTGGTATCCGTACCGCAGGCCGAAGAACAGCGAGATGCGGTTCGTCGCCTTGAATTCGTTCTGGAAAAAGGCGCTCCACTCGTTCTGGGAATACTCGAGGACGGGGTCCCCCCGCACCTCGCTATAGAGGATCGGGCGTCCCTCGCGGTACGAGTCCAGGTCCGCAAACGTGAAAGTCCCCTGGAAGTTGTAGTCGGAACGCTCGTCCGCCATGCTGCGGTACATGCGGCCACCAGTGCGCACGGCCCATCGCTTTAGCGTATACAGCCAGAGGGATTGGATCGACATGCCGGAGTTGTCGCTCCGCGACCGGTCCTGCGAGCTCCCGCCGTAAAAAGCCCCCAGCACGTTGAAGGACCTTCCCTCGGTCGCGGGGACGGATTCCTGGAAATAGGAGTCGAGGGAGAAGGAGATGTCCTGGACCAGTTTTTCCGAGGCGAACCAGACGTGCCGCAGGTAGACGTAGTCGTCGCCGCCGGCGTAGTCCACCGCGCGCTCCGGAAGCGTCAGTCCGCCCATCCCCTGCTTATCCATAGAAAATCGCTGGCGGTAATACTCGAAGTGCAGCGACTGCTTTTCGGCGAGCTGGTAGATCCCATCGACGTAGCCGTAGCGCGAGATCTGCGGCCGGGTGAAGCCGATGCGGACCGGGCCGTCGAGGGTGACGGCGTTCACGGTGTCGGCGTTGTCCTGCATGCTCTGGTTGAAGCTGCCGCCGAGCGTCAAACGGTTTTTCAGGGCCGGGCCGCTCGCGTCGAGATTGATGTTGCGCTGCTGGTACGACGGTTTGTTCGAGGCGAAGGGGTTCCTCGCGTCGAGGGCGTCGTCCTTGATTTGGAACTGGAGATTCCCGTGCCACGCGCCCGTGCCCCCCCGGTTGATGACGACTGCCTGAACCCCGCCTCCGCTGGAATAGCCGTAGCTGCCGCCGCTGAAGGGATAGCCCTGGTACTGGGTTTCCGCCGTAAACGCGTTGTTGTTGACCCGTATCTGCTGGACCTGCTGGCTGGTGCCGGCGGTCTTTCCCGGCTGCTCCGCGGCAGCGGCGCGGGATTTGACGTGCGCGTCCCAGGCGGCGAGCTGTTCGGGAGTCAGGTAATTGCGGATCCGTTTGGCGAAGTCCTCGTTCATCCACTTGATGGCCGCCATCGCTCGGTCGAGCTGCTCCCCCTGCGGCGGGCCGGAAGAGAAGTCCATGACGCTGCCGAACAGCTGCTCCGACGCGCGGCGGGATTCCTCCAGGACGAACGTGACGGATTTCTGCTGTTCGGCGGTAAAGGGGACTCCGGCCGCTTCGAGGACCATCATCAGCTCGTCGCGGATCTCGTCGAGAGGGTTCCGCGTGAAGATCTTGCTGCTGTCCTGCTCCGCGGCACACGCCGCCGCCAGGAAAAGGATCGCGGCCGTCAGGCCGACTCTCGTCAGCAGGGCACGAATCGAGTGCATTATCGCTCCGGCGCTCCGTCTGGCATCCTGGAAAGGCCCGAGAATAACAAAAGGGTTGTTTATAGAGACAATAAATTCGCGAAAAAGTTCATTTAAATAGTTCATGCACGCGGAAACCGGGATGCGGGAACCAAGGGTTGCGTTCAAACCCTCGATTGGAACACCGGCAACCCTGCAATGAGACAGAAGGCCGGAAGGCAAGAAACCCAGTGTTACATTTGCAATAATCATGTTACGATGATGAACTCCAGGGTGGGAAGCCTATTGGGCGGCAGGTTCTCCATGTTTAGCGGAAATGACGGTCGGACATTGACGGGGCGTCGACGGGCGACGGCGTTGTCTGTCTCGGTTGCGTTTCATGCTCTCGCGCTTGGCGCGTTGCTGATTTTCGGCTCGTATCGACTGGTCGAAGCGGACGCGGCGCTCATGGATGTCGTCTTCGTCGTCCGCCCGATGACCTGGGCCGATGCGCGGCTCGCCGTCGCGAAGGAACTCGACACGGCGCGCGGAGGGGAAGAACCGGCCCCGCTGCGGACGGCGGTCGTTCCCGAAGAGCCGCAGTCGCCCGCACCGGAACCCCCGCCTCCCCCGGTTCGCCCCGAAGATGAAGAGCCGCTTCGGCTGGCCGCCATCCCGGCGCCTCCGGATGCGGAGCCGTACGATCCGTTGAGCTTCGGGTTGCCGGCAGGATCGATCCTTTTGTCGTTCGGAATGTCCGCCGGCGGACACTCCTATGGATGGGCCGGGCATGAAAGCGGCGCCGGCAGAGGTTCCGCCTCGGGATCCGGGACGCCGGGAACGGGAAGCGCGAAGGGATTGCCCGGTCCAGCGGGCGGCGAGGCAATAAAAGAACGCGTCCTCGGGACGGAAACGGGTCCGCGCCTCGTGAAAATGAACAAGCCCGTTTACCCCAAATACGCCCGCAGGATGGGGAGGGAAGGGAAGGTGGTGCTTTCCATTCTCCTCGACGAAGCCGGGCGCCTGATTGAAGCCCGCGTGCTCGAGAAGGCCGGCCACGGTTTCGATGAGGCTGCCCTGGAAGCGGTGCGGTTGTGGAAATTCAAGCCCGCCATGGAAAATGGAACCCCCATAGCCTGCCGCGCCCGCATGGCCATCCGGTTCCGGTTGGACGATAACACGTAAACCCCGCCGTCAAAATATTATCCCGCCCCGACCCAATGCCACGCATTTCACGAATCTCGCCGGTGAATTGAGGCTGGGAGGGGCCACGGATTTCACGAATCTCTCCAACTCTCCCCAACCCCCCAACCTTCAAACCTTCAAACCTTCCAACCTGATCGCTCGCATGATCTGTTTTTTCTTGAGAACGCCTTTCTTCTCTGTTAGTGTTACGTTTCTAAAAATCGTACTACCATTCTTGAGAGTCCCGAGGAGGACGAGATAAATGAATTTGCGTGGAAGCCGGCTTATTGCGCTGCTCGCCATCACCGTTTGTCTATGCCCGGCCATGGCGTCGGCGCAGTCCGGTGCGGGCTCCCGGAAAGCCGATGAGGACAAAACTTACGAGCTGGAGGAGATTACCGTCACGGAAGCGCCTTACGTCAACCCTGACGTCAAGCCGGTGACTCCCCTCACCACCCGCTACGCGACCCAGCACAACCTGGTCACCGACGAACAGATCGGGCAGCTCGAACCGCTGGATTTCCAATCGGCCCTGCGCAGCGTGCCCGGCGTCATGTTCCAGAGCAGGAACCTGGCCGGAAGCCAGACCAGCCACAGCGTCTATATCCGCGGCCGGGGAGCGAGCCACCCCAGTTCCGATTTCGCCGTCCAGTTCGACGGGGTGCCGCGCTTCGGCGCGCTCTACGGCCAGGTGCTGGGCGACGGCACCGCCGTTTCCACCATCGGCGGGATCGAGGTCTTCAAGAGCCCCCAGCCGTCCGAGTTCGGCAGCGGATACGCGTCGATCAACATCCTGCCCCGCACCATGACCAGAGACGGGTGGACATTCGGGCTGGATCTCGGCGGCGGCAATTTCGGCACCTTCGACCAGTCTCTCAACGGGGGATACCGCGACGGGTCCTTCGACCTCTTCCTGTCCCAGAGCTGGACGTCGACCGACGGCCATGTCGCGCATTCCCGCTCCCAGCAGCAGAGCTATTACGCCAACGCGGGTTTCCGCCTCACCCGCGAATGGGACCTGCGTTTCGTGGCCAGCTACGTGAACTCCCAGACCCTCGCGCCGATGCCCGAAGACGTGCCCGGAGTCGTCTGGCCGATGGCGGAGCGATTCGACACCGAAACCACGTTTGCCACCCTGACGCTGAACCACTACTACGACAGCACCGAAGGTTTTGTGAAGGCGTACTGGAACGACACCGACTTCCAACTGCGGCAGGAACTGAACAACGGCGTCCCCTACGGTGGGGGCGGCGTTTCCTCGCTGCAGGAGATCGCCCTGTACGGGATCCGCGCGAAGGAAAAAATTCGCCTCTGGGACGGCGGGGAACTCGTGGCCGGATTCGACCTGGACCGGGCGGACCTGACGAACACGCAGAGGACCAATAGCGGCGAAGTCGTCGCGGGAGTCAACGGCGGCCGCGCGGAAAGGGTCTGGAATTTCCCCGAAATCACGCTCTTCTCGCCCTACGTGGCGCTGAGCCAGATGATGGGCGATTCCCGGGGCTTCCATGTGATCCCGTCGGCCGGGTATCGCTTCTATGCCCACGGCGAATTCAAGAACGCGTCCTCGCCGCAGGCGGGAATCGTGATCGGGTGGAAGGACACCGACTTCGCATTCAACTACGCCAGGGGCGCCAATTACCCGAGCCCCGTGGTTTTGCAGGCGCTCGTGCTCGACGCCTCGGCCGTCGAAAATCCCGCGCAGTACTGGTCTCAAATCAAACCGGAAGTGGTGGACCATTACGAGGTCAGCCTGACGCACAACCTGCCGGGCGCCGCGTCCCTCGGACTGACGATGTTCCGCGACGACGGGAAGGACCGGTTCCGCGCATACATGTTCGGGCCTATTCCCACCCAGTGGAACGACCCGATCGGCTCATACCGCATCGACGGCCTGGAAATCACCGGCACGATATCGCCCGTGGATACGGTAGACCTTTTCGGCGGAGTGACCTGGCTGGATTCCGAAGCCACCGGAAACGACGGCCTCACGACCTCACGCCTGTCCTACACGCCGAAGTTTCAGCTGCAGGTTGGGGCCGATTGGCAGCTGAAAAAATACCGGCTGCATGCCGACCTGCAGCACCTGCACGGAGTATATTCGAGCACCAGTTTCCGCACCCAGGGATTCAACTATGCCGACCTTGGCGAAGCCCTCCGGCTGGACGACAGTGCGCTGGTCAATTTGAAACTGAGCCGCAGTTTCGACTGGCCGTCGTGGGAAATGAAAAATTCGGAGATCTACATCGGCGTGAACAACCTGTTCGACGACGACTACCAGTATGCCGTCGGCTACGATATGCCCGGCATCACATTTGTTGCCGGGTTGAAGGTGCGGTTTCATTAATGCGCAGGACCCGCAAGTGCGAGCGGCGGGGAACAAAAAAAGGATTCCAGATTTCAGATTTCGGATTCCGGATAGGCTGATGAGTTTTCGGCAGGCTGGATTCAATCCGGAATCCGGAATCCGGAATCAAAGGCCCGCCATGCCGCTGAGAGGAGAGAAATCGAACATGGCGTCAAAAACCACGGCGTCTGCAATCCTTGTTTTGATGCTGACCGCATTCATCTCTGCCGGCTGCGGCGGAAATACGCCAGACAAGCAGGCGGAAGGCAAAAAAAGCATCGTGACGTCCGACACCATCCTGTCGGGCATGTGCGAGTCGCTGCTGCCGGCCGAATCATTCACCGCGGCCGCCATCCTGCCTCCCGGACAGTGCCCCGGCCACTATGACGTCAAGCTTTCCGATCTGGCCAGGGTCAAAAAGGCGGACCTGGTGATATCTTTCGTCAACATGCCCTTCATGCAGGATGTGGAGAGGGATGCCGCCAGGGAAATCCGTATCGATACTCAGGGCCGCAACTGGATGGCGCCGCCGTTCTACGTCGAAGGTATGAAGATACTTGCGGACAGGCTATCGGGACGCTTCCCGGAGCATGCGGGCCGGATCGCCGAGAGACGCGACCGCGCCATGCGCGAGGTCGCCGAAAAAGACAGGGCGCTCGGCGAAAAGATCCGCCGCGCCGGCATTGCCCCGATGGGCGTGATCGCTTCCTCCATGCTCCGTGGCCCGCTGGAATGGATGGGATGCCGGATCGCGGGCGAATACGGCAGGCCCGAATCCATCTCGGCCAGGGAAATCGCATCGCTCATACGGATCGGCCGGGAGAGCGGCGCCGCCCTGATCGTGGACAATCTCCAGTCCGGGCCGGAGGCCGGGAAGGGAATCGCCGAGGCGCTGAAGGTGCCGCACGTGGTCATTGCCAACTTCCCGTCCGAAAATGGGTACCTGGCCACTCTCGAGGAGAACGTGGATGCCGTACTGGCGGCGGGAAGGATGTGATGGAAAATCCGGTGATTGAACTCGACCGGGTGTCGGTCCGAAAGTCCGACGCGGTGTTGCTGGACCGGGTCGATTTCCGGGTTTCGCGCAACGAGTTCGTGGGCATCGTCGGACCCAACGGGGCGGGGAAGACCACCCTGCTGAACGTCGTCGCCGGGTTCGAGAGATTCGACGGGCGGTGCCGCCTTTTCGGGCGCGCCGAAACCTGGAAGCGCGCGCGGGCCGCCCGCATGCGCGTCGGCTATGTCCCGCAGTCGTTCGAAATCGATCCGTCCTTCCCGATCCTCGCGCTGGAGGCGGTGCTGACGGGCGTCTACGGCCGCACGGGCCTGTTCCGGTCCCCCGGCGAACCCGAACGCGCGCGGGCGATGGAACTGATGGCGATGATGCGCATCGCGCACCTGGCCCGCCGGCCGCTCGGCCACCTCTCGGGCGGGGAGCGGCAGAAAATTTCGCTGGCGCGCGCCATCATCCAGCGGCCGGAGATCCTCCTTTTGGACGAGCCGACCGCCAACCTCGATATCGCCGTCCAGATGGAAGTACTCAACCTGGTGGCGGACCTGTACGAGCGGGAATCGATGGCGGTCCTGTACGTCACCCACGATTTCAACCTGATACCCAAATGCATGCGGCGCTCCGTCTTCCTGAATCACGGGCGAATCGTCTTCGACGGGTCCGTGGACCGCGCATTGACCGGTTCCATGCTGAGCGCGCTCTTCGAATATCCCCTGGAAACTTTCGAGCGGAACGGCAGGAGGTTCGTTTCCTTTGGTTGACCATTTTCTCGAAGGGCTGACCTATCTCCCGATGCAGCGGGCCCTCGCCGCCTGCGTCCTGTGCGGGATGAGCTGTTCCATGCTCTCCGTGTTCATCATCCTCATGCGGCTGCCCCTGATCGGCGTGTCGATGTCGCACGCCGCGCTGGCGGGCGCCGTGATCGGCATGCTGGCCGGAGTCAACCCCGTCCTTAGCGGATTCGCCCTGTGCCTGATCGTGGCGGGGGTGCTCGCGCCCTTTTCCGACCGGTCGCGCATGGCGCCGGAGAACATGCTGGGCATTTTCTTCTCCTTCCTGATGGGGATCGCGTTTCTCGGCATGAGCGTGCTGACGAGGACCAAGGCCGGGGCGCTCGGCCTGATGTGGGGAAACATGCTGTCGCTTTCCCGCCGCGACCTCGCCGTGCTCGCGGTCCTCACGGCCGTCCTGCTGCTGTTCATCCTGCTCTTCTTCAAGGAAATCCGCGCGGTGCTTTTCCACCGGAAGCTGGCCGCGTCGGGCGGCGTGCCGGAACGCGTCATTTATTACACTTTGCTTCTTTTGACCGGCGCGGTGGTGTCGTCGAACCTGTCGACCGTGGGCGGCCTGCTGATCTTCGCGCTGCTCATCCAGCCGGGCGCCACCGCGATGCAGCTGGCCTACGACCTGCGGCTCTTTTACCTGATCGCCGCCGCCTCGGGCATCGCCGCCTGCGTATCGGGACTGATGCTTTCCTATGTCTTCGACCTTCCCTCCGGAGCGTCCATCGTACTGATGGCCACGGCGATCTTCGCTCTGGCGTTTTTCTTTTCTCCGAAGCGCCATCGCCGGAAGCGCTCTCAAAGGAATTCGGACCATGAAACGGACTCCGGAAGAAATCTATCGGACGAGAAAACAGTTCTTCAATGACCGGGCGGAATCCTGGCTGGATACCTTTTACAGGGATCCGGAGACCGGACGGCTGGACTTGCACCGGGAGGGACTGGACCGGCTGTTTTCCGTCCTGCCTTTGAAGCCTGGGGACCACGTGCTGGATGCCGGCTGCGGATCCGGCATTCTCGTTCCCAGGATCCTGCAGCGGATCACGCGAACCGGGATGCTGTACGAACTGGATTTTGCGGAGAAGATGATCGAGACCAACAGAAAACTTCACACGGAGGACAATATCCGCTTCATCGTCGGGGACGCCGCGGAAGCGCCCCTGGAGGACGAAACCTGCGACGTGGTGGTCTGCTTCGCCTGCTTTCCGCACTTTCACGACAAGGAGCGCACCCTGCGGGCGCTGTCGCGCATCCTGAAGCGCGGGGGGACGCTGGTGGTCGCCCACCTCGAGTCGTCCGAGGGACTGAAGAAGCACCACGGGTCGTGCGACGCGGTCATGCACGACCATCTCCCCGCGGAATCGGAAATGCGAGATCTGTTCCGGCGAAACGATTTGCGCATCGACCTGTTCGTCGACGAGCCCGGCTTCTACTGCCTCCTCGCGAAGAAATAGCCCTGCCCGAATGTGCGGGCAAAAATTCGTGCAATTCGTGGCAGAGCCTGTTTGGAAACGCCTCAAAGCCAACCTTTGAGCCCGGCTCAGGAAAAAGCGCTTCCGACAAATGGGCGGTTTAGCTCCCGCGTCCGGGCGAAGCCCGGACCTCTTGCTCGTGGAAAAACCGAATCGCGTTGCCGGGGATTATGCCCTGAGGCCGAATTTGTTGCGCCGAATCGGGCCGTCGGGCAATAATGCAAAAGCAATGCAGACCCGTCACCTTCGCAGACAGAGTATGGCACCCGGTGTGGAACGGTATCCCGCCGACGGGATGCGGAGCGGCAGCGCGCTCCGATATGGGTCCATGGTTCGGGAACAGGGGAAAAGCGCGGTATGAAGAAAAAAGTGTCTCTGGTCATTCTCCTGGCCGTCGTGGCGTTCGCCGCGGCCGGGATCGCTCTCTATCGGTTCAAGCCGGGCCTCCTGTCTTTCCGGTCCGCGGGAGAAACCGGACCGGATGGCTCCGCCTATTCCGGATCTCAGTCCTGCCGCGAGTGCCACGAAAACTTCTACCGGCTCTGGGCCCCGTCGCATCACGGCCTGGCGATGCAGCCGTTTACGGCAGAACTGTTCCGGACGAGGCTCACGGCCCATGATGAACCGCTGACGATCGGAGACTCCGCCTGCCGCGTGGAATTTGACGGAAAACGCGCGTGGGTCCTGGAGTCGGGTCCGGGCGGAAGCACCAAGTATCCGCTGATGCACGCGCTGGGGGGCAAGAACGTCTTCTACTTCCTCACGCCCATGGACCGCGGCCGCCTGCAGGTCCTCCCCCTGGCCTACGACGTGAGGCGAAAAGCCTGGTTCGACACGGCGGCGAGCGGAATCCGCCATTTTCACGGCATCGAGGAAGATCCCGTCGGCTGGAAGGACCAGGAGTACACCTTCAACACCTCCTGCTACGGATGCCACGTAAGCCAGTTCGCGCGCAATTACGATCTGAAGACCGACACCTACAACTCGGTCTGGAGCGAGCCGGGCATCAACTGCGAGGCCTGCCACGGGTCCGCCGTGGAGCACGTCCGCGTCTGCCGCGAGGCCTCGAAGGGCCAGCCTCCCGCCGATCTCAAAATCGACGTGATCAGCCCTCCGAAATATGACAGGAAAATTGCCGCCGGCGCATGCTCCGTCTGCCACGCCAAGGCGTCGCCGCTGACCGTTTCCTACCGTCCCGGAGACGATTTCTTCGACCATTTTGACCTGGTGGTTCTGGAGCAGCCGGATTACTACCCCGACGGAAGGGACCTGGGGGAAAACTACACGTACACCCAGTGGCTGATGAGTCCCTGCGCGCAGTCGGGCCAGATGGACTGCCTGCACTGCCACACCTCGAGCGGGAGATTTCAGTTCGGGGCCGACGAGAGAAACAAAGCGTGCATGCCCTGCCACGCCGACAGGGTCAAGGATGCGTCCGGCCATTCGCACCACCCGGACGGGAGCGCGGGGAGCCAGTGCGTTTCCTGTCATATGCCGATGACGGAATTCGCCCGGATGCGCCGCAGCGATCATTCGATGCTGCCGCCGGCGCCCGCTGCGACGATGGAGTTCCGATCGCCCAACGCCTGCAACGTCTGCCACACGGACAAGGACGCCGCCTGGGCCGACGGCTGGGTGCGGAAGTGGCGGAAGCGCGACTACCAGGCGCCGGTGCTGCACCGGGCGTCCCTGGTCGATGCGGCGCGCAAGCGGGACTGGAAAAAACTTCCGGCAATGCTGGAATACCTCGAGCGCAAGGACCGCGACGCCGTGTTCGCCGCCTCGCTGATCCGACTGATGCGGCCCTGCGTGGACCCGCGGAAATGGCCGGTCCTCATGCGCACGATGGAAGATCCTTCGCCGCTGGTGCGCGCCAGTGCGGCCGAATCTCTCGGGGACCGCATCGGCCCGGAGACGGTCAAAGCGCTCGGCGCGGCCGTCCGGGATCCGTCCCGGCTGGTGCGCATCCGGGCCGCCTCCGTCATGGCCGCCGTTCCGCGGGATTGGCTCGATGCCGCGGCCGCGGCGGCAGTCGACACGGCGATCGGGGAATTCAAGGCGACGCTCGACGCCCGTCCGGACCACTGGGCCTCGCACTACAATATGGGCAATTTCCATTCCTCGCAGCGGGATTACGCGAAGGCCGTCGAATTCTACGAGACCGCGATCCGCCTGCAGCCGCGCGGCCTGCTGCCTTACGTGAATATCGCCTTCGCCTACAACGCGCTCGGGTCGAACGACAAGGCCGAAAAGAGCCTGCGCCGGGCCCGGGAACTGTATCCGGAAAGCCTCGAGGCGAATCTGAACCTGGGTCTGCTGCTCGGGGAAATGGGAAAGATCCGGGAGGCCGAAGTTTTTTTCAAGAAGGCCGTCGAGCTGGATTCAGGATCCGCGGTCGCGGCCTATAACCTGGGAATGGTGCAAGCGCAGCAGAAGCGGATGGGTCCGGCGATCGATTATCTGCGCCGCGCCTACCGGTTGGAACCGGAGGATGCGCAGTACGCCTATTCCCTGGCCTTTTACCTGGAGCGGAGCGGCGATTCGGCGGCGTCGGTCGATATCCTGCGGCGGATCATCCGGCAGGAGACGCCCCACGTCGAGGCGACGCTCCTGCTGGGCGAGATCTATCTCAAGCAGGGGAAAACGAGGGAGGCCCGCGCTCTGTATCAGCGCACGCTGGAAAGCGTCCGGCTCTCGCCGGAAGAAATCGCGATCCTGGAGGGCCGGATCGCCGGACTTCCGAAGTAGCGGCCCGTCGAGCAGCGGGCGGGATTCGCGACATCCGTGGCATGGAAGGGCCGAAGCATGTGCGAACGACCGACGGCTCCCCGCGTTTCCATTCTGCTCCCCGCGCGAAATGCATCCGCTACACTGAGCGCGTGCCTCGAGAGCATCTCGCGCCAGACGCTCCCCGACTGGGAGTGCATTCTCGTCGACGACGGTTCTACGGACGGCACGCGCGGCATCGCCTCCGCGCACGCCGGCAGGGATGACCGCCTTCGCGTCGTCCCGGCGTCGGGGGCGGGTCTGATCGACGCGCTCAACGAGGGCCTTTGCCGCTGCCGCGCTCCCCTCGTCGCGCGTATGGACGCGGACGACCTGATGCATCGGGACCGGTTGGCCGCCCAGGCGAACGCATTCGAACAGGATCCCGGGCTCTCGGCCGTCGGCTGTCACGTGCGGCTGTTTCCGCGTGCGGAGCTTTCGGGGAGGCTCCGGGAATACGAGGCGTGGCTCAACAGCCTGCGCTCGCCGGACGATGTCGCGCGCGACGCATTCGTCGAGTGCCCGGTCGCCCATCCGTCCCTGATGATGCGCCGGGACGTGGCCGCGTTGGGCTATGCGGACCGAGGGTGGCCGGAGGATTACGACCTCGTGCTGCGCGCACTCGGCGCCGGCATGCGGATCGGCGTCGTGCCCAGGCGGCTGCTATGGTGGCGGGACCGCGCGGACCGCCACTCCCGAACCGACGGGCGCTACGCGCTGGACCGGTTCGTGGCGTGCAAGGCGCACTACCTGGCGGCCGGGTTTCTGTCCGGCGGCAGCCGCTATATTCTCTGCGGATACGGCGGCACCGGGCGGTCCCTCCGGCGGGCGCTCGCGGAACTGGGGAAAATCCCGTCCCATATCGTCGAAGTCAAGCCGTCGAGGATCGGCAAAAGGATTCACGGGGCGCCGGTGATTCGGCCCGAGTCCCTGCCCGGCGTGGAAGCGCTGCCGATAATCGTCTCGGTCGCCCGCGAAGGCCCCAGGAACACGGCGCGCGCGGAATTGGTCGCGCTGGGATTTCTCGAAGGCAGGGATTTCGTCTGCGCCGCCTAGCCGCCTCCTTCAATTCGGCTGCGTCCCCATTTATTCAATCGGTGACGCAGGTCACTGCGGCGCGGGCGCATGCGCCTATCATGGCGGGTATATCCTATGGTTTGTTCTGCCCTGACACCCCCGGTCTCCGGCAGATTTGGAGGCATTTACGCTCGACTCCTATGACGAGACATGGGTGTTCAACATCGCCGATTTTGTCGAATACCTCTGGGACCTGAGCAATTCCGGGACGAAGCTGGTCCAGATACGATTTTATCCCAACTAACCCCCCCCAATGCCGGCCCCTCTGCCGGAGGCGGAGCCCTCGAAGACTCCGCCTCCGGCACTCTCCGCGAACCCGCAGCCGCCTCCCATGTTCAAGGGCCAGGTTTCCTTCAAATAGATCGCAGCTCCGGGATCTGGAATTGTGATCGATCTCTGATCTGGAATCTTGAATCAGGAATCTGGAATCAATTGCCTGGTCCCGCCAAAGCGCGCAGCGCCGCAGATGCCGGAGCCGGCGGAGCAGACGGATCGGACACATAGGCCCGGATGACGCCAAGGCTCTCGCCCCAGCCGAGCGCGTGCGGCGGGCGCAGCGCGTCCTCGAGTGAACCGGGCTCCGCGATCCGGTTTTCGACGCTCAACGCTCGGGATAAAAAGGCTGCCGCCTGAAGCAGGGCGTCCCGCTCCTCCTCCGCGAGCCCGCCGCTGCCCAGCAGTCCCGCCATCTTCAGCTTGCGTTGCGCCTGGCGCCGGTATCCCAGGGCAGCCAGGCGGTCGGCCTCGCTTATTCCCGATGCCGCGTCCCCGCCGTTGCCGCCGAGGTCCCGTATGGCACGGGTGCTGGCGGCGATCAGTCCCGCGGCCGCGAGGCGCGCCATCGCCTCATCGGTGGCGCGGTCGATCACTTCGAGGCGGACCGGGGCCAGCGGGTCGGAAACGTCCCTGCCGAAATACTCCTCGAACGTTTCGGACAGCTTCTCCCGATGGGCCGGCGCGTCTTTGTCTACCACGACCACGATCACGGAATGGGCCCCTTCGGCAGGATACCGCTCCTCGCAGCGGACGACGGATGAACCGAGGAGCTCCCGGGCGGCGTCGCTGAATCCGAGCCCGCGGTCCGCGGGGAGCGTCTTCCTGGCGGCAGCGGGCGCGGCGGGTTTCGGGGAAGGCGCGATCAGCTGTTCCAGCCTGGAAAGGAACGCCTGCCTTCCGCCGCGGAACCGTATGGCGCCGAGGTCGCCGCGCAGGTCGAGGATGCCGTCGGCGAGCGCCTGCTTGCTCGACAGCGTGTCGAGCATGCGGTGTTCGATCGTGTGCTCGGAGACCAGGTGAATGACCGTGACCGGCCGCACCTGGTGCTTGCGCCAGGCGCGCGCGATCCGCTGCTCGAGCCGGGCCGGGTTCCACGGCAGGTCGCAGTTGACGACGACGCTGGCGCTCTGCAGGTTCAGCCCGGTGCCTCCGGAATCGGTGCTGAGGAACACGCGGCAGTCGGGATCGTCCTTGAACATCCGGATTTCGGCCCGCCGCCGCCTTTGCGGCACGGCGCCGGTATGCACCGCGTAGCCGATCCCCAGGCGGTCGCACAGCTCCCGCACCAGCTCCAGCATGCGCGCCCACTCGGAGAAGACAATGACTTTCGTGCCCTCGTTGCTGCGGCACTCGTCCAGTATCTTCTCCAGCTCGGCGAGCTTGGGGCAGGTCCGGTCCTCGCTGTCGAGGATGTAGTTCGTGTCGCAGATCATGCGCATCATGGCCAGTTCCCGCTGCAGCTTGTCCGATTCCTGCTGGTTCAACGGGCGCTTTTGCGCGACACTCATCAGGCGCGCCACCTGCATTTCGTGCGAGGCGTAGTTGCTCTGCTGGCCGGGGCTGAGCGGAACGAAGTGCCTCTGATCCGTTCGCGCCGGGAGTTCCGCCTCGACGTCCGCCTTGCGGCGGCGGAGCAGGAAGGGACGGATGCGTTCGTGCAGCTGTCCCAGGTTCCGGTAACCCGACGGGCGCCCGCGCTCATCCAGCTCATAGAATTCGCGGTTGAAACGGAACAGCGGTCCCAGGACCGAAGGGTCGAGAAACGACATGATGGAATGAATGTCGTCGATGCGGTTCTCGACGGGCGTGCCCGTCAGCACGAAGGCGTAGCGGCTCTGCAGGCGCTTGACCGCCTGAGCGGTCTTGGTGCCCCAATTCTTGATTCGCTGCGCCTCGTCCAGGATGACGATGTCCGGCTGAAGCTGCCGGTTGACGTCGAGCGTGTCCGCGATCATCTGCTCGTAATTCACGATGGTGAAAAACGGCGCCGCCGCGTACATCCGCAATCGTTTCGCCCGCGGCCCGTAGATGAGCTGATAGGGGAGGTCCGTGAACCGTTGGATCTGTTCTTCCCACTCGGTCTTCAGCGAGGCGGGCGCCACCACGAGGACGCGCTCCGCTTTCCCCAGGCGCCGGAGCAGCCGGCACGCGGCGATCGCCTGGATGGTCTTGCCCAGGCCCATTTCGTCCGCAAGCAGGGCACGTTCCCTGAAGGCCAGGTGCAGCATGCCCTCGCGCTGATACGGGTACAGGGGGACCCGGGTCTCCTGCGACGGCCATTCCCCGGACTGCACTTTCTGCTCATACCCGCGGAGCGCGTTCTTCCTTTCCTGTTCGCGCCGCCAGCGAGCGGATCCGGGCGTTCCGCAGGTACTCCAGGGCCTCTTCCGGGTCCTCGATGCGGATGAGGCCGTTCGGGTCCACGACGCGTGCGAGGGCCGCGGGCAGACGCCGGCCGTATTCCTCGATGCGCAGCGCGCCCGACGCGATGTCGGGCACGATGTCCAGCCGCCCCGGGGCGGAGTTTTGCGCCTGCGCGAAAGGTCTCCGGCAGCGAGCCTCCAGGTAAAGGAGCACCGCCTCGACGTGCTTGCAGGTGCCGAGGGCGTTGATGCGAAAGTCGACGCAGTTGCAGGAAAAACGCCGGCGCGAAACGCTGCGGATCTCCACGGTATAGGTCAGCCCGCTCTCCGACTTCACGGCGAAATTGGAGAAAATCGGCGAGCGCGCATCGAGGTTGCGCACCCGCAGCGGTTCCGTTTGGGCCCGGAAACGCCGCCGGGCGATTTCTTCCTCGTCGGTGGTCTTCCAGTTGTGGATGGACGGCGGCTTCGTCCGTTTGTCTTGTGCGATTCGCATCGTGCTCCTTTCCGAACGCAGTCCCGCGGCGGCGTCTTCGGGCCTCTCGCCGCCCGGGGATGCCGTGCCACGGCCGGGCTCCGGAACCCCGAATCCGGCGGGCGCGCTGCCGCCCCGGTCTATCCGAGGATTTCCTTGACGCGTCCGACGATTCCGTTGTCGAGCATTACCTTGATTCCGTGGGGATGATCCGGAGATTTGGTGAGGATTCTCTGGACGGTGCCTTCCGTAAGCTTCCCGCTCCGCTGGTTCTGCTTCTCCACGACGCGGACCTTCATCCCCGGTTGTATCTGCGCTCGTATCCGGCCGTTCATGGCCGACCATTATGACCAAAACCCGGCGTCGCGCCTAGACAATTCCCGGCGAAAATATTTCACGGCGGCGACCCGTGGGGCGCCGTCAAATAACTTTGGATTTCGGCGGAGAAAGACGGCATATTGACAGGGGATTCCGCTGCCGGGTCCGTAATCATGGGGGGAGTGCGCATGAGTCTTCTTTTTGCCGTTCAGGATCAGTTTCAACACATGGAGTGCGCGGATGCGCTGGTCTGGCAGGCGGTCTTCATGTCCGAGGCGTCCCGCTTCGACGACGCCGTCCGGGCCAGGCTGCACCATATCCATCTCGTGCAGCGCAGCTTCCTGGCCGTTTGGCGGGGAGAGTTCACCGAGGGGGATGAGTCGCATATCGAGGCGTGGTTCAACCGCGGCACCGAATTGCAGGGCAGGGAGCTGATGGAATGGGGGCGCGACGGCCACCGCGAAATCCGGCAATTTCTCGAGGGTGTGACCGAGGACGCCCTGGCCCGTCCCGTGATGCTGCCCTGGGAGCGGATGCTGGCGGCGAGCCTCGGCAGGAATCCCGCGATCCCGAACCTGGGCGAAACGCTGTTTCAGGTCGTCCTGCACAGCATGCATCACCGGGGACAGGTGAACACCAGGCTGCGAGAGCTGAATGTCGCGCCGCCCCTCGTCGATTTCATCGCGTGGGTCTGGTCCGGGAAACCGGCGGCGTTCTGGCCGGAGATGCAGCCCTGACCGGCAGTGCCCGGGAGGGTCGCCCTCTTTCTGACTTTTGGACGGAGCGTTCGCATGGTGGAGCTCAACGAAAACCAGAAGCGCAGGATTCTGGTCGCCTTCAGGCGCATCGACGATGTGCTGAGCCAGAGCCTGCACCTTCTCGCCCGCTCCAGATCCGATCCCAGGCCCCGAAACGTTCCGGATATGTCCCCGGCGCAGGTCGTGCGCATCGAAGAAAGCATCGGCGGGGTGCGCGAGCAGCTGCACGGCTTCCTGGAGCGGTTTCAGATCGATCTGCCGGAGCCGTCCGCGCCCCTGAGCTGGATTTTGAAAACAAATCTGACTTCGCTCGACATCACGCTCGAGGATCTCTACCCGCACAAGATGCGGGGCTACGGCGAAATGGATGCGGCGGCGGCGCGGGAACTCACCCGGACCGTGGAGGAGGTCCGCGCGCGGGTGCACCGGCTGCTGCAGGTTCTCGATCCGGAGTGAGAAAATCGGGGGCGCCCCCGACCTATTTGATGAAATTCCCGGAGCGCAGCTCGGCAAACGCCTGTTGCAGTTCCTGCTGCGTGTTCATCACGATGGGTCCGCCCCAGGCGACCGGTTCCCGCAGCGGGGGTCCCTGCGCAAAAACGAACCGGACGGGCCTGTCCCCGGCCGAGATCCGGACCACATCGCCCTCGCCGAACAGGATCGCCGATTTCTCTTCATAGCGCGCGCCCGCGATCACGGCGTCCCCCTCGAGCAGGAAGACGAAGCTGTTTTCGCCGGATCTTGCCGGGATGCGCAGCTCCTTGCCCTCCTCCAGCAGGAATTCCATCAGGGTCGCCTGGATGTGATGCGGCCTTGCGCCTTCCTCCCCTTCCCAGCTTCCGGCGATGATCCTCAGGGCGTGATCTTCTCTCTGGATTTCGCGAGTATCCTGTTTTCGAATGTCGAAGTATTTGGGTTCCGTCATCTTCTCCTTCCGCGGCAGGTTGAGCCAGAGCTGAATTCCCAGCATGCGCTCCGAAGCCTGCGGCATTTCTTCGTGCAGGATGCCGGATCCCGCCGTCATCCACTGGGTTCCCCCGTCGCGGATGACGCCCGCGTTTCCCAGGCTGTCTTTATGGATGATCTCGCCCCGGACCAGGTAGGTCACCGTCTCGATCCCGCGGTGCGGGTGCAGCGGGAATCCCTTCACGTAATCGGCGGGATTCAGGCTGTCGAAGGAATCCAGCATCAGGAACGGATCGAAGTCCCGTACGGTCTCCCGTCCCAGGACGCGCACCAGGTTCACCCCCGCCCCGTCCACGGTCCGCTGACCGCGCACCACCCGCACCACTTTCTTTTCTGCCATTGCGTCTCCTTATCCCAGGATGTTTTTGGCCAGGATGTAGAGGCCGGCGCCGATGAAAACCACGGCGGTCCCTTTCCGCATCCATTTTTCGATCTGGGTCAGCCTGTCGAATATTTTCCCGATCGACTTCACGCTGAACACCATGACGAACGCGAAGGCGACGACCGGGAGCGCGGTGCCGACACCATAGACCGACGGCATCAGGACCGCGGACTTCCCGTCGACGGCCAGCGGGATCAGGCTGCCGAAAAAAAGCGCGGCGGACAGCGGGCAGAAGGTCAGCGCGAAAATGATTCCCAGGAGCCCCGATCCCCACAAACCCCATTTTGCGGCCCGGGCCTGCATCGAACCGCCGCCCGGCGAGGTCGAAAACGAAATCGGGAGCACGTCCAGCAGGAGGATGCCCACGACGATCAGGAGCGGCCCGATGACCTTGTGCATGTTCCTTTCAAGGAAGAAGGACACCTCCGGCAGGGAGAGAAGGCTGGCCACCGCCAGGACGGCGATCACGACATAGGCCAGCATGCGGCCCGCGGCGTACAGCACGCCGCTCCACAATACCTTCGAGGAGGAGCCCAGGTTCCTCGAGATGAAGGACACGGCCGCGATGTTGGTGGCCAGGGGGCACGGGCTGATGGAGGTCAGGATCCCGAGCCAGAAGGCGGAGAAGATATCCAGGGACAGGTTTTGCATCCGCCCTAACCTTTGGCCAGGTAGCTCCGGACCTCCCGGCGAACGTAGTTGAGAAAGGCGTCCTTCCGCTTCGTCAGCTGCCAGACCATTTTCAGGTTGGTCCATTCGGTCTGCTTGCCGTTGACGGTGTTTACCAGGACGAGCGACTTGGAGACCAGTTTGTAGTCCTGCATGAAATGCCGGTTTTCGGGCTTTTCATAGTTGATGATCCGCATTTCCAGCTTCCCGCTTTTCAGTTCCCCGGCGAAGCCCTGTTCGATGGCCTCTTTGGAATAGGCCTCGATCTTCATGCAGGTGCTGCAACGGGCGTTGGTGTGGAAGTAATAGGCGATCACCTTGTGCGCCCCGGACTGCGGCGCGGCCGTCTGTTGCGCCGCGGCGTCCGGCGCCGGGCAGGCAATGGCCGCGGCCATCGCGAGAATCAGAACATATTTCGAGCAGGATTTTCGGATCATCTCAAGGGTCCTCCAGGAGGGGCCGGGCGCCCTCAACGGAAACCGGATATCACGCAAACACCCGGACCGTATTCAGAATAACACGAAAAGGCAAGACTGCCGAACCGCCGCCCCGGATGCGGCAGTCTAAACCTAAGCGCGTGTGTGAATTAGGTCTTCGGTGATCGTCAACATCCCTCTTGACTATATCCGTTTAACCGGATATATGAATATATATCCGGGAGGTTTTTATGAAAGACGCGGCGCGGTTCTTCAAGGTCCTTTCCGACGAAGCGCGGCTGAAGATGCTGTGGCTGCTGTTCAACAACCGCGAACTCTGCGTCTGCGATTTCATGGAAGTGCTGGGAATCACCCAGTCCAAGGCGTCGCGGCACCTGGCCGCGCTGCGCAACGCGGGGCTGGCGACGGACCGGAAGGAAGGCCTGTGGTCCTACTATTCGCTCCGCAGGGTCGAGGACGATCTCTCGCGCGCGCACCTGAAGCTGCTCAAGGCAAACCTTTCGAGACGCGCGGATGCCGGGCATCTGCTCGCCAGGCTCGACGCGTGGCGGAGGGAGAAGAAGCGGAGCGGTTTCTGCGCCTCGAATGGCGATTCCGCGCGCGACGTCCGGGCCGTTCGGACCCGAATTCCGTCCGACGCCATTTCGGGAGGCGCCCGATGAGTTCCATGGACTCCGCCGCCCACGGGGCGGGGGTTGCGATGAGGCTGTCCTTCCTGGACCGCTACCTGACTCTCTGGATTTTCCTCGCCATGGCCGTGGGCGTCGGTGCGGGCTACCTCTTCCCCGGCATCGTTCCGTTCCTGAACCGGTTCAACGTTGGGACGACGTCGGTCCCCATCGCCATCGGGCTCATCCTGATGATGTACCCGCCGCTGGCGAAGGTCCGCTACGAGGAGATGGGACCGGTGTTCCGCAACACCAAGGTCCTGGGACTCTCGCTCGTCCAGAACTGGATCATCGGA